>CAMBTV010000038.1 GCA_945870835.1 Chitinophaga pinensis
CCTCTTTTTTTAAAAATGCAATACGATCCTTACCAATGTATTTTAAATATTGTGAATAGGTATTGATACTATCATTTTGATTGATATGTATGTTCCCAAAGGCTTCCAAAACATTCGTTTCTTTATTAATAATAGCACTGTCGCAGTAAAAAAGTGTCAATCCTTCCTTTAAAATTACATTTCCAGAAATAGTTTGCAACCTTGTGGCGGAGTCAATTGATTTTTCTCTAAGGCTATTTCCCTGAATAATCTGTATTTCTCTAATGGTATCAGCATTAGACGTTAAGATGCTATCTTGAGCAATTGAATTTAATTGGACATGAAGAATGACCAATGAAATAAGTAGAATTTTTAAAAGTTTGATAAATTTCAATTCAATTGATTTAAGAAAAATAGAACTTTATTACAACCACTTTAACAATATTTTTTAAGGTTAAATGAAAATTTACTTATTAAAAAAATATCGGACCTACTTTGTGTAAGGAGCATTTATTGTATCAGGTAGAGGAGCAGTAAGAGGTTTATTCTTTTCCTTTTTTCCAAAAACTGAAACATTGATATATCTTTTAGGATGGACCCTAAC
Organism: Chitinophaga pinensis; assembly: GCA_945870835.1. Classification (GTDB taxonomy): domain Bacteria; phylum Bacteroidota; class Bacteroidia; order Chitinophagales; family Chitinophagaceae; genus Ferruginibacter; species Ferruginibacter pinensis_A. Next base: position 584 of record CAMBTV010000038.1, read on the forward strand.
ATCATCTAGCAGAAGATTTAATTTATTAGATGTTGCACTTAAGTTATTGTAAAGTTTAGGATCATTGATTAATAAGCCTATTGATCCCTTGTCACTATTAACTTTTTCAATTGTATTTTTTAAGTCACTGATTGTAGCATTAATAGTGGTTAGTGTTTTTTCCAGATCCAATTTTGAAAGTTTTGATGTGGTAGTTTCCAAATTGGTAAGTGTTTGATCAATTTTTTTATCACTATTTTTTAATGTGCCTGTAATATCACTAACATTATTTAATGTTTTGGCCAAAGCACCTGATTGAGTATTTAAAATTGCTTGAAGTGAAGCAGAAGATATAGCCAGCGAAGCGGTCGTATTATTCAAATTTGCCATCACTGATTTGATATTATTTTTGGTATTGGTATCAAAAACGCTATTGACTGTCACCAATACCGAGTCGAGCGATCTTATCATATTAGATACCTCAAGTAATACAGGATCTACTTTTTGAAATGCATCAGCTAACATACCTTTAGAAGCAATTGACGCCAAGGTATCTCCTTCTTTTTTATAAACCTTGCTATTTCCTAATCTAATTTCCATAGAGGTAACGCCAAGTACCGAAGGAGTAATTACTGCTATTGAATTATCTGGTATATTAATTAATTGATTAATTGTGAGAGCAACTGTAATTTTACGCATATCCTCACCGCCGTCAGTGCTATAAACTGTTCCTACTTGTTTTCCATTAATAACCACTGCATTACTTGAAGTGAGTCCTTCGATATTTTCAAAGACTGCATAAAAGCGCATAGACTTGACAGTAAGGTTTCGTCCCTTTAAAAAATTAAATCCCAAAATAAGTAATACTATAGAAATTGCAGTAAGCGAACCCACTTTAGTTTCATTCGAAATGTTCATAATGAAAAAAGGATTATTTGAGTTTCAAAAGTACACATTTATTTGATGGCAGTTAGTCCATTTAAAATAGAAGGCAAATTGCAAAAATTTGAGTTTTTAATTAAACTAGGGGTTTAATTTCATTAAAATAAGCGTTGAACTTATAAATAACAAGTTTATTTTACAATTTGATCATTTACTTTATTTCCATTTTCAACAATATTTTTATATCGTTTAACCGCTTGAGTTATACTTACAGCAAGTTCTTCTTGCCCTTCTTCGCTATTAAGATAGCGTTCATCTTCATCATTATTAATAAAACCTGTTTCAATCAATATAGCAGGCATATTGGTGGATTGTAATACTCTAATTCCCACTTGTCGTTGGTTTAAACCAAGTGATTTTCTTCCTGTTTTAGCTACTTCATCTTCCACTAACATACCTATATTGATACTTTTTAATTGAAATCTTTTCGCATAAATAGCAACAATAGGTTTCATTTCAGGACTATTAAAATCAATATTGTTACTTAGTGAATCATCCGCTTCAATATTAAATTCATCTTCATTTTCAATAATTGCTTTAAGCTTATCACTTGTTTTATGGGAAGCAAATATCCATACACTGGTTCCACTTCTTTGAATAGGTAATTTATAATATTGATAGAGGGGTTCTTCTACTTCATAGGCTTTCTTTATTTTCTTTTTTTTCTTTCCCTTTCCACTATAAGTTACTTTATAACGGGTTACCATATGTGTTCCGATGAGCCGTCTGCCAGTTTTTAGCGGTCCGGAATCAGCATGAATACAAATAAATAGGTCACCATGAAATTGGTTGGCAATTCTTGCTTTTTCATTCACATTTTGAAAAATATCGGTTGTTCGAGTAGGGATAGTATTAACCTCAGGTAATTCTCGTTGTAGTGCGGCTACCAATTTTTTTGAAATGGCAAGAGTAATGTCCTTTTCTTTAGACCTCAGAGAACCTTCGTATTGACCAACAGCTCCATTATCTGATCCACCATGTCCAGCATCGACAATAATTGTTTTAAGGAGCTTTGGAGTTTGGGAATGCAGGGAAATTGAAAAAACCAATATGGATATAAAATTTATAAATATGAATTTATTAAGTAACATATTCAATTTGTTTTTTATAGATGATTAGCAATTATAAGGGATTCTTCACACATAGTTGTATGTAATATGGTTATTTTTGCTATAACTTCAATGGACAACTATATCAAAGGTAAGGCAAAATATATTTTAGCATCCGTCATGCTGGCTCTGTTCATTAGTCAAACGATCGGAAATACAATAAATTTTCCCATTATAGGCGAATTTTACAAAATTTTAACTTCCAATACATATAAATCTAGCCATCAAAAGAATTTTAAGAAAAAGATTTATCACAACTACTCTAGTTTTGATACAATTCCTTCCAATAAGATGGATAGTATTAAAAGGGGAGACTCCCTATCTATTTTGGCTGTAGATACTTTCCATTTTAATTCCTCTAAAGATTCATTAGATGCTCCGGTTACCTACAAAGCCGAAGATTCTATGATATTTGATATCCCGAACAATAAAATCTTATTGTATGGAAAACAATCGAATGTAAAATTTGCTGACAACGAATTAAGAGCTCCAGGTATTGAATTTGATCAAAGAACTAATTTAATCACCGCTTTCATGAAAAGAGATACAGCTGGAAAGGTGATTTCATTCCCAACATTTAATCAGGGCGAATTAAAAACGGTGAGTGATACGATTGCATTTAATATGCAAACTGGAAGGGGTCTAACTAAAGGAACTTACACCAAGCAAGATGAAATGTTTGTTTATGCAGAAAAAATAAAAAAAACAGATTCATCCTCATTTTTTGCATTTAAGGCAAGATTTACTACCTGTAATTTAGACACCCCTCACTTTGCATTTGTCAGTAAGAAAATAAAATTTATAAGAAACAAATATGCCGTGACAGGTCCAGTCCATCCAGAATTTGAAGGTGTTCCTGTACCGATTATACTTCCCTTTGGTCTTTACCCAATTTCACAAGGAAGGCATTCTGGAATGCTGGCCCCCGCTTTTAACTCTAATGAACAATTTGGATTATCACTGTCTGGACTTGGTTATTATAATGTAATCAATGACAATTGGGATGTAACCACTAGAGGAACTATATTTTCTTATGGAGGATACTCTTTCAATGTTAGTCCCCGGTATTATAAAAGATATCATCAACAAGGTAATTTTTCTTTTGATTTTCAGCACTTCAAAACAAACTTTAAAGGTGATCCAGATTTCTCTATTAATAATTCATTTAATGTAAGATGGTCTCATACTCTTGATACCAAATCGAGGCCTGGAGTTTCTTTTAATGCGAATGTAAATGCAGGTAGCAGTAAATTTAATTCGCAGGTACCCAATGATCCGACTCGTAATTTTAGCAACCAATTAAATTCTAGTATCGCCTATGCCAAGGTATGGAAGGACAAACCTTTTAATTTTTCAATAAATGCGAATCACTCTCAAAATACCAATCTAAAAATAATCAATGTTACCCTACCGGATGTGAGTTTTAATTTAAATACTTTATATCCCCTTAGAAGAAAAGAAGCAATTGGAAATTATAATTGGTACGAAAACTTAGGGATAGCTCTTAATTCTAATGTTAAAAGTCTTACCTATTTTTCGGATGATACATCAGTTAGTAAAATCAACTTGGGCAAACAAATTTTTAACAACCTTCAATGGGGTGGAATACATAGTGTTCCTATTTCACTTTCTCTTCCTCAATTTGGAGCTTTTCAAATTTCACCCAGTATTTCTTACGCAGAAAAATGGTATCAGCAAAAATTTATAAGAAGTTGGAATAATGATTTAAAAAAAGTTGATACTTCAATCAATAAAAATTTTTATTCTTCAAGGGATATGTCCTTTGGAATTAGTATGTCCTCAAGAATTTTTGGTTCCTATATATTCCGAAAAAATTCAGCAGTAAAAGCTATCAGGCACGAAATTCGACCTTCAATTAGTGCCAGCTATAAACCAAATATGAATGGAAAATATTTTTACAGTACTCAATTGGATACAGCTGGAAATGTAGGTAGATTTAATGTATTCGACAATAGCCTTTTCGGTGGCTTTGGGGAAGGTAAATTTGGAGGACTAAGTTTTAGTGTAGATAACAATATCCAAATGAAGGTGCGTGATAAAAATGATACTACCTTGGATGCAGTAAAGAAAGTAAGTTTAATCGATGGACTCAATTTAGGAGGCAGTTATAATTTTTTAGCAGATTCATTTCAACTCAGTGTTTTTAACATTGGAGCAAGAAGTAATTTATTTGATAAAATAAGTATTACCGCAAGTGGAACTTTAGATCCTTATGAAATCAATAATAGGGGTGATAGAGTAAATCAATTGGTCTGGAAAAACAAAATTGCTACTCTAGGAAGATTTGTTGGAGGTAATGTTTCTATATCTAGTCAATTTCAAGGAGGAGATAAAAATAAAAATAAAAAAACTAATACACAGGGCATTGGTCAACCCTATAATCCAAATACAGGGATGCCTTTAGATGAGTACCAAACCGAAGCAGCCTATATCAGTAACAATCCAGCAGAATTTACAGATTTTTCAATTCCTTGGTCATTTAATTTCTCCTATTCACTTCGTTTTCAACGTGATCGAAAAGCCGACTATAGTGGCTTTTATACCAACATTTATCAGGATATGAATTGGAATAGTACCTTATCGTTAACCCCTAAATGGCAATTAGGAGTTAATGGGTTTTATAATATAACTCAAAAGGAAATTGGTACTATGTCAGTATCCGTTGCACGTGAAATGCATTGTTGGCAAATGGCTTTAAATGTTTCCCCTATAGGAAGGTACAGATTTTTCAATATTACAATCAGTCCAAAATCTGGTTTACTTAGGGATATTAAAGTAAATCGTACAAGGTATTTTTATGATTTATAATGCAACAATCAATTGATCGGTATAAAAAATAGACTTAATACAAGTATTTGTTCATTAAATTTAATTGAACCTCCCAGCCATCATAGGTTGAGTTTAACTGGATTTGTGCAAAAAAATTACGATATATCAAATCAGTTGTTTCTAATAACAATGTACTAGATGCAAATCTAACCGACTCTTTGGGTTTTTCAAATTCACCTTTGAAACTACCAGGTTTATTGTCTGAAGTTATTATTTTACTTCTCTTCAATTGGTTATAAATTTCTTTATAAATTTTAAAAGCATCGTTGTAATTTTCACCGTCATATAAAATTGCCTGCCAGCTGGCTGAAGTATCTAATCTAGAATGAGATCGAATAATAGTACAATGAAGTGAACTAGGCAAAGTTGTTTTAGATTGATAAACATTCATTTCTAATTGTGGGGTCATTTCCTGACCCTGAATTAGGTTGAAATTTGTTTTAAAGTCAACAATAATTTTTGTTAACGAATCTGAAAAATCACTTTTTGGTAAAAGTGATTTGTAAAATTGAGCATTGGTTCTAGCCAAAAAAGCCAAAATAAATGTTGCTATCAAAAATATTTTTTTCATTGATTCAGATTTTCGTTGTTAGTTAAACTTTATTCTTACTTCTAAACTATAATGATGAAGTTATGAAAAAAAATACACTAAAAAATATATCAGTTGGATGAGTTTAGCTTTCAAAAATTACTAATGGGGGATATGTATTTAAATACCTTTTTATCAAAGGAACCCTATTTTTCCGTTCTAAATTATTAATTTTATCACTATGAAGGCAGCCACAATAAGTGAAATAAAACATGAATTAACGCAAACTAATCCATCTATATTAATTGACCTTTGTTTAAAACTGGCTAAATTTAAAAAAGACAATAAAGAATTACTTACTTATTTACTCTTCGAAGCCCATGATGAGGTCGCATTTATTGAGCAAGTGAAATTAGAAATTGAGTCTCAATTTGAAACCATCAATTTTTCAAATATTTACTTTATTAAAAAATCACTTCGTAAAATATTAAGAACAACTTCAAAATTCATACGGCTTACTGGATCAAAGCAAGTTGAGGTGGAATTACTATTGTATTTCTGTAATACATTAATTGTAAAAGATATCCCTATTACCAAAAGTTCAGTTTTAAATAATATTTATCAGCTTCAATTGAAAAAAATAGCCCAACTAATTTCTACTTTACATGAAGATCTTCAATATGACTATTTAAAACAGTACAATCAACTCAAATTAGCTAATTGAATATTCTCAGAAAAATTGTTTGAGAATTATAAATTTGGTACTTTTGAAAAAACCTTCCAAATGGATATTAATGAATTATTTAATCAAGCGGTATTAGACAGTAAAAAGCTTTCAGAAAAACCAAGTAATGAAATTTTGCTGCAGCTTTATGCATTTTTCAAGCAAGCAACTGAAGGCGATATAAATATAGAGGCACCCTCAAATCCTTTTGATTTTGTTGCAAAAGCAAAACATACTGCATGGGACGAATTAAAGGGAAAGTCCTCGGATGATGCTAAGCAAGCTTATATTGATCTCGTGAAAGGTTTACAATCTTAATTCTATAAATCACTTTTATTCTTAATAGCAGTTTTAAATTTTTAGTTGTAAGCCTATCGAAAAGGATTTTTACCTTAAAACTAATATTTTAAAATAATTGTTTGGTTATAAAATAATATCCATATATTTGTATTGTGATTATAGCTCAATGAGCACTCCGTTTATAGATAGATTCAATTTTTTACTTCTCCAACGTATTAGTTTTCTCTTCTTAAAAGTTTGTTTTTAGTTACCATCACAGGTATTTTATTTTTTATTAATTAATTTTTAAGATTATGAACATTTACGTTTCAAATTTAAGTTTCAACACAAATGATGCTGAGCTTAACGAACTTTTTTCAAAATTTGGCGAAGTTTCTTCAGCTAAAGTTATTATGGACAGAGAATCAGGTCGCTCACGTGGCTTTGGTTTTGTTGAAATGCCTTCAGAAGAAGAAGGTAAAGAAGCAATGGCATCTTTAAACAACAAAGAAGTTGAAGGAAGAGCAATGTCTGTTTCAATTGCAAAGGAAAGAGAAGAAAGATCAGGCGGCGGAAGTCGTGGTGGTTATTCTAACAACCGCGGTGGCGGAGGTGGTAACAGATGGTAATTCCAAACTGATATACTTTAAAAGAGAGCTCTAATTGAGCTCTTTTTTTTGCCCAATATTTTTTTAGCATTAATAAATCTTTCCAACATTTTGTTTCAATAGTGACAGGTCCTATTATCTTTGTAAGATGGCTTCAAACAAATCGGCTGCTATCAGCTTTATATTTATTACTTTATTAATTGATGTCACTGGTATTGGCTTGATTATTCCGGTTGTTCCTGGTTTAATTAAGGAATTAATTCAGGGTTCGGTCAGTGATTCCTCCTTATACAGCGGATGGCTTGCTTTTTCTTATGCGGTAATGCAATTTATTTTTGCTCCCTTATTGGGTAATTTAAGTGATCGGTATGGACGTAGACCCATTTTATTGATATCTTTATTTGGACTAGGTATTGATTATATATTTTTAGCAATTGCTCCCTCAATAGGATGGTTATTTTTAGGTAGAATAATTGCAGGATTAGGAGGTGCTAGTTTTACAACTGCCACTGCATATATAGCAGATATTAGCACTCCTCAAAATAGGGCACAAAATTTTGGAATGGTGGGAGCAGCTTTTGGTGTTGGATTTATTCTAGGTCCAGTGATTGGGGGACTGCTCGGCCAGTTTGGTCTTCGTGTTCCTTTTATGGTCGCAGCTTTGTTGAGTTTTTTAAATTTTATCTATGGATATTTCGTTTTACCTGAATCCTTGTCATTAGAAAATAGAAGAAAATTTGATTGGAAAAGATCTAACCCACTTAGTTCAATAAAACAACTAAAAAAATATCCTGCAGTAATTGGTCTAGTTATTTCCTATTTTTTGATTTATTTAGCTACGAATTCGGTTCAAAGTACTTGGTCTTTCTTTACTATTCAACAATTTAATTGGAATCCTAAAATGATTGGAATTTCGTTGGGATTAGTTGGCTTATTAGTAGGCATTGTTCAGGGTGGTTTAATTAGAATTATTAATCCACTACTTGGAAGTAAACGAAGTGTATATGTTGGCATGGCACTTTATACCCTTGGATTAATTTTATTTTCATTTGCATCACAAAGCTGGATGATGTTTGTATTTTTAATTCCGTATTGTCTTGGAGGTATCTGTGGTCCTGCCCTTCAATCAATCATATCTGGGCAGGTACCTTCCAACCAACAAGGTGAACTTCAAGGTGGATTAACTAGTATAATGAGTTTAACCAGTATTATTGGACCAGTAGTAATGACTAGTCTATTTTCGTATTTTACTAGTCCCACTGCTCCTTTTCATTTTGCAGGAGCTTCCTTTTTTTTAGGCAGTATATTAATGGCATTGGGTTTATATTTTGCTTACAAAACATTGCGTCTTAATTCTACCATAAGTTAGTCAATATTATATTATATGATTATTGGGATAAATGATTTCAAAAATGTTTTTTTTATTGGTGTTGCTGGAACGGGTATGAGTGCTATCGCCCAATATTTATCTGGAATTGGTAAACAAGTTTCAGGTAGTGATCGTTTTTTTACTCCTGATACCTACAATGAGATCAAAGAAAAATTGGAATTAGAAGGGATCCATTGCTTTTTACAAAATGGAGAGGGAATTACAGATAAAACAGAATTAGTAGTGGTTTCAACTGCTGTAGAAAATACTGTTTTCGAAGTTCAGAAGGCTATTCAATTGGGTATTCCTGTTATCAAGCGATCCGAACTTTTGGCATTAATAGCTAATAGTAAAAAAACTATTGCCATCGGAGGAACTTCTGGAAAAAGTACCACCTGTGCTATGCTATTTGATATATTGAAATTTGCTAATTTACAACCAAGTATTATAAGTGGTGCTGGATTAGTAAGCATTATTCGTGAGGGAAAAATTGGTAACGCCGAAGTTGGAGCAGGAGAGTGGTTAGTGATAGAAGCCGACGAAAGTGATGGTTCTATTGTTCAATACCATCCCGAAATAGGCCTATTGCTCAATATCGATAAAGATCACCAAGAAATTGATGAACTATTAAATTTATTTACCCAATTTAAAAATAATACGAAGGGGAAATTTGTTGTCAATCAATCCAATTTATTATCTGCAAAATTATCTTCTAATCAATCATTAGATTTTAGTATTGATAAAAATATTTCTGCAGGTTATATAGCAGAAAACTTTCATCAAGAGGGATTATCTATCCAATTTTCTATTAAAGAGGTTTCTTTTTCAATCAATACGGTAGGCAAACACAATATGGAAAATGCATTGGCTGCTGCTTGTATTGCTAATATCATTGGCGTCAGTTTACCCATCTGTTCACAGGCACTTAATAATTATGAAGGAATTTATCGAAGACATCAGGTTTTAGGACAAAAAAATGGGGTCTGGGTTATAGATGATTATGCCCACAATCCTGCAAAATGCGCAGCTTCTATTGCTGCCTGTCAATATATTTCTCCTAAGGTTATTGCTTGGTTTCAACCACATGGTTATGGACCTACTCGATTTTTACGAACCGATTTTGTAAAGGAAGTATCACAAGTTTTAAGGCCAACAGATGAGATATGGATGAGTGAAATTTTTTATGCAGGAGGTACTGCTGTAAAGGATATATCGTCCAACGATTTAATAAATGATATAAAAAAATTAGGTAATAATGCCTTTTTTATAGAAGATAGAAATCAATTTCTATCTAAAGTCCGTTCTCATTTAAATGAAAATTGTGTTCTGTTATTAATGGGTGCTAGAGATCCTAGTTTAGAGTATTTTAGTAAACAAATTTGGGAAGATCTATAAATCAAATTGATTTTAAACATTACTAATTTAAATTATCTGCAATTTCTTTTTCTGTTACAACACCGTCTTTACGCCACACTTGCTTACCATCTTTGAAAAGAATAAAGACTGGAAGTGCCGTTACATTATAATTCTTTAAAATGTCTTCATCTTTTCCTCCATCTACTTTTACAATTGTGATTTTAGCATTGTTTTTTTGGAGACTAGCCAAAACAGGCTCCATCTTTTTGCATGGAGGGCACCATTCAGCTCCAAAATCTACCAGTACCCAATTGGTTGCTTTAATCGAATTATTAAAATCTATGATACTCATTTGCTGTTGTGTTGTTTTGCCTTCAATTGATTTATTTGCAGATTTCCATGAATTCATTCCACCCTGTAATTCATATACTTGCTGGTAACCCATTTCTTTCATTTTAGCGGCAGCAGCAGAACTTCGTCCACCCCCCAAGCAATAAACATATACGGGTTTGTCTTTATCAATAAAACTTATCCTTCTATTGAATTCTACAGGATCTCTCCAATCGGCAAGGAGAGAATTTTTTATATGACCAGAATTATACTCATCAGCAGATCTTACATCTAGTAGTTGAACAGAAACTGAACCACTCATATTTTTTTCAAATTCATCAGCTGTTAAGACTGATTTAGGTTGGGCTGAACAGGAAAAAAATATAAAAAGTAAAATGACACAGGATAGGTTGCTTACTATTTTCTTCATTGTAAAATTATTTAATGTAAAGGTCAATAAAATTTATTAAAAAATATAATTCCTTTTAATATTTGAAAGTGTTGAAATAGTTAGAAAGTACAATTATAGTATTATAGAATTAGATTCAATTAATATTCAAGGTCTATTTTCAATTGTTCTACTACATTAAAAATAATAGGACAAATTTCATAATAACGCATTGTACTAAACAATCTTCTAATAAAATGAGGTTTATGGAGATGAGGAAATTCTCTACATTCAGTAAATCGATGTTCGTAAATTGAACAAGAAGTATTCGTTAAGAAGTGGCAGGGAACGGTATTCAATATCATTTGTCCCTGTTCGCTTTGCTCAATAAATTGTTCTTTTATCTGATCCACTGATATTTTTAGGTGATCAGCTAGTTGATCTGTCTCTTCGGCTGTGATATGAATCATTAAAGATTTACAACAATTTCCACACTTTGTACAGTCAATTTGTGGCGTCAATGAGTCATTTAACCCCTGAATGAGTAAATCAATTTCTTTTTCATTTTGATTTTTCAAAAAACTTTGAAAATGATCGTTTTCAGCTTGTTTTTCTACTGCTATCTGCTTAATCTTAACTAAATCTGTAATTAGGTGCAATTCTAATATTTTTAGTAATTATAATTTGTTTTAGCAAGATAGAGCTTCCTTTTTATAACTACCTCTTTATAATATAATTGAGAGACTACAATTTTTTTTAACATTTATATTACTAAATCTTTTGTTTAAATATTTTTAAACATTAAATTTTATTTCAATACAACATCATTAGATTTTGTTTATGCACAACTGTTTATAACCCTTCTTAACTCCGACAACTTGATTTGTTATATTTGCAATAACATCAAAATACTAAATAAATTAGTAATTTTGTATCCATAAACAAATAAAATAAAATAATTATATCTATTATAAATAAGCCTCTTATTAATGTTAATATTAAAGGAGAAAATGAGTTTATAAACACAATAAGGTAAAGATTTTATATCAAAGCAAGATGACTGAAAAAGAAAAAATAGCTGGGGATTACAACGAAGATTCGATTAGAAGTCTAGACTGGAAAGAGCATATTCGACTTAGACCGGGTATGTACATAGGAAAACTGGGTGATGGAAGCAGTCCAGATGATGGTGTGTATGTATTAATAAAAGAAGTGATAGATAACTGTATTGATGAGCATACAATGGGCCATGGAAGGCATGTAGATGTTAATATTGATGGCAAAAACATTACCGTAAGGGATTACGGAAGAGGTATTCCACTAGGAAAAGTAGTAGATGTGGTTAGTAAAATCAATACGGGGGCTAAGTATGATAGCAAAGCATTTCAAAAAAGTGTTGGTTTAAATGGAGTTGGTACCAAAGCTGTTAATGCATTAAGTGATTATTTTAAAGTTACAGCTTATCGTGAAGGAAAAGAAAAAACTGCTGAATTTCAAAAAGGCGTTTTACTAAAGGAGCATAAAGAGTCAGTTACAAAGGAAGAGAACGGAACTTTTGTATCATTCATTCCAGATGAATCTATCTTTAAGAATTTTCATTTTGTACAAGAATATTTAGACAATCAGTTTTGGAATTATTGCTACCTCAATGCAGGTTTGGTAATGAATCTAAATGGTAAACGATATGTAAGTAAAAATGGTTTATTAGATCTCTTGCAGCGAAAAACCAATGAAGATGAAATACGATATCCTATCATACATTTAAAAGGGGAGGATATTGAGGTAGCAATTACCCATGAAAGTGCTTATGGAGAAGAGTATTACAGTTTCGTGAATGGGCAGTTTACAACTCAGGGTGGTACACATTTGGCTGCCTTCAGGGAATGTTACGTAAAAACAATCAGAGATTTTTTTAAGAAAGATTATGATGCGGCAGATATAAGAGGTAGCATTTGTGCTGCGCTAAGTATAAGAGTTCAAGAGCCTGTATTTGAAAGTCAGACTAAGACTAAATTGGGATCCCAAACTGTTTTTGATGGTGGTCCAAGTATGAAAAACTTTATTGGAGATTTTTTAGGAAAAGAGCTAAATAATTATCTGCATAAAAATCCCGTAACTACCGATGCCTTAAAAAAGAGAATTGAACAAAATGAAAGGGAAAGAAAAGAATTATCTGGAATTAGAAAATTAGCTAATGAAAGAGCCAAAAAGGCGAATCTCCACAATAAAAAACTCAGGGATTGTAAGTTTCATTACAATGATGAAGCCACTGGAAAAGATAAAGAAAACATCCTTGAAAAGCAAAAAGAAAGCACCATATTTATCACGGAAGGAGACAGTGCAAGTGGTAGTATTACTAAGGCTAGAAATGTGAATACTCAAGCAGTTTTTAGTTTAAGAGGTAAACCTCTTAATTGCTTCGGTTTAACAAAAAAAGTAGTTTATGAAAATGAGGAGTTCAATTTATTACAACATGCTTTGAATATTGAGGACGGATACGATACGCTTCGATATAATAATATTGTTTTTGCTACCGACGCGGATGTGGATGGACTTCATATCCGCTTACTGCTAATGACCTTTTTTCTACAATTTTTTCCAGACCTTGTTAAAAATGGGCATGTTTATATATTAGAAACACCTTTATTTCGGGTTAGGAATAAACAAGAAACTATTTATTGTTATGACCAAGTTGAAAAAGATAAAGCTATAAAAAAATTAGGCTCAAAACCTGAGATTACGCGTTTTAAAGGTTTAGGTGAAATTAGTCCAAATGAGTTTGCTCGATTTATAGGAGAAGATATGAAATTACAACCTGTCATGATGTTGCCAGATACTCATATTCAACAATTACTTGAATATTATATGGGCAAGAATACACCTAGCAGACAGGATTTTATTATTGATAATTTAAAAGTGGATTTGAATTTAGTAGAGGACATTCCCTCTGTTCAATAGAGTCATTATTTATATTGCGAATTTAATTTATGTACGATTTTCATACAGACGATAAAAAGTATTTTGAGATTCAACTATCAAACGTTCGAGAATGGATAATACCATTTGTTCAAAACGTGAAAGTAATTGAGCCTGGAATGCAATTGTTGGAGATTGGATGTGGGCAGGGTTCCTTACTAAGGGCATTTAGTGAACAAGGTTGTAATTGCACTGGAGTCGAAATGTATCCTTATTGGTTAGAAAAAGCAAACGAGTGGTTGCAACCTGAAATTGAGACGGGTAAAGTAAGGTTAATTAATAGCAATATTTATGATGTAGATGCTGAAAAGGATTTAAAAACAAAGTTTGATATCATCGTATTAAAAGATGTGATCGAACATATTCATGATCAGAAAAAGCTGATAGAATGGATGAAAAAATTCTTACGACCTAATGGGATAATTCTATTTGCTTTTCCTCCATGGCAAATGCCTTTTGGAGGTCACCAGCAAATGCTAAAAGGCTGGCTAGGTAAAGCTCCCTATTGGCACTTGCTTCCAATGTCAATGTTTAAATTATTATTAAAAGTCAATAAACAGTATTCAGATGATTTAGTGGAAATTAAAGAAACTGGAATTTCTATTGAACGTTTTGAAAAAATAATTAATAAAACTGGATATAAAATATTATTACAAAAACATTGGTTAATCAATCCTGTGTATGAATATAAATTTGGATGGAAACCAAGAACACAATTTAATTGGATTCAATCCATCCCATTTGTTAGAAATTTTTTCACCACGGCTGTCTATTATATTGTTTCGCCAAAATAAAATAACCTAAAAAAAATGATACACATAGTTTTTAATGAATTTGATAAAAATGTTTTACAACAGGCCATCGAATTAGATGAAACCCTAATTGGTGAAATAGTTTGCATCAAAGATGATTATGCAGTTGGTCCTTTACACAATATTTACTTAGGAGATGGAATAGAAGCTCGTAGTGATTGGTGGAGCGATGTTTTATCAGGTGGTGACTTTGAATCTAAAATCAATGATACAGAAATCAGTGATTATAATACTGTAGCTAATTTAGTTGGCACAATGCGAAGGGATCCAGAAGAGTTGATCTGGATATGGGCAGCACAAAATAAGCATGATGTATGTGGTTATTATTGGTTACTCAATTATATGAAAGAATTTCAGAGTAGAGTTTTTATTCTTTATTTAAACAATTTACCTTTTATCAATGAAAAGGGAAATATATTTTACCCTAATTGGATATTTGAAATTCCTGCAAAGGAGTTTTTAAAAGCAAAGAAATTAGCTAGAGAAATTACTCCGAGTGAATTTGAAGTGGATCCTGATGAATGGACAAAACTTTGTGAAGAAAATAAAGGAGTTAGATTACTGGAAGGTGGAAAAAAACTAATTCAGCAAGAATATGATTTTTATGATGCTGAACTTAAAAAATTTATAACATCTGATTGGCAAAAGGCTTCAAAAATTATACATCAATTTATAAGCAAGGCTAAAAATGTAACAGGAGATGCTTACCTTCTTTGGCGCATAAAAGTTATGGTAGCCCAGAATATGTTAGATGTTCAAGGAAAAATTGCTAACATGAAAGATTTTGAATTAAAAATAAAGTGATAAAAATTAGGGTAATTCAATCTTTTCATCATGTTTCAATTTTACTGATAATTGTGTGCGATGTGAATTCTTATACTGAAATATATTGTTAAATGAAATGGATGATATAAAGTTATTAGCTATTCGAACATCATTAAATTAAATATGGCAACAAGCAAAAATAAAGAAGATTACATTCACACTGATAGTGGGATTGGAGGTCAATACAAAACATGGTTTTTGGATTATGCGAGTTATGTAATTTTGGAAAGGGCAGTTCCAGCATTGGAAGATGGATTAAAGCCTGTACAGCGTAGAATTCTTCATGCCATGAAAGAAATGGATGATGGACGCTTCAATAAAGTTGCCAATATTATTGGTCAATCAATGCAATATCATCCTCATGGAGATGCAAGTATTGGTGATGCACTCGTTAATCTTGGTCAAAAGGATTTATTAGTAGAAACACAAGGTAACTGGGGAGATGTTAGAACTGGAGACGATGCGGCAGCACCTAGATATATTGAAGCTAGACTCAGTAAATTTGCATTAGAAGTAGCTTTCAATTCAAAAACCACCGATTGGACAATAAGTTATGATGGTCGTAAAAATGAGCCTGTAACATTACCAATGAAATTTCCATTGCTACTTGCACAAGGAGCAGAAGGTATTGCCGTAGGATTAGCCACAAAAATATTGCCTCATAATTTTTGTGAATTAATTGAAGCGTCTATTAGAATTTTAAAGGGCAAAAAATTTGAGCTATTACCTGATTTTATGACTGGAGGTACAATGGATGCAACCAATTACAATGATGGTAAAAGAGGTGGTAAAATAAGGGTGAGAGCCATTATTGAAGAGCTTGACAAAAAAACATTGGTTATAAAAAGTGTACCCTTTGGAGTTACGACCACTCAATTGATGGAAAGCATCGTAAAGGCAA
>CAMBTV010000039.1 GCA_945870835.1 Chitinophaga pinensis
AGCGATTTTAAAAATATGTACAATTCATTCAAAGGAAATGCTTACGGTTTAGCAAATACCTTAATGCAAACAGCCATTTTAAAGCCGGGATTGAGAAGTAAAAAAGTAAGTAATCTTTTTTATACCGGTCAATTGACAGTGCCGGGACCGGGTGTACCACCTAGTTTGATCAGTGGAGAAGTGGTTTCGAGAGAAGTAGTAAAAAATTATGGTTAAATAGTATTTTTTAAAAAAATCTTTTAAATTTATGAGATTTTATTTTATAGTATTCTTTGTAAAAGCAAAATAAATGATTAACCTTTTTCACGATCTAAGTCAGCAGTGTAGTAAAGAAACTACTGAACGTTACAGTACTTCATTTAGCAGTGCTATCAAATTATTACACCAAGATTTAAGAGGTCCCATTTTTAATATCTATGGCTTTGTCCGTTTTGCAGATGAGATTGTAGATACTTTTCATCAATTTAACAAGGCTGAATTATTGATTGAATTCAAAAAAGATACTTACTTAGCAATTGAAAGAGGAATAAGTCTTAATCCCATCTTACATAGTTTTCAACTAACCGTAAACAAATTTGGAATTTCGCATGAATTGATAGAAGCATTTTTTGTAAGTATGGAAATGGATCTTGATAAAACTAGTTACAACAGTCAAGGTTATAAGCAATACATATATGGTAGCGCCGAAGTGGTTGGTCTAATGTGTCTTTATGTTTTTTGCGAAGGTGATCAATCGAGGTATGATGAACTTAAGCCTGGTGCACAATCTTTAGGTGCCGCATTTCAAAAAGTAAATTTCCTCAGAGATGTGAAGGCTGACTATGAACAATTGAGTAGAACTTATTTTCCTGAGGTAGACTTTAATAATTTTACTCCTTCCATGAAAAAGCAAATTGAAGAGGATATTGCAATTGATTTTACTGCTGCTTATGATGCAATTTTAAATTTACCTGTTAAGGCAAGATTTGGTGTATATGTAGCCTACAAATATTATTTATCACTTTTCAAAAAAATAAAAAAGTCAAATCCAAGTAATATTTTGGAACAACGAATTCGTATTCCTAATTATGGAAAAGCATTTATTGTTGCTAAAGCAGGTCTTCGCAGCCAGTTAAATATATTATAAGAATGGACGTTATTTTAGTAAATGAAAAAGATGAGCCGATAGGTACGATGGAGAAATTGGAAGTACATCAAAAAGGTTTACTTCATAGGGCTTTCAGTGTTTTTATATTCAATGAAAAGGGTGAAATGCTTTTGCAGAAAAGAGCTGCTGGCAAATATCATAGTCCTGGCTTATGGACCAACGCTTGCTGCAGCCATCCTCAGTCTGGTTACGAAATTATTTCTGCTGCAATTCAAAGGTTACAAGAAGAGATGGGATTTACTACTTCACTCGAAAAGGCTTTTCATTTTATTTACAAAGCCTCTTTCGAAAATGGATTAACAGAATACGAATTTGATCATGTATTGATAGGTAATTACGATGGACCAATCACTCCAAATGCAGAGGAAGTGCAGGACTATTGTTATTTATCTCTAACTGAAATCAAAAATTTATTGCAATCTAATCCATTAGAATACACTCCCTGGTTCAAAATTGCTATTCCAAAAATAGAGGAGCACCTTGAAGGCCAAATTGTAAATAGGCACGGTGTAACTTCTTTTCATTGATATTTAATAATTGTAAAACAATTCAATTCAATCAATAAATAGAATGCAAGATTCAAAAGCAATTGTAATTGGGACTGGGGTAGGTGGCTTGGCAATTGCAATACGCTTGGCTTTGAAAGGTTACCAAGTGGAAGTGTTTGAAAAAAACAGTTACCCTGGAGGAAAATTATCCGCTTTTGAAAAAGATGGATTTCGATTTGATGCAGGCCCTTCTTTATTTACTCAACCCCAAAACATCGAGGAATTATTTTCACTCGCCGGTGAGCCGATCGAAAATTACTTTTCTTATCAGCAGGTCCCCATTGCTAATAAATATTTTTATGAAAATGGCAAACAAGTAAAAGCCTACACAGATGCGGAGGATTTTGCTAGGGAAATGAAACTGCAACTGAATGAAGATCCTCAGGTTGTATTAAAATATTTACAGCAGTCTAAAAAGCTTTATGAAAATATAGGGATACTTTTTTTAGAACATTCTCTACACCGAGCAAAGACATGGTTCCATGGTCGAGTGTTTAAAGCCTTGTCATCGGTTAAATTATCCTATCTTTTTCAATCACTCCATCAATACAATAGTTCAAAGTTTAGTTCTCCCGAAGCGGTGCAACTATTCAATCGCTTTGCTACCTACAATGGAAGTAGTCCATATAAAACCCCTGCAATGTTGAGTTTGATTCCCCATCTTGAACAAAATGAGGGAACCTTTTATCCTATAGGTGGTATGATTAGTATCACCAATGCATTGTATCAGTTAGCGCTCAAAAAGGGAGTAAAATTTCATTTCGATTCACCCGTAAAGCGAATTGTTCATGACAATGGAAATGTGAGCGGCGTAGAGGTAAATGAGCAAGTTTATTCTGCAAAAATTATCGTCAGTAATGCAGATGTTTATTTTACCTACAAAAATTTATTGGCCAATCCGTCGATGGCAAAAAAAGTATTAAAACAAGAACGAAGCAGTAGTGCAGTCATTTTTTATTGGGGAATAAAAAAGAAATTTCCTCAATTGGAGCTGCACAATATTTTTTTTAGTAAGGAATATAAAAATGAATTTGAATATATTTTTAAGGAGGGTAAGCTAAGTTCTGACCCAACAGTTTACATTAATATTACTTCCAAAATGCAAGCCAATCAATCACCAGAAGGTAAGGAAAACTGGTTTGTGATGGTGAATGCACCTGCCAATAAGGGACAAAATTGGGAAGAGTTGAAAAAAGTATTAAGAGAAAATATATTACTCAAATTGTCAAGAATGCTGGGTGAAGACATTGGTGCTCAAATTGAAACAGAACATACATTGGATCCGATAATGATAGAACAACAAACAGCTTCCTATATGGGTTCTTTGTATGGCACAAGTTCAAATTCTAAATTCGCTGCTTTTTTAAGACATGCTAATTTTACAAGTTCCATCAAAGGGCTGTATTTTTGTGGTGGTAGTGTGCACCCAGGCGGCGGAATTCCGCTTTGCCTTAAAAGTGCTAAAATTGTCAGTGACTTGATTGTAAAAGCGAATGCCTGATTTTGTTAAAATAGCTAGTAGGGTTCGCAAATTTTTCGTTAGTTAGGGGATTCAATGGTGTTTTAAAATAATTATTTAGGGTAGTATAAGTTTTAATTTATTTATTAGTGATCAACAGATTTTCAAAATATCAAATAGCTACTGGCATAGCCATTTTTTTTCATGCTATCGGGTTAGTGGGTATTCTGTTTTCTGAGAATATTTTTTTTGTTCAATCCACTCCATTTAATTTATTATTATCTTTTTTCTTATTAATATGGACGCATCCTGAAAAAAATAAGTCGTTCTATTTTTTTATCGGTATTGTTTTTATTGTCGGATTTTTATCAGAAGTGGTCGGAGTGAATACGGGCTTATTGTTTGGCGACTATCATTATTCTAAAATATTAGGCATTCAGTTATTTCAAGTGCCTATTTTGATCGCTGTCAATTGGTTTATCATCATTTATTGTAGCGGTATTGGTACGCATGTATTGTTGAATAAGGTGATTCATAGAGTAGCAAAGGATTACAATGAACCGTCCTTAAAGCTAAAAGCAATGTCAGTGATATTTGATGGAGCCTCTTTAGCTGTTTTATTTGACTGGCTAATGGAGCCGGTGGCAATCAAATTAGGCTTTTGGACCTGGGATGGGGACGGGTCTGTCCCATTTTATAACTATTTCTGTTGGCTATTGATCAGTATATTGCTGTTGACTGTTTTTAATTTTTTCAACTTTAGAAAAGAGAATAAATTCGCAGTAAATTTGTTGCTGACACAGGCCTTATTCTTTTTGATTTTACGAACCTTTTTGAAATAAAAATTTATTACTATGAGCGCACTTGTTTTTATAACCCTAACCTTACTTACTTTTATTTTAATGGAAGGCATCACCTGGTTAACCCATCGGTTTGTAATGCATGGATTTTTATGGTATCTACATGAAGATCATCATAAAAAGGGAGCTGGTTTTTTTGAGAAGAACGATGCGTTTTTCCTAATTTTTGCTATCCCCTCTTGGTTGTGTATAATGTTGGGTCTGCAAAACCAAGTCTATTGGGTAGCCGCAATTGGTGCAGGCATTGCATTGTATGGTTTTGCCTATTTTGTAGTACATGAAGTGATCATTCACCAGCGGTTTAAATTTTTTACGCGCAGTAATAATACTTATATCAGAACCATTCGCTGGGCGCATAAAATGCATCACAAGCATTTGAATAAAGAGGAAAGTGAAAGTTTTGGTATGCTATTGGTCGCAAAAAAATATTGGGATAAAGTAAAAGCTGACAAAAATAGAATGGAGGACAAAGCTCCAATTTCTTCCATTTAGTGTATGGCATATTTTCTTTGCATCTTTTTGCTATAACTGATTTAACCCATTGGGTATCCATATGAACACACATTTAACTTATTTTTTAATTCTGGGAGCTTCTATAATCGGACCTTTCGCTCTCAGTTTTGATAAAAAAGTAATGTTTTATAAAAAATGGAAATATCTTTTTCCAGCAATGGTCCTTCCTGCCTTATTTTATGTGATCTGGGATATTTACTTTACTTCTAAAGGTGTTTGGAGTTTTAATGAAAATTATATTACCGGTTTAAAGTTGGTCAACTTACCTATCGAGGAAGTGCTTTTTTTCATTATCGTTCCTTATTGCTGTATTTTTATTTATGAATGTATTCGCTGCTATTTTCCAAACCTTCAAGATAACCGACGGTCGAAACAAATTTTAAAGGGAATAGGACTTCTATTGTTAGTTTCTGGTATTTATTTTAATAGTAAATATTATACTTCCTGGACTTTCATTTTTACTGCTATTTTTATTGCAGTTATTTACATCGCAAAAAGTTTTTTTAAAGATTTTCATACTGCCTATTTCTTGATAGCCTATGCTATTATATTGATTCCTTTTTTGTTGGTCAATGGATTACTCACTTCTATCCCAGTTGTTCTTTACAATGACATTGAAAATTTGGGGTTAAGAATTTATACCATTCCGATGGAAGATGTATTTTATGGAATGTTGTTGGTGATGATGGATATTTCCATTTACGAAAAACTGCGAAATCGTTCTTAGCTATATTCTAATCCCGAGAATGGCTCTTAGTGATGTCAACAATTATCTAAGTTGCTGGATGCTGATTTTTCACTCTTTACTCGTTTTTAATTAATAAGATGGCTATTAGCCAAGTCTTTTTACCCTCTGATGAAAATCCGTTAATTTTACTCAATATAATATTGATATGCAGGTAGAAATAGATGAGATCAAAAAGGTTTTTGCACAATTCAGTAAGTTGCCCCTCACTAAGATTGATAGATTGCCACAAGCAGGTAGTGAGCGCCATTATTTCCGTCTTCATACTTCAGCAGCTACTTATATCGCCACTTATGGTGTTAATATAAAAGAAAATGAGGCTTTTATTTATTTCTCTAACCAGTTTCAGCTGCAGCAACTTTCTACTCCGCAGATTTTATACTGTAGTGCGGATAATAAAATTTACATACAGCAAGATTTTGGTGATGTTTCTTTATTGAAACAACTAGAGGAAAACGGCTTCTCAGATCCGATCTATTTATTGTATAAAAAAAGTTTACAACAACTTGCTCAACTTCAAATAAAAGGTGATGAGGTAATTGATTATTCAAAATGTCTAACCAATGCTGAATTTGGTAAACAGGCTATTTTAGCGGACTTACTGTATTTTAAATATTATTTTTTAGATGCATTGCGCCGACCTTATGATAAGCAAAAGCTCCTAAATGATTTTGATGCTTTGAGCGATTTTCTTTCTCAAACAGAATATAAATATTTTATGTTCCGCGATTTTCAGAGTCGAAATATTATGGTGACTCCTGACAACGAGGTACATTTTATAGATTACCAAGGAGGTATGAAAGGCGCTCCACAATATGATGTTGCTTCTTTACTGTGGCAGGCTAAAGCTAATTTGCCTGATGAATGGAAACAGTCGTTATTAGATGATTATACAGACGCATTGGAGAAATTAATTAATCGACTAGTGGATAGGGATTTGTTTAAAAGTCAGTATAACGGTTATTTATTAATTAGATTACTGCAAGTATTGGGGGCTTATGGATTCCGTGGTTTATTTGAGCGCAAAGCACATTTTTTAACCAGTATTCCGTTGGCTCTTCAAAACTTGCAATGGTTTATTAATCACCATTCACTTGGATTGGCGTTGCCTGAATTTACAAAAGTACTTGAGTTGTGCACTAGCGAAGAAGTGAGGAAGGAGTTTACTCCATTGCAAGCAACAGCCGATACTCCATTAATAGTAGCGGTGAATAGTTTTTCATTCATACAAAATGGTTATCCAAAAGATGAAACTAAAAATGGTGGTGGTTTTGTTTTTGATATGAGGGGGATTTTAAATCCTGGAAGATTTGATGAATACAAACATCTTTCTGGATTAGATAAACCAGTAAAAGATTTTTTAGAACAACGCACTAAGATGCCAGATTTTTTAAATAGTGTGTATAGTATGATCGACATTTCGGTTGAAGAATATATTCGTCGAGACTTTGAGAATTTGGTAATTAATTTTGGATGTACAGGCGGTCAACACCGAAGCGTTTATGCAGCCGAGGCCATCGCTAGACACCTAAGAAATAAGTTTAAGGTAAAAATTGAACTTACGCACCTAAATCAAAATAATTGGAAGCATTGAGTTGGTTGAATATAAAAAACGTTTAAAAAAATGAAAGCAATCATTTACGCTGCTGGTCTTGGAACACGCTTTAAACCCTGGACGGACCAGCATCCCAAGGCCTTAGCGGTAGTCAATGGTAAATCATTGTTGCAACGCAATATTGAATACCTTCAGCAATACGGTATTACTGAGGTGGTAGTAAATGTGCATCATTTTGCTCAACAAGTGAGAGACGCAGTTATTGATAACAAAGGTTGGGGAAGTGAAATTTTAATCAGCGATGAGACGGATAAGTTATTGGAAACAGGTGGAGGTTTGATGAAAGCGAAACATCTATTGGAAGGGGAGGAGCCTTTTATTTCTTTAAATGTAGATATATTGACCAACATGGATCTTGGCAAACTGATTGCTTATCATCAGCAACATCAACCCTTGATCACCATGGGAATTACTTCTCGTAATTCTTCTAGGGTTTTATTGTTTGATGAAACCAATAGACTTTGTGGATGGAAAAACCAGCAGACAGGGGAGGAAAAAATCTCTATTCAAAAATTAAATTTAATAGCAAAGGCTTATAGTTGTGTAGTAGTATATGAGCCTAAAATATTTTCTTTGATAAAGCAAGAGGGAAAGTTTTCCATCATTGATGCGTATCTTGATCTTGCAGCTGATCATACAATATTAGGTTATGACCACAGTGGCGATCATTTGGTAGATGTGGGAAAAACCGAAAGCGTAGCAGTGGCCGAGGCTTTATTTAAATAATTGTCAACAGAAGAAACTTAAAATAAAAAAACCAACTTCTCAATCAATGAAAAGTTGGTTTTTTATAAAATTATATATCATCCGTCATTTTAGAGAGGATGTAAAAATTAGAATTTATTCTTTTACCTTTTCAAAAAGATCTTTCTTTTCTACAACTTTTACCTTGTCTTTTTCTTTTAGTAGTTTACTCACTACATCATAAGGTCCAGAAATAACATTGTCTCCTTCTTTTAGTCCTCCTGAAATTTCAATGTAATTAATATCTTGAATAGCGGTAGTCACTTTTACTTTTTTTACTGAACCTTCTTTGTCTACGACAAATACAACAACTTCTAAATCATCTTCTAAGGCAGCAGCTTTTTCAGCTTCTGTTTTAGCGGCTCCTGCAATCTTCATTGTGCTATCATTTTTATCACGTGTGGTAACTGCATTGATAGGAACACTCAACACATTCAAATGTGTTTTTGTCTGTATATCTGCGCTAGCACTCATTCCCGGACGAAATGGATAAGATCCTTTATCTAACAAGTCAGAATAACTTTCAGGTAATAAACGAACATATACTTTATAGTTGGTAACATCAGTACTAGTATTTGCCAGTGCTGATTGCGTAGCAGCGCCATTGTTACTGCTTGAAATCTGGGTAACCATTCCTTTGAATTTACGCGTGCTGTAAGCATCCACGGTTACAATGGCACTATCACCTAAATGTACTTTTGCAATGTCACTTTCGCTTACGTCTACACGAATTTCAATTTTTGCCATATCAGCTATGCGAAGCATTTCGGTACCTGACATCAAGTTACTTCCAACTACTCTTTCACCCTTCTTTACATTGAGTAAACTTACCACTCCATTCATAGGAGCCAATACCGCTGTTCTTCCTAAATCTTTGTTAGCTTTTGCAAGATTGGATTGAGCACTTTGTACAGAAGCTTGGCCACCTTTAATACCTTGTTTGGCAGCATTGTAATTAGCTTGAGCACTTTTAAAATTTGATTCTGAAAGATTGAATTCATTGCGGCTGATTACTTTGTCATCAAACAACTGCTTTTGCATTTTGTAAGTCTTTTCAGATTGGTCTAGCTGAGCTTTGAACGCTTCTAAAGCAGCTTGTGCATTGGCCACTTGAGCCTGACTTTGTGCTACTCCACTTGCAGCTTGGTTGGCTTGAATACTATAAATGTCAGCATAAATGCGGGCAATAATCTGTCCTTTGGTTACGCTGTCGCCCTCTAGCACAGTCAGTTCTGTAATTTCTCCACTGATATCTGGACTTACTTTCACTTCAATTACTGGGTAAATTTTACCACTCGCATTAACGATTTCAGTAATGGTGCGTAGCTGTACTTTTTCGGCAGTTACTTTGGTCCCTTCTTTTTTACCAAATACGCCAGCATATTTTAAGCCGCCTAAAACAGCTACCAATACTACTAATCCGATTAAAATTAATTTTACTTTCTTGCTCATATATTGAATCTTTATTTCTTATTAATATTCTTTTGAGTCACCCTTTTATAACTTCAGCCCTTGGCCTTTATAAAACTCAAGTACTTTCATTTTAAAAACATAGTCGAACCGGTTGAGGACGCTTTCTAGTTTTGCTCTAAATAAATTATTCTGATTGGTGATCAATTCAAAAGTACTTAACATTCCTACCTCGTAGCGTTTTTGTGCAAACTCAAAAGAGCGTTGCGAAGTGGCTACAATTTTTTCACTCGCGTTGAACCTTTCCATGGCTACAGTAGCGGCATTGTATGCTTGGTAAATATCTTGTTTAATTCTTTGATTGTCACCTTCTTTTTGAAGCTCTACAATACGAATATTTAATTTGCTCCTTTGCCAGTTGGTACGAACTAAAGAACCATTAAAGATCGGTACGCTAAGGGCTAAACCCACCGACTGTCTGAAATTTTGGTTGAATTGATCAAATAAAGCAGCGTCACCATAATTATAACTGGTAAAAGGTTGATTTGGAAAAACAGAATAATCGGCACCACCAACATTTACTTTTCCAATCGGAACTGTAAATTGACGCGAACCAGTAATTTCTTTGGCTCGGCTATTGTATCCCGAACCAAGACTACCAAAGGCAGATAAGGTAGGGTACATTCTTCCACGAGCGGCTTCGGCTGCTCTTTGAGAAGCCTTTAGGTTAAAATCGTTTACGCGTTGCTGTGGGAGATTTACCAATGCCAATGCAATAACGGCTTCTGGTTGAAGATCGGCGATAGACTCAACAGGGATTTTATCTACTGGAGGCACGTCTACTTCAAAAGGTTCAGAGGCATCGAAGTTCATACTTGACTTTAGTGCAAGAGTAGCTTGTTGAGCGTTTCCTCTTGCGGAAATAAAACTAGCACTATCACGGGCTTGTTGAGCTTCTAATTCTGCTGCATTGAGTTCGGGTAGCGATCCAGCATCCACTAATTTGCGGGTATAGTAAAGCTGCTCCTTAGTTTGTTGTAGCTGAACGCGAGCAATATTTTCCTGTTCCTTAGCTAAAAGCACTTGTAGGTAACCGTTAGCAACGATTAGGGCAATATCATTTTTGAGTTTTTCAGTAGTAGCAAGGGCCGCTTGTAATTGCCATTGACTGGCAAGAATGGTGTTTCTTTTACTGTACCAGTTAAAGATATCAGCACTGGTTTGTAATTGTAATCCCGCACTTACATAGTTTTGAGTGATCAAGCTAAAAGAGGTAGGGTCCTGGTTGCGCCCACTGCTGAATCCACTATTGCCACTAAAGTTGGCGTTAGGATATCTGCTTAGTTTGCTTTGATTGTAGGCAAGCCCAGAAATAGAGGCTTGCACCGCCGCCTGTTTTACGCTGATATTGTTGGCCATAGCATAGTCCACAATCTTGCGCAAATCCCATTTTACCTGGCTGAAGCCGAAAGAATAGGATAGAACCAATAATAAAATCAACAATATTTTTTTCATGTATTTATTTTGTGGTTTTGAGTAAAGCCTACCGCTAATCGGTTATAATTTCCTAAGCCTCATAAACTGGCGCAAAATTATCATTTAACTTACATTATTGGTATAAAATTTTATGAGTATCCCTTTTACAAGGATGTAAGGTATTTTATGAGGTGCTAAGGTTGGTCGGTACTATAGTTAACGGATAGCCAGTTTAAAAGGCGACTGCTTTTTTCTGCCAAGTTTTTGAGTTGTAGGGTAAGTTCTACTATTTCTTCCTTAGAGAATTGTTTGGGGCGTTCCGAGAGATCTATATTATAAAGAGGACGATATTCCTTGACTTCATGGTTATTTAATGGGTTGGACGCTTGAAGTTCATTTGGAGAACCACTTTGTTCAACCCCTTTATCAGCATAGAATTGATTGATCGATACTCCATATTGTTCGGCTAATTTTTTAGCGGCAATAGTACTGAGTTTAGTTTTTCCATTTTCAAGATCGCTATAGTTCGCCTGACTCATTCCCAGTAAGTCAGCAACTGTTTTTTGTTTGAGATTATGCAAGGTTCTAAAATAACGTAGGAGTGAAGCGATCATATTTGTTATAATTTATAAGGATGAACCTATAAAATAGTGAATTAAAAATTAATTACATATGTTTTTAAAGGGTAGTTTTAAATAAATATTTTTCTTCCTATTAAAAATTCGCTTACGATCAAAACTTCAAGCAATTTATTTCGATGGCCATCGAATACAGGATGTTAACGCTGCGAACCTGTATAAAACAAGCGCGGTTTTAATTAATGATATAAATTTTTAAAAAATGAAAAAAAAATTAATTGGAATATTAATCATTGCTTTTACAGCAACTTCTATTTTTGTAGGTTGTTCAAAAAAAAATAGTGATGTAGAGCTTAAAGATCCTGAAAATTTAAGCGAAGACAAAGCGTTTATTGAATTGACAAATGAAACATTTTATTATATTTTGTATATTTCAAGATTGACGAAACAAAAATCTTTAGTGTTAAGTGATCTTCAAAAAAGTATCTCTGTTCTGCAAAATAAGAATCAATCCTTCGACTATCAAATGATAGTTCTAGATAGCCTCTTCAAAGGAGATATTTCAACCAGACTGTTGGAACATATGAATGTGTTCAAAACAAATTGGAGTAAAATTAAAATAGCGTATAAGCCAATATCATCAGAAATACTTGATAAGGAATGCTCAGAAGTTCTATCAACTAAAATTTCACAACCAATTTCTAGGAGTTCATTGCCTACTATGAAAGCTCCAAGATCTGGCAGTGGTTGTTCATGGAAGTATTATCTATGTGCTGGAGCAGCTACATCTGGAGCGATCTTATGTCATGCAAGTTGTGACGCTACTGCCTTGGTTGCAACAGTTGGATTGGGTATACCAGCTTGCGTAGTTCTTTGCGGTATAGTTCAAGTGGGAGGTCTCGCCATTTGTCAAGATAATTTCTGTAATTAATTGTTTAAATATATTGATATGAAAAAAAATATTGCTCTTTATGGATTTATATTTTTTATAATTACTCAGCTTTTATTTTTTATATTTCCTAATCAATTATTAGGAAATATATACATTCTAATTTTTTATTTTTTT
Source organism: Chitinophaga pinensis (assembly GCA_945870835.1). Classification (GTDB taxonomy): domain Bacteria; phylum Bacteroidota; class Bacteroidia; order Chitinophagales; family Chitinophagaceae; genus Ferruginibacter; species Ferruginibacter pinensis_A. The sequence goes on from CAMBTV010000039.1 coordinate 12,162, forward strand.
ATATGTATTGTATTATTATACTTAAATTTTATTATTAAGAAAAAAGAAGGAAAAACACAAGTCAAAAAGCCAACTCGATTTCCAATCTTTTTTTATCTATTTAATTTGTTGTTGTTTTTAATTTTACCAAAACAACTAACAAGAAATATTTACATAATAGGTATTTATTTATTTTTCTGCTTTATATTTCTGTATTTTTTTTATAATAGGAAACCAAAAAATGAGCAAGAATCAATAAAATAAAATTTTAAAAAGAGTTATTCAATTTGAAATACTGTGGCAGGCAATAGGCTGTTCACAGTATTTTTTTTAACTAGTTTTATTAAATCAAACGGGAATAAACAATGACAAGTAGAAATTGCTGAAAACAAAGCGGTATTTTTTGTATCTGGATCGGCAGTTGCTAAAAAGTTTCTTGGGCCTGTTGGCGTCGCTATTGCTGTTATTTCTTTTGGCTTATGTATTTCTCACGAATCACTTGATTAATTATGCAAAATTATTATATCCCCTTTTTTATTGCCTTAATTCTTTTTGGATTTAAAGAATTGGGGAAAGCAATTAAAATCAAACAAAATATATTAATGGAAATTATTTACCTTTTGTTAACTATAACCCTATCTGTATTATTATATATCTACATTAAACAAATTTAATTTTGTTTTTATAATCAAGATGGTTATTTAATTCAATTACAACAAATCCATTTCAATTCATAGCCCATGGTTTAAACCATGGGCTATGAATTGAAATGGAATTCAAATAAAACCGTTTTAACGGTTTACATAAAATACAATTGAAAATAAATACCATTTAATCCATCCCCCCAAACCCTCGATCCAAATCTTTTATGAGGTACTCCGCTTCTTCGAGACCTACATACATTCTGATCATCCGGTGTTCGGCATTGACAGCATTAAAATTGGCTGCAGGGATGCCGGAGCATTTTGGTACAATCAGACTTTCATGCCCACCCCAACTTACTGCCATTAAAATATGTTGCAAGCTGTTACAGAAATTTTCTATTTGCATTACTGTGTCAGCTTTTACAATGAAAGTTACTAGTCCGCAGGCTCCTCGCATTTGCTGCTTGGCAAGAGAGTATTGAGGAAAACTTTCATCGAATGCGAAAATTACTTTTTCGACTTTTTCATGCGCTTTTAAATACTGTACTATTTGTAAAGTAGTCTTGGTAATTCTTTCGAGTCGCATCGGTAGTGTTCGTAATCCGCGGATAAGTAGCCATGCATTAAAAGGTGAGATACCGCTGCCAATATTTAAGAATTCGGAATTGAATATTCTTTTTATCATTTCATTGCTGCCACTCAATATACCCGCTACCGTATCACTATGACCACCAATATATTTAGTGCCAGATTGTAAAGCTAGGTCAATTCCAAAATCTATGGGTTGCTGGTAAATAGGAGTACAATAACTATTATCTATGATGGTGATGATATTTTCTGACTTCGCTAATTCGGCAACTGCTTTTAAATCTTGTATTGCATAATCCCAGCTATTAGGACTTTCTAAATAGATTACTTTGGTAGAAGGTAAAATAGCGCGTTCAAAATTGCCGATATCTGTTCCATCAATATAGGTAGTGGTTACTCCAAAGCGAGGCAAAATATGATTAAACATTTTTTGTGCCCAAGTATAGGGCTTTTTTACAGATACGATATGGTCCCCCGATTTTACATTGGCCAACACGGCTGCAAAGATGGCGGCAGCGCCACTACTGAATACAAGACAATCTTCAGCATGATCAAGGGCAGCCAACTTTTTACATAAAATTTCTACTGTAGGATTTACTCCACGACTGTATAAGTAGTTAGAGTATTCATCTGCAAAGGCACTGCGCATTTCATCCACAGTCTTAAAAGCAAAATTGCTACTTTGTATAATGGGAGGGGCAATGGCATTGAAATAATTTTCTCTGTCTTCACCCAATTCATTGATGATATAAGAGAGATCCATCAGGCAGTCTTTTTAAAGTAAAAAATATAATAAATTGCCAATAGTAAGGCCAGCAATCCAATTCCAATGAATGCAGCATTCACATTTCTAATAACTACACCTGCTGCTACCAAACCAAAACTAAAAACAAAGAAGGAGGCAAATAGAGGAGTAAGTTTATTCCATCTTCCAGTTACCATTTCTTGGTTTACTTTTCTTTTTCTCAAAATAAAAATGGCTGCAGCTGAAGTACTCATTCCGATACTGTCAAGAAACATAGTGAAGGATAAAATATTATCTACCCCTTTCCCAAAAAAAGTAACGACAATTGCAATCAAAGCAAAAACAGTAAGTCCTGGCACAAGTGCTTGGTTCTTTGGACTTCGGTAAGAAAATATTTTTGGAAAAACTTTGTCCTCGCTCATGGCAAACATCACGCGAGGGTTACTCATGAGTACAATATTTACATAGGCTAGCACACTCAAGCACATCAGCAGGTCAAATATTTTTCCACCGGCTTTTCCAAACCAAGCTTCACATAAAAGAGCTCCAATGGCACTGGCATTTTTCATTGCATCATATCCAATCACTTTTGTATAAGCGTAGTTGATAGATAAGTAAAGTAGTACAACAATAGTGATACCGATGAAAATTCCTTTGGGTAATATTTTTGTATTTTTTACATCTGCACCAAAATTGATACTTTGTTGATATCCGCCATAAGCAAAGCAAACAGGAATTAGTGAAATTAGAAATAGGGTTATAGCTGATTTATCAGATAGCGTATAAATTTTTGCATTGCTTTCATAACCATGAGGCGTTATTATTACCCCTTTAAAAATACTTGCAATGAGTAAGAGTATCAAAGCAATTTTTATTACTATTAATACATTCTGAGTTCTGCTACTTGTTTTTAATCCAAAAAGATTCACTACATAAAATAACACCACCGCAAGAATAGAAATTCCTGAATTAAATAATATTCCTGATGGGCGATCAAAGAGCAAGTCACTGATGTAGTCGGCTCCAATTAGAGCTACGATTGCCATGGAAGCTGCATTGCTAATAAGTATCAAGGCATTTACAGTAAACCCAATAGCAGGATGATAGCAGACAGCAAAAACTTTATAATAGCCTCCCATGGCAGGCAATCGAAGACCAATTTCTGCAAAAGTGAGCGCGCCACATAATGCAATGACACCACCTGCTATCCACACTAAAAAAAAGATAGAACTGTTACCAGTGGTTGCTGCCACCGAAGCGGGATTTCTAAAAATACCCATTCCAATCACTAGGCTTACCACAATCATGGAAAGGTCAAAGAGATTGAGCTGGTTGGATTTTGCTGTCATGGTTTGAAGGTACATAAAGCAGATAAGAAATGGGCGGCTTGTTAAAAAAATCTATTCTTTTATTGGGAGTAATCTCAGCATTGTTTAATAATAAATAATAAGAATGAATTATTATAGATACATTTGTAATGTATTTGGTTTCCGATGTGGATCGGAATTAAAAGGGAAGTCCGGTGTAATTCCGGCGCTATCCCCGTAGCTGTAAAAGCGATCTTTTATTGACGACTGATAATTTCAGAAAAATAAAAGGTAACTTCTCTCACACCACTGTTTTAATTAACGGGAAGGTGAAGTAAACGCTTAAGCCAGAAGACCTGCCAACTTACAATTTAATCATTCAAGGCTTTCGGGTGAAAGGCATGGAGTGTAAGCGCTGAAAGGCATTTATATTTCTAACAGGTGTGCTATGTAATAGCCATACCTGAATTTTCCGGAAGCAGTCACATTTAAATCATTTCAAAAATGAAAATGAAATTTTTATGGGTGACTGCTGTTATTTTCAGCAGTCATTTGTACGCCCAAGTGGACAGTACAAAAAATCTAGATGCATTAGTGGTCACAGCCACAAAGTCTATTATTAAACAATCTCAAACTGGTAAAGTAGTCACTGTAATTGATCAAGCCACCTTGCAGCAAAATATCGGTAAAACTTTGTCAGAGATCCTTAACTTCCAGTCAGGGATATTCGTAAATGGTGCTAACAATACCTTGGGAACCAACCAAGATATTTTTCTTCGTGGATCTTCTTCTGGAAACACCCTTATTTTATTAGATGGCATCCCAGTAAACGATCCTTCGTTAATCAGCAATTCATTTGATCCTAATAATTTAGTGCTTTCGCAAATTGAAAGAATTGAAGTATTGAAAGGTTCACAAAGTACTTTGTGGGGTAGCTCTGCAGTTGCAGGCGTCATCAATATTATTAGCAAGAAAGGGTCT
>CAMBTV010000040.1 GCA_945870835.1 Chitinophaga pinensis
ATTTAGACTTTGACATTTTTTCTGTTTCTACACCGCAGATATATTTACCTTCCTCCAATATAAATTGAGCCGAAGCGTACTCTCCATTTTTCCATTTTCTAAACTGCGCTAAATCCAATTCTACTCCATCCACCATGTTGACATCTACATGAATTTGATCAACTTCACAAGCAAGGCTAGTTAAGCCAGTGGATGATTTTTCATCCTCACTGATTACACCGGCAATCCGATTGGAGGATAGAAAAATATGGGTATTCCTTACCCTATATACAAACCTACTACTACCTTGGATCATTCCTTGGTTAAGCAATTTTTTAAATGGTTCGTCATGACCAATATAACCAAGGTCAAACAGTATTTTCGTCCACATGCGACTGTAAAGTAAATGCCCTACAGCATGCTCAGTACCTCCAATATAAATATCTACCTGCCCCCAGTAATCACTAGCTTTTTTATCGCAAAAAGCGTTTTGATTTTGAGGGTCCATGTATCGAAGAAAATACCAAGATGAACCAGCATAGCCAGGCATAGTTGATGTTTCACGCCTTGCGGATGTTTTATTTTGAAAATTTACCCAGTCGGTAATATTAGCTAACGGACCTTCCCCATCTGGCCCTGGTCCGTAAGTATCTACATGAGGTAATTCCAATGGCAATTCAGCAGCATCCAATGGCAAGGCAATACCATCTGTCCAAATGATTGGGAACGGCTCACCCCAATAGCGTTGACGGCTAAACCCTGCATCACGCATTCTAAAATTGACTTTTCGTGTTCCTATTCCTAGCTCTTCCAGCTTATTAATTGCTACCCCGATGGCGTCCTTCATCATCAAGCCATTTAAAAATCCTGAAAGATGTAGGGTAGCTTCTTTAGTTGGATTAGCAGCTTCGCCAGTAAAATGCTCTCCAATAATATTGGTAACCGGTATATTAAAATGACGTGCAAATCCAAAGTCACGCTGATCACCACAAGGCACCGCCATGATAGCGCCAGTTCCATAACCTGCCAAAACATACTCTGCAATCCAAATAGGAATTTCCCTGCCATCGAATGGATTGATTGCATAGGCACCTGTAAAACATCCTGTAATTTGCTTTACTTCGGCTAAGCGTTCCCGCTCACTTCTACTTTTTACATAAGTCAAATATTTTTCTATTTCTTCTTTTTGATCAACAGAAGTAATTTGACTAACCAATTCATGCTCTGGGGCAATTACCATAAAATCTACGCCGTAAATTGTATCTGGCCTAGTGGTATATACCCTTAAAGGAATCGGAAAATTTTTGATAGCAAAATCCATTTCAGCACCCTGGCTCTTTCCGATCCAGTTCTTTTGCATTTCCTTCATTGCATCACTAAATTCAATCCTTTCTAATCCTTCTAGCAATCGATCAGCATATTCTGTAATGCGCAAATACCACTGACGCATTTTCTTTTTTTCTACCAAATGCCCACCCCGCTCACTTACACCATTAACTACTTCATCATTTGCCAAAACAGTTCCTAGCGCTTCACACCAGTTTACCTCACCATAAGCACTAAAGCTCAAGCGGTATTCCATTAATATCTCCTGCTTTTGTTTATCACCAAATGATTTCCATTGCTCCGCAGAAAACTGATAGGTTTTGTCACCTGGGCAAATATGATTTTGATTTCCTTCTAATTCGAAAATATTCAAAAGTGCTGAAATGCGTTCTGCTTTATTGGAAATTCGGTTGTACCAACTATCAAATATTTGTAAAAATATCCATTGTGTCCATCTATAATAATTAGGCTCACTTGTTCTTACTTCTCTATCCCAATCGTAGCTAAATCCAATTTTATCAAGCTGACTTCTGAAAGTGGCAATATTTTTTTCAGTTGTTACTGAAGGATGCTGACCAGTTTCCAAAGCGTATTGCTCAGCTGGAAGACCAAAGCTATCATAACCCATCGGGTGAAGAACATTAAAACCTTTCAGTCTCTTGTATCGGCTATAAATATCACTAGCAATATAACCCATTGGATGGCCTACATGCAATCCTGCCCCACTTGGATAAGGAAACATGTCAAGTACATAATATTTAGGTTTAGAAGAATCATTAGAAACCCTATAAATTTTATTTTCCTTCCAATTGGCTTGCCACTTTTGCTCTATTTCATTAAATCTGTATTCCATTTATTCTTAACGATTTGTAGATTGATTGTTAGTTGGTTAGCCCGGTAGCTTTTAAACAGCAAAAGGCACATTTTTAACCAATTTATCTTTTCAACAGAATAAGTCAATTAAAAGTTTAATAGTAATTATTTTGTAGGGGGCAAAAATACAGTAAAGCAGGTAAAATTTGTTACTTTTGCTCAGTAGAACGAGTTAAATTTTGACTTAATTTCACTCAATCAAATAATTAAGCCCTTTCCATTCAAAACTTAAGTTTAAATAGTAAGAAAATATAATTAACCCATGTCCCAATTTGGAAAATTAAACACCTCAAAGCGCAATAAACCATCGTATGGATACGCCATCATTGGGGTAGCGCTTGTATTATTTCTTTTTGGCATAGTTGGTTGGCTATTTTTAAACCTAAAAAAATCTGGAGAAATGTTCAGGGAAAATATTCAGGTACATGCCTGGATAACACCCGCTGCTTCAAAAAAACAAGTAGATTCTCTCCAAAATTATATCTCCTCTCTTCCCTACGTTAAATCGTCTGAATATGTAACCAAGGAAAATGCCATCCAAAAATGGAATGCTGAAAACGATAGTTCTTGGAAAAATTTCATCTCCAACAACCCTTTACCAGAAAGCATTGATTTTTTTGTAAAAGCTGACTACATGGACAAAGATAGTTTGAGTGTATTGAGCAATTTGCTTGAAACTAATTTCACTGGAACCATTTCCGAATTTCAATATCCAAAAGAAACAGTTGGATATGTTAGTTCTTATACGAAATACATTGCCGCTGGCATTTTATTGTTTGCAATTATACTTTCCATTATCGTAATTATATCAATTGATAATACAATTCGTTTGGCTATGTACAGCAATCGGTTTTTGATAAAAACCATGCAAATGGTAGGTGCTACAAGAGGATTTATAACCAAACCACTTAATATAAAGGCGGTCATCAATGGTTTAATAGCCGCTTTTATTGCCATCGTAACTGTCTTTGGATTTATATTATTGGTTGAAAGTTTTGTGCCATGGTTACGTCTTTTGAGAGACGCAAGTAATATGGCAATAATTATTACTGGAATTATAATATTGGGTGTTTCCATTTCATTGCTTAGCACCCACCGATCCGTATTAAAATATTTACAAATGAAACTAGATGACCTCTATTAAAAAAAGGGTTCTAATTAAAAAATAATTAATTTTATTTGCACAACTAAAAATATAAAAAATGAGCACAGATAAAAAACAAGCTATCAGTAAGGGATTGTTTAATAAACAAAATTATCTCCTAATGCTGGCTGGATTGGTCGTATTAGCAATTGGCTTTTTTTTGATGGCGGGTGGTAAAAGTGCTGATCCGAAAATATTTAATGACAATGATGTTTACAGTACAACCAGAATAACCATTGCCCCTCTTATGATCATTGCAGGCTTCATAATTGAAATATTTGCAATCATGAAGAAGCCAGCCGATTCTCAAAAATAATTTCTTGATAAATAAAAAAGGTAGTCCAAATAAACTCTTTTTTATTTATGGCAATAAAAAATACTGGTAGATGCGATATTTTTAATATCGCATCTTTTATTTTAAACAAAAACTGTTAAAATAGAAAGTTCATAATTTGTAAAACAATACACATTTAAATTTCACAAAATGACAACTTTAGAATCCATCATAATTGCTGTAGTGGAGGGACTAACAGAGTTTCTGCCAATTTCATCAACGGGCCATATGATTATTGCTGAAAAATTACTAGCTATTCCTCCAACCGAATTTACAAAAGTATTTACTGTAGCTATTCAATTAGGTGCAATTCTAGCAGTAGTGGTTCTTTATTGGAAAAAGTTCTTTGATTTCAAAAGCTGGCAATTTTATTTAAAATTAATTGCTGGTGTACTACCCGCCTTAGTCTTTGGATTTCTCTTTTCAAAAAAAATAGATTTGCTCTTAGAGAGTGCGCTCACTGTTGCAATTTCACTGTTATTAGGTGGTATCATCCTGCTGTTCATCGAAAAATTATTTAAAGACCCTTCCGTCCATTCAGAAAAAGAAGTTGGATTTAAACAGGCTACTATCATCGGATTTTGGCAATGCATTGCAATGATTCCAGGTGTGAGCAGAAGTGCTTCATCGATTATTGGTGGAATGCAACAAAAACTAACCCGCAATGCAGCTGCAGAATTTTCTTTCTTTTTAGCAGTTCCCACTATGCTTGCAGCAACAGGTTATAAATTATTAAAATTTTTTAAAGAAACGGGAGGATTCTCAGAAAAAGAAATTCAACTGTTGGCAATTGGTAATTTGGTCGCTTTCATTGTAGCATTGTTGGCTATTAAATTATTCATCGGATTTTTAAAGAAATATGGATTTCGTATTTGGGGAATATACCGCATTGCTGTAGGAGCTATCATGCTAGTACTAATCTTTATGGGAATAATTAAATAGTACTGATTGGTATAATTTAGAATTGATAAAATGCTTATTTTCATTAGGCCTAACCATTTTATAAATCAAATAATTGAGCAACGATATGAAAACCGCATCTAAAAAAATTATTACTGGATGGGCCATGTACGATTGGGCTAACTCGGTTTATAACTTAGTTATAACAACCACTTTTTTTCCTGCCTACTACGCTGCTATCACTAGTCTTAAGAATTTTCCAGATGGAATAGTTTTTCTAGGGCGACACTTTGTGAATACAGAATTAAAAGATTATGTCCTTGCGGTAGGGTTTCTTTTGATTGCACTTCTATCTCCCATACTATCCTCAATAGCTGATTATAAAGGGAATAAGAAAAAATTTATGCGATTCTTTTGCTACCTAGGTGCTGCCAGCTGTTCACTTTTATTTTTTTTCGATCAATCTAATATTATACTTGGACTTCTGTGTTTTATGCTGGCTGGTATTGGCTTTTATGGAAGCCAGGTTTTTTACAACTCTTATCTACCCGAAATTGCTGCTGAAGAAGACCGTGATCGCATAAGTGCAAAGGGATTTAGCATGGGCTATTTAGGGAGTGTAATAATGCAATTGATAGGGTTTGGTTTGGTAATGGGTATGGATGATAAAACAATGGCAATAAAAATAACTTTTTTACTAGTAGGAGTTTGGTGGGTTAGTTTTGCACAAATCACTTTTAATGCATTACCCACTTCTACAAAAAGTGAAAGAAAAACAAAAAAAAATGTTTTGGTAAATGGTTTTCATGAATTAAAAATTGTTTGGGAGCAGATGGTTCATTTACCCATACTAAAACGTTTTCTATCTGCTTTCTTTTTTTATAGTATGGGTGTGCAGACGGTTATGTTAGTTGCGATTGACTTTGGAATCAAAGAACTAAAATTACCAGACCAGCAACTAATTATTACTGCAGTTATTATTCAAATAGTCGCAATAATGGGAGCTATTGGTATGTCGAAATTATCTTCAAGATTTGGGAATTTTAATATTTTAATTTTTACTGTTTTGCTTTGGATTGGAGTTTGTATATCGGGCTACTTCATTACCACTGTAACACACTTTTATATTATTGCATCACTAGTTGGACTGGTCATGGGTGGTATACAATCCCTTAGCAGATCTACTTACAGCAAATTAATGCCTGAAACAAAAGATACCGCCTCTTTTTTTAGCTTTTATGATGTAACAGAAAAACTAGCCATCGTTATAGGACTATTTACTTTTGGATTTATTGAAGGAATCAGTAGTATTCGAAATTCAATTTTATCGTTGGTTATATTTTTTGTCATTGGTTTTGCCCTGTTATTGACAACAGTAATTAAAGAAAAGTCTTTGCAACAAAAATCCATTTAAAATGAATTTGTATTCAATCAATTTAGGGAATTTCAAATTAGATGGTGGAGCCATGTTTGGTGTAGTGCCAAAGAGCATATGGAATAAACTAAACCTAGCTGATGAAAATAACATGTGTAACTGGGTTTTGAGATCTTTATTGATTGAAGAGGATAATAGACTTATCTTAATCGACACAGGGATGGGAGATAAACAAGATGATAAATTTTTTGGGCACTACTTTCTCAACGGAAATGATTCACTAGATTCTTCACTTGCAAAACATGGATTTACAAAAGATGATATTACAGATGTAGTGTTAACCCATCTTCACTTTGATCATTGTGGTGGAAGTATAATAAGAGTTGACGATCAATTAGTGCCTGCTTTTAAAAATGCAACTTATTGGAGTAATGAAAAACATTGGCATTGGGCTACCAACCCAAATGACCGTGAAAAAGCAAGCTTTTTGAAAGAGAATATTTTACCCATTATGGATAGTGGTCAATTAAAAATGGTAGACATGACCAACTCGCCCTATGAAGATAATTTACAAACCATTAATATTCAGCCGTCTGGTATTTTGGAAAAATTGTCATTTATAATTGTAAACGGCCATACCAAAGCAATGATGCTTCCAGTAATAAAATGGAATGAAAAAACTATTGTTTATATGGCTGACCTTTTACCCTCAAGTGCTCATATACCCTTACCTTACGTGATGGCATATGATATGTTTCCTTTGATTACTTTAGAAGAGAAAAAAATATTTTTACAATGGGCAGTAGAAAATGACAGTATTTTATTTTTTGAACACGATCCTAGAAATGAATGTTGTAGTCTACAGTTAACAGAAAAAGGTATTAGACCAAAAGAATATTTTAAACTGAATACCTTAAAGTAGAATAATCTATAGCATGTATTGCTATCTTATGCTTATTAAAGAAGTGAGTGGATAACGCAGATTTTTATATCCATACATGTCTACTTTTATAGTTCCCACAACGATCGGACTCTCTACTCTTAATACTACATGATTGGGGTCATCGCTTACCCACACAGTCATTTTTTCACCTCCCTCAAAAATGGTCCCTTTTACTAGAAGCGGTTTAAATTTAATCGCTCTAAATTTACCATAACGAGTCTTTACATTTTCTTTGCCAAGGTATCTAATATACAAATGATAGACCTCATCATCCAAAAACATGTCTAAAGGTATTTTGTCTCCTACTTTATACTGATTAAAATTTATATTGCGCGCATAATAAATAGAACTAATTACATCTTGAATACAATTGGGAGTTTTAAATACTCCATTGGTACTAACAGCTGTGCCTGCAGTATGATTAAAAGTTACATTATTATAAATTTTATACCCACCTTCATCCACATTTCGAATAAATTTTACAGGAAATAAATTGGTAGTATCTATATAAGTTTCATATCGATCTCTTACCTTAAAAAAATTATCAAAAAAAGAATAGGATTTACCCTCCCCCACACAATGATAAACCATTTTACCATTAAACCTTTCTAAGCTTGAAGTAAAAGTTGCTTCCCCTGCACCAATATAAATTCCCATAGAGTTATAAAAAATCTTCATTGTAATTACTTCTCCTTCTTTAAATGCTCTATTCTTTATTCCACAAAATACATTAGTAGGCGCTATACTTTGCTGACTAAATGCTGAAAAAATAACCAACATCATCACAGATTTTAAAAGTAGCTTCATTTTTCCTTTATAATTTTTAGGTTTAACATTAACAAACTTCCTATCACAGCTGGTACCACCACATTAATAATCCAAATACACAAAGAGGCCGCACCTATGCCGAGCTCATTAGTACTATACATCTTAAATATAATCCACGCTGCAGTTAGTCTAATAGGCAATTCAACTATTCCCAAAGAAGGGATAATTGATATGGCCATGTAAAATACAGTTAATAAACAAAAGCAAAACCAACCTGCCAGCTCTACATGCATCACTTGCAACAATAAAACGTATTGTAAAATAAATACAATATAACGAACAAAAGATAAAAATAAAATTTTGAATAAAAATTGAGAACTGAATTCATTTAAAATCCTAATGTGTTTTACTACATTATGTAAAAAAGGTAAACGCTCAATAATACCAACTATCCAACTCAAACGAAAATAAAATAAGACAAAAATTAAAGACAATAGAACAGATAAAAAAAACATGATATCTCTAAGTACTACTGGTAAAAAATTTAAAGTGCTATTATGAAATGGTAGAAAATAATTTAGGACAAACAATCCTACACAGCCCATTAACATAGTAATCATTAGCTGGCTAAAACTTCCAACCAAACTCAAAGAGATTGCCTTTAGGCGATGAGCGGATTTTACATATAAAATTCTTCCTCCAAATTCACCCACCCGATTTGGTGTAAGCAAGGTAACTGCACAACCAGATAATACAGATTTAACTGCTTCACCAAATGAAAAAAATTGAAGCTGTTTAACCAATAATAGCCATTTAAAGGACTCAATTAGCCAGTTAACAAAAACTAGAATGATTGCAATGCAAAATTTCCAGTTATTCCATTCACTACTAATTTGTCCCCATTTATTAAAAAATTCTGGCTGATTGGAAATTTGCCTGTACAGACTTCCTGCAAATAATAAAAAAAATAAAGGCCCAAAAAAGTAGTTAATAAATATTATAGCTTTCTTATTCAATTTGCTTTCATTTATTTGGGTCTTGGGTACAAAGGTAGAAAAGAGAAGCTTATGTTTCATTATTTTTGCTTCAGCAAAATCGAAGTTAAACTAAGCCTAAGTAATAACATAATAAAGTAAATAAGATAGTTATAATAGATACCTTTATCTAAATTGAAATTAAAAATTTACTTTGTTCAATAAAAAGAGTAAAATATAATTTGCGTTAAAAAAAATTAAACATCAATTTATAAACGAACAAATAATTTATTGAAAAATAGTTCAAAAATAATTTTAGGAATTGACCCTGGCACAGTTGTAATGGGATATGGTATAATTGAAATAAGTGGAAGTACAATTCAGCTGGTTGAAATGGACGTTTTAAAACCTGGCAAGGTAGATGACCCTTATAAAAAATTGGAACTCATTTACAATACGGTAAGTAGATTAATTGTTAAATTCAAACCTTCTGTTTTCGCTATTGAAGCCCCCTTTTTTGGAAAAAATGTTCAGAGCATGTTAAAGCTTGGTCGTGCTCAGGGAGTAGCCATTGCAGCTGCTATGAGCCATGGCATAGAAGTAACTGAATATGCACCAAAAAAAATAAAACAATCTATCACAGGCAATGGAAATGCCAGCAAGGAGCAAGTTCTAAAAATGTTACAGCGCTTATTAAATTTCAAAGAAGACCCTGCTTATTTTGATGCATCTGATGCACTTGCAGTAGCCGTTTGTCATTATTTTCAGGAAAACTCTGTCCTGTCCAATTCAGGAAGTAAAAAAAATGGATGGGACGATTTTTTAAAGAAAAATCCTTCAAGATTAAAAAAGTAAAAAATTAATTCTTTACCCTTAAAGGGCAGGTAGTTTATAATGAATCGCATCAATAATTTTTTGCTGAACTTCCTTAAACTCTTCAACAGATAACTTCAACTTTTCACGCGTAAAATTCAAATCATCAGCTGAAAGTATTGGCACCAAATGTAAATGTGCATGAGGCACTTCTAGTCCTACGACAGAAATGCCACATCGATTACATTCAAATGTTTGTTCTATCGCTTGAGCAATTGGCTTAGCAAATAATAATATTTCTGATAAGTAATCATTTGTTAAATCAAAAAATTTATCTGTCTCTGTCTTAGATACAACTAAAACATGCCCTTTTACTAAAGGAAAAATGTCTAAAAATGCAAAAAAAAGATCGCTCTCTGCTATCTTGTAACAAGGTATTTCCCGTCTAATTATTTTAGAAAACAAGGTCATTGACTAGTTTGTAAATTTTTAAAATACACATTAGTAAGATGTAATGATTGAGAATTTCTAGAAACCTAAATCTATAAAAAAAGGGCAAAAAGTTTTAACTATTGCCCTTAAGAATATATTTTAGAAGATTAATATTTCCATAGATCCTGTTCGTATGTAAATACTTTCTCTTTAAGACGTTCTCCTTCTAGCAACTGGAAAACAGTGTTATCAGTTAAACCTTTTTGAAGTTTGATAGGAATATCAAATGGATTATCTATGGTAGTTTTAGTAATTCTTCCACTAAACATCCTACTTTCAAATAAATCTTCCCAACTCATCCTAGCTCCAAAATTCTTTCCGTTATAAACATCATATCTAGACAAAAAAGGTCTTAAATCAGGATAATATACCCAAAACATTTCAGATTCTCCCAGATCAACTCCAGTAGTGGTCACTACCCGTTTAAGTGGCGCTATACCTAATATTCTCCAAAAAAGCCTAGAACTTTCCTTATCAAAAATCACCTCTTCCTTTATTCTGAATTTATAAAAAGAATCTAGATTTACTTCTCTTGCTTGCTCAAATTTACCAATACTAATGCCCAATGAATCAAATTTTTCAACCATCTCAGGTGCATCTCGAATCTTGCGGTCTACCTGTGAAATTGTCATAGGCGTCGTGAATCGGTCATCAATAGCATCGAAGGCGGTTACAAGAGTATCTTGTATCGCTTTCATTAAGATTGATAAAAAACGTTGATTGCCATTATCTTCATCGGCAGTGTACATAAAAGGAAGATTGATTTTTTCCCTAGCATCAATTTCCCGCCATATCTTATGACGATAAATAGCGTCATCAGCCCTTATGTGCTCATAAGGTAAAGGGGTTCTTTCCTTAATCCCCATATCAGTATCAGCTCCATTATCAGCACGAAGTGATTTTTTTAACTTAGGTATAGGCAAGCTATCAATTTTGGGTACTGGAGGTGGAGCAATTACAACTGCAGGCTTTACCGTATCTAATATAGCAACAGCAGCTACAGGAGCTGGAGGAGGTGCTTTCTGGACTGCCTTTTTTTTTGGTTTTGCCTTCTGAGCTTCCGCATAATTAGTAAAAGCCACAAAGCTCAACAATACCAATAATAATTTAAACGAATACCTATACATATTCCTATTTTTTAAAATTTTTAGTACAACACTATACCAACTCCTTGAATATCACGCTGCTTTCCATCTGGTCCCTGAACTTTTACGTTATCGAAAGTAACACTTGTACCTGGTACTGCTCTTTGCATATAGGATGCAATAGGCGCAAGACTATTTCCTTTTAATTCTGCAATCTGTACATTTGAGAAATTAGCTCCAGAAAAATATACCGTTGCCGATACAACAGAAAAATTAGCCGCAAAATCAAAGTTTTCTAATTCAGCACGGCAATATTGCTGTGCTTTAAAACTACCTGAAGTCATTCTCGTTCCGCCTGGTCCAACTTTAAAAATTGGACTAGGTATTTCTTTAACTCTAAAGTCAAATGGAGTCGTTTTACCATCAGCAGTTACCGTAATACTAGCCTTTCCAATAGTAGTAACTTTTGCAACACGATTCCCATTTGAACCACTCAAAGTACCTCCTGTCATGGTAACAGTTGTTTTATCCCAACCTGTACCAGAAGATATAGTGATTGGGTTATCAACACCAATATAAAATACATTCATTTTATCAAGCATAATAGCTGCACCACCTGGAGTTCCTACTGTATATTCTACATCGATCGTTTTAGTCTGTTTATTTCCATCCTGATCTAAATAATTAACAACAACTGGAACTTTTTTAACTCCAACACCGCTTGCTGTAAGTTTGTAAGAACCCTTACCTTCTACTGCTGCAACACTTGACCCACCAATATTGATCTGAGGGGCTGCCTCAGAACTATAGGCTGCTACCCCAGCAGTTATTTCAACTTCCTGTCCTGGCATTACATAATTTGAACTCTGTCCAACTAATACACCTGTCTTATCAAACCTAACCTTCACTGAACCAATCTGCTCATGGCAAAAAGTAACCACCTGATTTTCAGCATTTTTAATATTATTCTGAAACTTACTCAACAAGGTTAAACCTGCCACAGTAGGTGTCATATGGAAATAAGCATAAGTAAATTCCTTTTTTTCTCCATCCTGACCAATGGGAGGATCTACATCTACAGGTAAAGTTTTACCAAACTTACTTTCTATGGATGAGTCAATTTTTAACATCGCTAACTTATAAGCTTTCAATTTTGCCTCTAACTCTTTCCCTTTACCTTCTGTATCAAATAAACGGGAAGTTGCATCCATATTATCTTCTTTAAAGGCCTCTTTCCCATCACGAATTTCCAAACCTGAAGCCTGCTTTAATGATTTCTTTAAACCCTCTATATAAATATTCATCTCATCTGAAAGCTTTTTAGCTTCTGCAGCCTTAGGCTCCCATACTTTTGCCTTTTCAGCTGTCTTCGGATCTGCTAAATTTTCGGCCAGAGATTTATACATTGTTTCGTTGGCTGCCGTTAGGTTAGCATTCGAATTTTGTAAGCTCAAATCAACCACTTTAAAGGCGTTCAATATCTCGCTCGACACATTCATTGCTAACAAGGCTGTTAACACTAAATACATCAAGTTAATCATCTTCTGCCGGGGCTCTTTAGGTAAAGCCATATTATTTTAGATTTATGGTTGTTATAAATTTATATTATTTAAATCTCTACTGACTAACTAATAAAATACATTTTAGGGTATATATGATAAGTGTATCAGCTTTTAAAGCTTACGCATTTTTCGTTTGCATAGCACTTAACATATTGCCGTAAACAGAATTTAATCTGCTGAGATTTCCAGCCAATATACTAATTTGATCCTTCGTTTTTGTAGCATCGTCAACGCTGCTCATCATTACAGTACTAGCCTCAGCCATTTTCCCATAAAAACTATTTAAAGCTTTCAGATGATTATTGCTTTCTTTCAATTCAAGTTCATAAATAGTATTCAAACCACCTAGATTCTTTGTCAATACCTGCACTTGCTCATGAAATGCTTTTGTACTTTCAGTGGCAGAATTAAATGAAGACATAGCACTTGCACTATTACTAAATGCAGTAGACATCGTTCCCAGAGCAAAAGTAGCTTCCTTCGCCTTTGCACCCAGTTCATTCGTAGATTTCACTGTATCACCTATTTCAGTGAAATTGCCTACAGTAGTTCCTAACTTAGCAAAACCTTCACTTAATTTTTTCATACTTTCAGGAGTAATATCAGCATCTTGCAACATTTTATCCATGCTTTTTAAAGCAGGATTTCCAGTTTCAACTGGGGCTGCTGGTGCAACTGCAGGTCCTTCAGGTGGTGGAGAGAAAATATACAATAATGCATATCCCAAGAAGATAATAGACTCCGTCCACAATCCAATCTTTAACCAAACATCCGCTCCTGGTGCGTGGGTAATTTTGAAAAGTGCTCCAAGCAAAACCGGAACGGCTGCTGCCGAAACAAAAACATTGAGTATACGATCTATTGGACGAGATTGACCACCTGCTGACATAATTTTTGAATTTTAAATGTTAAATTTTGATTTTTTATTTTCAATTGTTATCATCCCTAAATCATAAGGAAAATAAGAACCTTTTGGAAAGATCGGAAATTAATTTTAAAAACCTTAATTATTTCCCCTTTTTATTTGATGGGGGAAGATCGATTATACATCTAAATCCAATATATGATTTTGACGTATCCTGGTATTCATAAGTACGGGCGCTTGTCTGCAAATAATACCCCACATCTTTCCAACTCCCACCACGTAGAACTTTTCTTTTCATACGGGGAGGATCAGATTCTTTTGCATTCCAGCGTACCTCAGGATTCATATCATGCTGGAAGTTGTAACTACCTTCATAAAATAAAGATGAAGTCCATTCAGCCACATTACCAGACATATTATACAAACCAAAATCGTTTGGCCAGTAAGCATCTGCTCTAACCGTATAAAAGCCACCGTCTTCTGGGTAATTACCCCTACCCGGTTTAAAATTCGCTAAAAGACAACCCTTTCTATTTCTCAAATAAGGACCTCCCCAAGGATAAGGAGATTGAGATCGACCTCCACGAGCTGCGTATTCCCACTGGGCTTCAGTTGGTAGCCTAAAATCAGATTCTGTCATCCTCTTCTTTGATTCCAAAAACCCATTTAAGTACTGTGTTCTCCATTCACAAAAGGCAGTTGCCTGTTTCCATGAAATTCCTACCACAGGATAATTTCCAAATGCTGGATGGCTATAATATTTTTTAGCCATTGGCTCATTGTAAGAATAAGCGAAATCTCTAACCCAACATAGTGTGTCAGGATAAATCTGTAAATCTTTTTTTACGATGAATTTTGAGCGCTGTACGCCTTTAGGGCTTTTGGCAGCCTCTTTAAAATCGAATATTTCAGAGTGAAAAACCAATTTTGTAGGATCAATTTCCTTTTTATTAAAAATACGATTGTCAGGCGTAAGGATCATTGCATCCACTTTCTCCATGGTTGCTTTATCACCCCATTTGATAGTTTTTGCCTTTTTCCAATCAATCGTCTCAGTACCATCAGTTCCAGCTTTTATAAAACCCATTAGCTTTGCAGCCGTAGAGTCTCTTACCCAATTAGTAAACTGCCGATATTCATTGTTAGTGATTTCGGTGGCATCCATCCAAAAAGAGTTAATAGATACTTGCTTGTTTCTTGCTGTGTAAGAGAAATTCATATCCTCATCACTAGGTCCCATATGAAAAGTACCAGGTGGAATATAAACCATACCAGGAGGCTTGGGTAGCGTCCAATTTCTTGAAGGCTCTACTCCATAAAGCTGTCCGTCGGATGGCAAAGCCTTACCTTTCTTATTTTTACCAAGCATTTTACAGCCGGTCAAAAAAGTAAATGTGAACAGAATTATAATAGCTAAAGCCCTATTTATCATTGATATAATTTTAAAAAGCTCGACAAATGTAAGGATTATTTTGAATTTTAATTGGTTCAGAAAGTATTTATTCTATTTTTTTTAATTTAAATATAAACTGCCGACCAATGAAACGAATCAGATTTCAAAAAATTGTGCTATTGACTTTTAATTTTATTGCTTTTCTCAATTTCTAAAAACAAAGAACCCGCCGTCAGGAAAGGTGCCAGACAAGCATAATTCTTACATAAAAAGATATTTTCAGTCTTACCAGAGGGCTTTGCTGCTAATAATGGAAAAGCCTCATTCCCATTTTCGGATGACATCATAACCATATTGGGTACATATTTTAATAAAATTTCATTTGATAGGTTCGCGTAATTTGTGCCAATTACTACCACTTCATTTATACCCGTTACCTGAAAAAGTAGTAAGGAAGCCCATACCCCAAAAGAACCAGGATATTTCAGAATTGAATTAGATAAAGTTTGTACCATTTGATTGGATCTAGCACGCCATTGAGCATTATCAAAAATAATGGAGAGTTGTAAAAGATTTTCCGCCATCACCGAATTTCCTGAAGCTGTAGCACCGTCATATATTTCTTTTTTCCTCACAATTACATCCTTTTGATCCTGATGAGTAAAATAGAAAAAACAAGACTCCTCATCACTGAAATTTTCAATAACATAATTGCAATAATCAAAAGCTAACAACAAATAATTTTCCGAAAAACTTGTCTTGTATAATTGAAGTAACGCTGCAATAAAATAGGCATAATCATCCAAAAAAGCTACATACTTACTAACCCCATTTTTATAAGTATGCATAAGCTGTAACGAAGCTTGTGAATGGGTGAATTTATTTTTTAAAAAAATAAAATTGGTTACTGCCATTTCCTTGTATGCAGGTTCTTGCAATACTACTGCTGCTTTCGCAATCGACTGTAACATCAAAGTATTCCAGCTTAAAATTATTTTATCATCTAGCGAAGGTTTAATTCGATTACTCCTTTGACTCGATAATTTTTGAAGACATTGCTGAATAGTTTTTTCAAACTGCTCTTGGTCTAAGCCTCTTGTTATTGCAAAATCTTCTATTGAATGAAGATTTCGAAGTATGTTTTTTTCTTCCCAGTTACCCTTTTCAGTAATATCAAAAAACGCACAAAACAACTCAGCATTTTCACCTAAAATGGCTTCAACTTCATTCTTTTGCCACACATAATACTTTCCCTCTTCTCCCTCACTATCAGCATCCAAAGCTGCATAAAAACCGCCTTCGGAGCTCAGTAACTCATTTTGAACAAAAGAAATGTTTTTACGTATCGCATCAGCATATTTTTTATGAGCACTAAGTTGGTATGCATCACATAAAATATTTATCAGCAACGCATTATCATAAAGCATTTTTTCAAAATGCGGTGCCAGCCATTCTTCATCTGTACTGTATCGTGCTAACCCTCCTCCAATATGGTCATAAATGCCGCCCATCAGCA
>CAMBTV010000041.1 GCA_945870835.1 Chitinophaga pinensis
ATAGGCATAACCAATTTTACAAAGAGTTGCCTCAGTTAATGCCGCTCCCATTAATTGAAATCCAGGAGGAGGCATTCCCCCTTCTGCTTTCCCACAAGGCATTGTAAGTGTAGGTATTCCCGCAAGGTTTGCAGGCTTACCAAAATCAAGGTCCAATTCATTTTGAAATTTGAAGATAACGTCTTCGGAAGCATTAGCGCGCCACATTTTTTCAGTCACTCCTTTAGCCACACCACCCGCAGGAGAAACAAATGCATCCACTTCTGAAAGTAATTTGCGGAACTCTGTTTTAAAATTTTGTTGAAATGTTATCGCGTTCTTATATTGAACATCTGTTACATTCATACCAAATTCTAAAAATTCTCCGAAACCAAGTGAATATTCATCTTTTCTGGATGGATAAGTTTTTTTATTAGCATCATAAGCTTCCTTAGAGGTAATGACCCTCCACATTTGATTTCTCTCTTCGCGATTAGCAGGCATTTTGAATTGAACAACAGTTGCACCTAGTTCTTCCATTTTTAATGTTGCCAACTCAATGGATGCTGCAAGCTTTGGATCAACACCTTTATTAACAAAATCATGGTCTATACCAATACGTAAACCTTGAATACCATCTTTGATGGATGAAGTAAGATCGAGTTTTTTTTGTTGTAATGAATTGGAATCATTTACATCATATCCGGCAATAGCCTCTAGCATGATGGCCGCGTCCAATGTAGATAGGGCCTATGAATTTTACTTCATAAACCCTTGATAATGTTGCCTTTCGGCTGTGGGCCCACACAGATTTGAACTGTGGACCACCTGATTATGAGTCAGGTGCTCTAACCAGCTGAGCTATAGGCCCGCATCTTTCGATGTAAGCGGCAAAAATAAGAAAATTTGCCTATCTATTGAGGCCTAGTTGCGTAATTTTTACCCTTTTTTAAGTTTAACTACCCGTTTTTTGCTGTTCTTAGTTTTAACTAATAAAAATTTGTTGTAACTGAGACATAGGTAAAAACATCTTACCACTATCTGGTAGTTCAATAAAACCAAAATGATTATAAAATGCTGTTGCTTCGTTATCAAGTGGGTCAACAACTACTGCCATTGATGCAATTTGTAATGAATTTAGGTAACTTCTTTTTAAAGCATCTATTAATAAATTTGTCCCAACGCCTTGTCCTTTATAATTAATATCAACAGCTAAACGACCTAATAAGGTTGCAGGCAATAACTTATAGGAAGGTGGTAGTTTTTTTATAATTTTTTCAGGAAGAAAATCTCTATTCACTGATGTATTAGATAAAGTAAAATAGCCTTTCACTGTTACCTCATCATCTGAAAGAATAAAACAAGCAGTTAATTTTCGATTTACATCTTGCTTAGCTTGCATATGGAGATAGTTATCTAACATGTCTTTGCCGCAAGTAAAATTTTCTTTACTATGTTTTTTTGATAACAGTGTTGTTATATAGCTCATTTACTTGCAACTAATTTGTTATAATTCTTTGCAGCGTTTAGCAAATTTTTATTAGGCTTAGGAGGGTTGATAATAGCATCAAAAAATAGTTTTTGGTCTTTTTCAGAAGCTATAATTTGATTATGCTTTACAACTATCGAAGTTGCTTCTTTGAATAAGGTATGAACTATGAATTCAGATTTTGATTTAAAACCACTAAGTTTAGCGGCTAATTCAATAACTTCCTTTTGCTCTCTTGGCAATCTCACGTCAAATCGTGTTTGTGTTAATGTTGCTGAATTACTCATTGTGATTATTTTTACAAATGTACGGATAATTTCCGTACAAAATATTATTATTACCTATCCACCCCTTTACCTCTATTCCCCTTTAATTTCCATCAAAAAACCTAAAACCTGGCCCAAACTTGGCATACCAACCCCAAACAAAAAGGGCTTATGAATTTGACTTCATAAACCCTTGATAATATTGCCTTTCGGCTGTGGGCCTGAGGTATAGTACTAGCAGATGTTTCAAACCTAAAACGGCATATTTTTATTAGTAAAATCTATAGTTATTTTACAATTTAGTTGTTTTGTATATCCTGACTGTTCCATCATTTTCGTTGCTAGTAACAATCAAACTTTGACTAATTGGACTTTTAGAAGCAGGGATAAAAATGATTCCTTCTGGCGCATCACCTGTTTTATACATTTTAATAAAAACTGGCGTAGTTGGATTAGTAATATCATAAATCGCAAAGGCATCTGCTCTTTCCATTCCAATAATTGCAATACTTTTACTGCCGACTCTTCCAATGCATACAGACTCTGGCTCAACCGATTTGTCATCGCTTCTTGTGTCATCATAAATTGCTAAATCCTTTGCTTTGATATCTAGCTCGTTTTGGCTATCAAATACTTGGCTACCTGTTGTTGCATTCCAAACACTAAATGATCTAGCGCCTAAAGAGTACAAGGCATCAAAATCACCATCAGCATCCGAATCACCCAAAGTGGTTGTTACATTTAATCTGCCCAAAACTTTATCCGTTTTAAGCGTAGTGGCTGTTGGAAAACTTGTGGCATCCAAAGTAATTTCTTTTACTCTTTTCATTTCTGAAAATGCAGTATATTCTCTCGAATCTCCCTCATTGGCCGTAAATAAATATGGTGTTCCATTATAATTAAAATATGCAATAGCATCTGGCATATAGATACCATAAACTTTAGTAAAATTTTTAAATTGAATTATACTGTCCTTATCACTTAAATCAACTGCATTTGCTGATATGGAATAATCTTTAAATCCTAGGGGTGTAATTTTTTTAATCGTTGCGGTTGTGAGATCAATTTCAGCAATCGCATTATTTTCTTGAAGTGTAACGTATGCGGTTTTTGAATCATCAGAAACAGTCACATATTCTGGTTCAATATCTTTATTGAAATTTTTACCAGGCCCAAAAATTCTAAACCCTTTAGCCGTTAAACTAGCTAACTGACTTTCAAAAGATGAAAAATTTATTGTAGTAATAGAATAATCAGAAACTTTAATAATAGAGACAGTGCCCTCTGGGTCTGTTGTATAATCTGCACTTGGTTCACCTTCATTTGCTGAAATAATATAATTACCATCTGGACTAAATGTTACCATATCAGGTAAAGAGCCAACGTTGATTGATTTAATTTCAGCATAGGTTGAGGTATTAAACACTACAATTTTACCTGCAGCCTGTTTATTGGTAGATTCTATTGCTGCTGCTAATTTACCATTACTAACTGCAACGCTATTTACATATCCACCATATGTAAGCATGCTAATAGATTTTATCACAGTTACACTCGCAGGATTACTGATGTCTAAAACGTCGATCTTGTTTTCAGCGCCGTTGTTTACTGCAAATAACCTTTTGGTGGTGGGATCAAAAGCTGTAATTTCCGCGGAATTAACGCCTCCTAAATTTATAGAGGCTATTTCTTGATAACCACTTAAATCCTCACTCTGCGTGTATTCTAACAGTGGAGATGCGTCTTCTTTTTTGCATGAAAATAAAGTGACTGTAATCAATAATAAAAAAATGCATTTTAACTGCTTCATAGATTTAAATTTTACAATAAAATAAAACTTGCAGTATTACTATTTTATTAATTAATTATTATCTCTGTATTATATTTAAGATTGTGTTTAGCAGGTTCCCTGCCTTCCCTTTTTTTAAAACTCAAAAAAACACCTGCGAAGCAAATCACAAGTGGTTAATATTTGTTTAGGCAACTCACGCCCAGCCGGGGGGCAACCTGATTATGAGGGTTTCTAGCGATATTCCATACCTTTTCTTTTATTGATAATCAATAGGATACAAGATTGAAATAGATTTATATTTCTCCTGTTTCACCTCTTTTACCTTTTTTTTAATGAAAACCTTGCCGAGAAGGAAGCCCTAATAAAAAGGGTCTATGAATATTACTTCATAAACCCTTGAGAATATTGTCTTTTCCCGACTAGTCGGGAAACCTCTACGGCACAATTTACTCGATCCCAAAATTATTTTTTTAAAAGCAACTTATATTAAGTTACCTTATGAAAGTTAATTGAGTTTCACTTTTAAATACTTTAAATGAGCACTCAAAAATTTATCAATCCATTTCTCATTTTTTTTCTTGTACTTCCAGGAGGTATCAGTCAGGGTTTTGTTACAGTAGCATTACCTTACTTACTCACACACCAAGGTTTTTCAGTTGCTGAAACAGCTGGAATAATTGCAATAGGAGTTTCTGCGAATCTCTTTCGGTTTTTATGGGGCCCTGTCGTAGATATTTCTCTTAGCCTAAAAAAGTGGTATTGGATAGGTTTATTTGCTTGTATTGCTACCTTACTGTTATTGTGCTGTGCGACTTTCGGCGTTAAAGGAGTCGTGCTCCTTTCAATTATAGCATTTGTATCGCAAGTAGCTGCAACATTTACTTTATTGCCCGTAAATGGGTTTATGGCTCATTGCATTGAAGACAGTAAAAAAGGGATAGCATCTGGATGGTACCAAGCCGGTAGCCTTGCTGGTGTAGGTTTTGGCGGTGGCGTTGGGCTTTTTCTATCCACACATTATAGTGTACTATTTGCTGGCCTTGTATTGGGTGCTGCATCTATTGTTTTTGCTTTTTCAATTTTATTGATAAATGATATTCAACATAGTACTGAAAAAAAAGTATTAAACGAATTATCACGGATGGGCATGGATGTATTTGCAATGCTAAAAGTTCCCACAACTTTGTTTGTAATAATATTACTATGTTTTCCAATTGGTTCAGGTGCGGCAGCCAACTTATGGTCGGCAATTGCCCACGAATGGAAAATAGATTCTGATACTGTTGCATTGGTTACAGGTATATTAAGCGGGTTGGTTAGTGCGGTAGGTTGTATAGTGGGTGGACTTATAGTAGATAGATGGGGCGTTTGGACGGCATATTTTGGAAGTGGCGCCATTTGTGCATTTATTACATTGATCATTGCCGTGATGCCACTACAGCCGATTGTGTTTATTGGGGGCGTTCTTGTATATACGTTTGGAATTGGACTGATTAATTCAGCATGTACATCTGTTATATTATTTGCCACTGGTAAAAAAAATGTGGTGACAAAATTTTCACTACTTATTTCACTAGCAAATTTTCCCGTTATATATATGATAGCTTTTGATGGCTGGGTTCACGATAAATATAATAGTCGTTATATGCTTTTAGCAGAAGCCGCTATTGGATTTTTATCCGTGCTTCTTTTATTTTGGGTGTTACAAAAAATGCGAAATAAAAATTTAATTACTTCTTTGGTTTAATTGAGAATATAAGATGGAATGTATTTACACCCTATTATTACAATACTAAAATATAAAATATGAAATATATCATTATACACATTTTTCTCATTTTAGTGATTTCGACCAATGCTCAAAACAATTCTGATACAGCTAAGTTGAAGCATTACCCAGTCGATGTTGAAAATAAATTTATCCTTCCTGAATATTCAAATCAAATACTCGATGCTGAAAAATTTTTTTCGGAAAACGAGATTCAGTTTCTTCATAAAAGTATTGATTCAATCTTTAAATCTACCAAGTTAAAACTCCAAGTTGCATTTGTCACGCCGGAGTATTATGAAAATGATAGTTCAAAATTTGATCTATTCGCTACTACCCTTGAAAAAAAATGGGGTACAGTTCAAGATGAAGCTAGATTGCTTTTAATTGTGTCAATGAGTGATAAAACAGCCATCATGAGGTTATCTGGGAATAAATTAAAAAGTAGTTTCAGGAATCTCTTTGAAATTGTTAAAGAAAATCGTGAGCCAACAGATATTGAAAAACGAAATATGGAAAATTTTGGTCAACTGCTAGATAAAATCCTTTTTGAGGAAGCAATGCTTGGAGTTAATCTTAAATCTAAAAACTATGTAAAAGCTTTAAAGGATTATTTTACTGCTATAATTAACAATAGACATTTATTTTTTGATTTGAATTAAAAATTATTTAGCGTCTTGTATACGTTTATTAATTTCAAACCCTTTATTCCAACCTTCCACCTCTATTCAACCCTATTTTCATTCGAAATCTGGTGCCAATCTGGGATCAAATAAAAAACCACCTATGAAACAAGTCATAAGTGGTTGATTTTTAAGTGGGCCCACACAGATTTGAACTGTGGACCACCTGATTATGAGTCAGGTGCTCTAACCAGCTGAGCTATAGGCCCTTTCTTCAATTATTTTGAAGAATAAAGAGGCAAATATACTTAAAGACCATCAATTTAACGCTTCATTAAATTTATTTGCCGTTATTTTGCAACTTCAAGTTTATATATGAAACAATCCTTATTACTAATACTAGCAGTTACTACAATAAGCACTGCCTTTGGCCAAACTAAAAAAGACTGGAGTAAAGTAGCTGTCTCTGGTGCCGGTGATCATTTTATGATATCCATGAGTAAGGATGGATGGTCTGGTACGCCAGATAGTATTAACGACCGTATGGGTGGTTTTTCGCGTGGACTCAATATCGCCTTCATGCTCAATAAACCTTTCAAAAGCGACGCGCGCTTGAGTGTGGCCTTTGGGTTAGGCATTAGTCATAGCAGCATATTTTTTAAAAAAACTGATATCGGCTTAAGGTCATCCGCTACACTTTTACCCTTCACCAATCTTGATTCTGCCAACCATTACAAAAAATACAAATTAGCCACCAGCTTTGCTGAAGCGCCTATTGAAATTCGCTATACCGTTAACCCTCTTAATGAAAAAAGAAGCTGGAAATATGCGCTTGGTATTAAAGTAGGCACCATGGTCAATGCCCATACCAAAGGGAAAACCTTCGAAAGTAAAACCGGTACCCTTTTGAGCAATCATACAGAAAAAGAGAGCAAAAAAACATTTTTTAATAATACCCGACTGGCGGCTACCGCAAGGGTTGGATTAGGTAATTTCTCAATTTTTGGATCTTATTCAATCACTACTTTACTTAAAGACTTTGCTGGAACTTCTTTTAGACCTTACCAGGTTGGACTTTGTATTAGCGGACTGTAATAAAAAAATTTAAATTTTTAATCCCGGCCTTTAGCCGGGATTTTTAGTTTACAATGCTTTAACTTTGCAACTTATTATACTCCATGAGCGACGAAATTAAACACGAATGCGGGCTCGCTTTCATTCGACTTCGCAAACCTTTTAGTTATTACCAACAAAAATATGGATCGGTAATGTATGGCCTCAATAAGCTGTACTTATTGATGGAAAAGCAACACAATCGTGGTCAAGATGGCGCTGGTGTTGCCACTGTAAAACTAAATGTAGAACCTGGATACCCATTTTTACATCGTATTAGAAGCAGTGCCAACCAACCCATTGCTGATCTTTTTTCTCGCATCGGTCAAGAAATAGAAGAAATAGAAAAATATCAGCCAGATATTAAAAATCACCCTGGCTTAATGAAAGGCCATATCAACTACTTGGGCGAATTATTATTAGGTCATCTTAGATATGGCACCCAAGGTAAAAACAATGTGGAATTTTGCCATCCCTTCATTAAAAGAGACACCATCCCTTCTAGAAACTTAGCCCTAGCTGGCAATTTCAATTTAGTCAATACCGAAGAATTGTTCAGCCATATTGGAATGGACCCGGGCGTATTTCAAAAACAAAGTGATTTAGCTGCCATGATGGAAGTAATACACCATTTTATGGTTAAAGCTGACGAGGCTTTTCCTGGCAACCTCGATATAAGTAAGGTATTGCAAAAAGCGGTGCCACTGTTTGATGGAGGATTTAATTTCTGCGGACTGGTAGGTAACGGAAGCGCTTTTGTGGTAAGAGATGCACATGGTATTCGTCCTTCCTATTATTATATCGATGAGGATGTAATCGTTGCAGCTAGCGAAAGAGCCGCTATCAGAACCGCCTTTAATGTGGGTGAAAATGAAGTGAAGGAGCTAATGCCTGGATTTGGATTACTAATAGATGCTGAAGGCAATTACAAAATCGAACAAATAATGGAAGCGAAGGAAAGAAAAGCCTGTAGCTTCGAACGGATTTATTTTAGTCGCGGTAGTGATGAAAAAATTTACAAAGAAAGAAAAGCACTAGGACGGTATTTAAGTGAACCCGTTTTAAAAGCGGTGGACTACGATCTCAGAAATACCATCTTTTCCTTCATCCCCAATACTGCCGAGACTGCATTTTATGGTCTAGTAAAAGGTGCTGACGACTATCTCAAAAAAATAAAAGTTGAAAGAATTTTAAGTTGGGGAAGTGATTTTGATGAGGCCAAACTAACGGAAATGATTAGCCGTAAAATAAGATTCGAAAAAATTGCAATCAAAGACGTTAAACTTCGCACGTTTATTACCGAAGATAGCAGTAGAAACGAAATGGTACAGCACGTGTACGACATCACTTATGGAACGGTTAGAAAAGACATTGATACCCTAGTGGTCATTGATGACTCCATCGTTAGAGGTACCACTTTAAAACAAAGCATTATTCGAATGTTGGCTAGGCTAGCACCAAAAAAAATTATCGTAGTTTCTTCCGCCCCACAAATCCGCTATCCCGATTGCTATGGAATTGACATGAGTAAAATGGGCGATTTTATTGCCTTTAGGGCCGCTATTGATCTGATTTACGAAACCAAACAGGAAAGCTTATTGGATGCACTATTAATGGAATGCAAAGAGTTGGAGAAGCAGGGTCAATTGCATACTGAAAATGTGGTACGAAAACTATACAAACCTTTCACGGTAGAGCAGGTCTCAGATAAAATTGCACAACTTATTACACCAAAAGAAATTACCATACCGGTAAGTGTGATCTATCAAACCATAGAAACACTTCACCTTGCCTGCCCCACCAACACAGGCGACTGGTATTTTACTGGCAACTATCCTACTCCAGGCGGAAACCGTGTTTGCAACAAAGCCTTCATGAATTATATGGAAGGAAAAAATGTAAGAGGTTATTAGTCGTATCAAAACAGAGGATTATCCGCCTTGTTAAAAAACAACTGGCTGAAATCCAATTTTCGATATTGCCCTTTCACCATTGTCAATTGACCATTGAAAATATGCCTACTAAAAAAAATATTTCCTTCGAGACAAATGAAAGCAAAACTTTGCTAATTGTCCGTCATGCAAAAAGCAGTTGGGAATTGGGAACGTTGAGCGACTTTGATCGACCGCTGAATGATAGGGGGAAAAAAGACGCCCCTATGATGGCTAAAAGATTACTCGATAAAAAAATAAAAATAGATGCTTTCGTTTCGAGTCCTGCAAAGAGAGCAAAAAATACAGCTGAACTTTTTTGTGAACAATTCAATCAACCAATCGAATCGATTGAATACATTGCTTCTTTGTACCATGCTGGAGTGGATGATTTTTATGCTGCGTTAGAACAGCTCGATAATCGCTTTGATACGGTGGCCATTTTTTCACACAACCCAGGAATCACTTATTTCGTAAATTCGCTTACGGATCAAGTACAAATAGACGATATGCCTACCTGCGCCATATTTGCAATTAGAATACAATCAAAAAAATGGGCAGCGTTTAAATCGGCAAATAAAGAATTCATATTTTTCGACTACCCTAAGAATATGAAAATAACAGATTTTTAAATTCCTGAAAAATTAACTATAAAATAGCTACCTATTTCCAAATATTTACCATTACTAAAATCATTTAACAATTTGGTAATATTAAAATCACGATTAATAAACAATTATTTCAAAAACTTTGCCCTTAAGAAATAAACACCAAAACCAATTTTATATTATGAAAAAGTTTAATTTAATAACAGTATTTTTTCTGTTATTAACCCTATTGGGTAATGCCCAGGAAACAACTTCCGAAATTCAGGGTATCGTTACAGACAGTAAAGGGGCGCCCCTAGCAGGTGCAACCATTGTTGCTGAACATACTCCTACTGGTACTAAGTATACTACCACCAGTAGAAATGACGGTCGCTACAACTTAGCCAACCTTCGCATTGGTGGTCCATATGTAATTACTGAAAATTATGTAGGCTTTACCAAACAACAAATAGACAATGTTACCCTTTCATTGGGTATCGTATTCAAAGCTGATTTTGTTACTACTTCCGTTGCTACTGAGCTAGCCAACGTAGTATTGAGTGCAACCAGACAGAACAAAGTTTTCAATAATGGTCGTACAGGTCAGCAAGAAATTATCAGCCGTAATCAAATTGAAAGACTTCCTACTATCAATCGTAGTTTACAGGATTTTACAAAATTGGAACCAACTTCCAACGGCCTTAGTTTCGGTGGACGCAGTAGCCAATACAACAACGTTACTGTAGATGGAGCAAATTTTAATAACTCATTCGGTCTTGCAGGTACCCTTGGTGGTCAGACAAGATCTGAACCTATTAGTTTGGATGCGATTGAGCAAATTCAGGTAAACGTTTCTCCTTATGATGTTCGTCAAGGTGGTTTTACAGGTGCAGGTATCAACACAGTTACAAAGAGTGGTACCAATCAATTGAAAGCATCGGTTTATTCTTACTCAAAAGATGAAAACACGCAAGGCTACAAAGTTGCAAATGCTGTAGTAACTAAAATTCCTATCATATATAACCTAAGAGGTTTTTCACTTGGTGGAGCAATCGTTAAAAACAAAATCTTCTTTTTTGTAAGTGGTGAACAAGTTCGCCAAGAATTACCAGCAACCAGTTTTATTGCCTCTGATGCAAATAATCCAGTAACTCCTGGAATTGTATCAATAGCAAATGCAGATACGCTAAGAAAATTGTCTGAATTTTTACAATCCAAATACGGTTATTCAACAGGAGAATTTCAAGGGTACAATCAAAAAACACAAAGTGATAAAATCACTGCTAAAATTGATTGGAACATCAATGAAAAAAATACCCTTACCCTTAAATACAATTTCCTTAAATCTTCTACAGACCAGTTTCCTAGTACTAGTAGAAATGGATTCTCAGGTTTTATAAATGGTCAGCAACCTGGTAATTTAGCAATGCCTTTTCAAAATAGTGGCTACGTAATCAACAACAACTTCAATATTTTTATAGCTGAATTAAACACTCGTATCAGCAATAAAGCAAACAACAAATTGCAAGTTGGTTTTACCCAGTTAAAAGACTTCCGTACTCCACTAGGAAATACAAATATGCCATTGGTTGATATCTTATTTAATAACAATATTTATACTTCTTTTGGTTACGAACCTTTTACCTACAATAACAAATTAAATTCAGATGTTTTTCAATTTTCTGATAACCTAACCTTGTACAAAGGAAGTCATGAGATTACTGTTGGAACACAAAACTATTTCAGAAAATATTTAAATGGTTTTGCTCCTGCTTACCAAGGCTTGTTTCAATTTAATAGCTTAACAGATTTTTACAATAGTGCTAATGGAGTAAGTGGTGCTAATGCCAGAAACTATGGAGTTCAATATTCTGCTTTAGCAGACGGTTCTTTCCCTTATGCTAAGGCTGGTGTTGACGAATTAGGTTTATACGGACAGGATAAATGGAGGGTTACTAATAACTTCACCTTTACTTATGGTCTAAGAATTGATTATTCTGCTTACACTGGAACCTTTGATCAAAATCCAAATTTTGCTGCTTTACCTTTTGCTGAAGGAGCAAAGTATGATGTAGGTAAAAAACCTAAAAGTGTACCACTTGTTTCACCTAGATTAGGTTTTAACTGGGATGTAAAAGGAGATAAATCTATTCAATTACGTGGTGGTGCTGGTATTTTCGCTGGTCCTCCTCCTTTTGTATGGATCAGCAATCAAGCTAGTAATAATGGGGTTCAATTTGGGTCTATTATATTTTCTGGCACTACTGCTAAACCTTTCAATACTAACCCTGATGCTTACAAACCAACTTCTGGTTCAGCAAATACGGCTTATGGAATTGCAGTTTCAGATAACAATTTCAAATATCCAAGTGTACTTAAATCTGGATTAGCATTGGATAAAAAATTCGAAAATGATCTAGTAGTTACTTTGGAAGGAACTTATACAAAAGATATAAATGCAGTTTACTATTCCAATATTAACTTGAATCAAAATGGAACTCAAGCTATTGATTTGATAATGTGGAAAGACAGAGTTCGTTATGCTGGAGTTTCGGGTAGCAGTAATAAAATTTATTCTGGAGCAGGAGGAGCTTCTGCAAAAAATCCAAATATTAACAATGCTATTTTAATGAAGAATACCAATCTTGGATTTTCATATACTGCAACTGGAAGAATTCAAAAAACAGTTGGAAATTTATTTATGAGTGCTGCTTACACTTATTCGAAATCTCAAAATGCAGCAGAAGGTGGTAGTACTGCTGGTGGATTATGGAGTGGAAGGCCTGTACAAGGAAATCCTAACACTGCTAACATGGCCAATGCATCTTGGTTTCAGCCACACAGAGTGGTGGGTTTTGCTTCTTACAAATTTGAATATGCAAAACATTATGCAACTAGCATTGGTATCTACTACGAAGCTGCACCCGTTGGCGTTACTTCCTATGTTTACAATGGTGACTTAAACAATGATGGAAATACTAGCAACGATCTTATCTATATTCCAAGAGCTGCTAGAGAAATTTTATTAGTTAAATCTGGCTCAGGCGGATTAGGTACTGGTGCAAGTACTGACCCACGCACACCTGCTCAAATTTGGTCACAATTGAACAACTTTATCAACCAAGATAAATATCTTGCTGCTAAAAGAGGAGAAGTTGCTGTTGCCAATTCAGTTGTATTGCCTTTCTTCAAAAAAATGGATCTAAATGTTACTCAAGACATTTCTGTTAAAACTGGAAAAGATAGACATACCCTTCGTTTAACAATAGACATTTTGAATGTGGGTAATTTATTGAATAAGCAATGGGGAATCGTTAAATCAACTGTTGCAAATAACTTCTTGAGATATGAAGGACTAGCTGCAGATGGAAGAACGCCTGCGTTCTCTTTCACTTATCAAGATGCTGCTTCCCAATTACCTTTAGTAAATAGCTTTGCAAACAGTACAGGTATTGGTTCTCGCTGGCAAATGCAGTTGGGTGTTAGATACATCTTCAACTAAGTTTAAAATAACTTCGCTTAATAAAAATGTCATGGCTAACACCATGACATTTTTATTTTAACAAACACTAAAATTAAACTCCCAAAAAATTATCTTTAAATCAACTCCCGATAATTACACTTCAATCAACGAAAGTAGGAGCGAAGTTAATTAACTCTCAATAACTCGAGTTAGGCAATTTGAAATAATAGTAGTTTGAACGCCCTCGAATAAAAAGTGCTAGAAACATAAATTTTAGCCATTAAAAAAGTTCAATCCGCCTCGGCGGATTGAACTTTTTTGTTTCATTTTTGCATCAAGACAAAAAAACCTCAAATTAAAAAAACTTTACCCCAGTAGTTCGGCCTCGAAAAAAATGCGTTAAGAAAATTGATTGTATAGCG
The DNA here is from genome assembly GCA_945870835.1 of Chitinophaga pinensis. Classification (GTDB taxonomy): domain Bacteria; phylum Bacteroidota; class Bacteroidia; order Chitinophagales; family Chitinophagaceae; genus Ferruginibacter; species Ferruginibacter pinensis_A. Next base: position 13,434 of record CAMBTV010000041.1, read on the forward strand.
TTAAAAAATGAAATCATATTACCACAGGTGGGATATTTACTTAGCTCGTAAGTCGCACCAAAGCCGGGCTATATTCAAATGTTCGAACTAATTTCATTTTATCCGCCGCGGCGGATTGATTTTTTTTGTTACTTTTTTGCATCAAGGCAAAAAAGTAAAAGCACTCTATTCCAAAAGGAAATTCAAGAATAAATTCCTTACCTCCTTTTAACCAAAAACTTTATAAAATATCAGCTTAAGACATTTTAAAAGTCGACCAATTAATCTGCTAATCAGAAAAAGTAAACTCAGGCATATCCATTTTAACTCCCCCATTGAGCGCAGACTCATGCGCTAAAATCCCGACACAAGTTATATTAGCAGATTGCTTAGCATTAGGAAAAGGCTGTCTTTTTTCAGCCAATGCAGTTAAAAATTCATGTACCAAATGCGGATGTGACCCTCCATGCCCCGACCCTTGTATAAATGATAAATGCTGATTATTATCTCCATCATAAACACCTCCTGTAGTAAAAGATTGGATCGCCTCTGGTAACAAATGTGCATAGTCAGGAATAGACACTCGCTCAGGAACTTCTCCTGTATGCACTACCGATTGTTCATGCTCTACCAATGTCCATTCAAAACTTTTTTTGGAACCATACACATCAAAACTTTCACGATACTGTCTAGCCGTATTAAATAAAGAACGCGTTACTTCTGCTGACAAGTCGGAACTACGAAACTGAATATGACAACTTTCTATTGCAAAAGGAGAACCGTATTTAGGTATCAAGTGCTCATCAATTCTACCTGAGCCTACACAAGAAACTGACCCTGCATCTTTGCCAGCAAGCGCAACCACAGGACCCACGCAGTGTGTAGCATAATGCATCGGAGGTAATCCCTCCCAGTAGCCAGGCCAACCAGCCATCTCCTGCTGATGAGAGGCACGCAAAAATTGTAGTCTGCCCATTTCGCCTCGCTGATACATTTCCTTTACAAAAAGAAACTCACGGCTATACACGACTGTTTCCATCATCATATACATACAACCAGTTTCTTTTACTGCCTCTACAATCAAACGACAGTCTTCCACAGAGGTAGCCATAGGAACCGTACAAGCTACATGCTTACCAGCACGCAAAGCTTTCAATGATTGCTCCGCATGATTTTGAATCGGTGTATTGATATGCACTACATCAACTAAAGGATCTTTCAATAGTTCATCGTAATCGGTATAGGCCTTTTCAATTTTAAAAGCATCTGCTACCAATTGTAATTTTTCTTCATTGCGTTGACAAATGGCATACATATTTGCCAATGGGTGACGCTGATAAATTGGAATAAACTCAGCCCCAAATCCAAGACCAATGATGGCTACATTAAATGGTTTCATGTAAGATGTATTTTTTTAAATAAATATAATTGTATAAATAGTGGGCCCTCAAAAAGGTTTAAGTGCTCATTCGGTAAAGCTTTTATTCAAAATGAAGTTAACTATTTATGGCTGAAATTCCTTTCGGAATAGAGTGCTTTTACTTTTTTGCCTTGATGCAAAAAAGTAACAAAAAAATCAATCCGCCGCGGCGGACTAAAATCAAGGAACTCGCGAGAAGAGTTTGTTTCTTTGAAGGAAGTGCCCGCTCAGACAGCCTTGATTTTTTAACGGCTGACATTTAAAATTTCTAGCACTTTTTATTCGAGGGCGTTCAAACAAATACTATGTCAAATTGCATAACAAGACTTTTGAAATTGAATTAAATATTTTTTTAAAGGGGTCGTAGATTTTATTGATGTGCAATAATTATTTGCCCATTCATTTTATCTAATGCTATTCATCTATAAATAAATGCTTCATGAATTTAAGTCCACTCGTAGCAAACTCATCTTGGCTATCAGCGAATGGATGCCAGATACAAACCGCTTCAGCTAGTTCTTGATTATTGGGAGTAAAACTCTCTATGCTAATTACCCCTTTATAATTAATTGCGTTTAACCCTTTCCGATAGTCTGTCCATGGTGTAGTGCCCGAACCAGGTACGCCTCGATTATTTTCAGATATTTGAAAATGAATTAAGCGGTCTCCCGCATCTACAATTGCTTGATAAGGATTCACCTCTTCAATATTCATATGAAAACTATCTAGTATTATCTTCGCTGCTGGATGGTCAATGTCATCAATCATCCGACAAACATCCTTTGCCGTATTGACTAAGTCAGATTCAAAACGATTCAAGGGTTCTAAAGCAAGATAGCAATCATACTTAGCTGCCACTTCACAAGCTTTGCGAAGATTCTTAACGGCCAGTTCCCACTCTGCATTTCGTTTTTCTATCGGCAACATTCTAGTTTTACCTACTGCAGAATACATCGGACCAGCAACAAATTTAGCACCCCAAGATTTGCAACATTGTAAACAGGCTTCTATGTAACGAAGACAATGCTCATGAACGGCAGGATCAGCATGGGTAAGGTCGCGTGTACTTCCAAAAGCCGCACATACGATAGGCGTCAAATGATATTTATCTAATCCTTTTTTTACTGCTGCATTATCGATTATAGATGGGTCTTCCACCGCAATTTCAATTGCTGTAAAACCTAAATCTGCTACTTTTTTAAATAGCAAATCAATTGAATCCGTTTTAAAAGGTGAGGTCCATAACCAAGTACTCACACCAAATTGAATATTCATTGCCATCAATTAATTAATTT
>CAMBTV010000042.1 GCA_945870835.1 Chitinophaga pinensis
TCTTAAATATAAGGATCCAAACGGAGGTACATACACTGTTAGTTCTAGAATATTTACAACCGATAAAGAGAAGGTATTGTAACTCAATAAAATCTTTTGAAAAAGAATCCACATTAGCCCACGGTTTACTCCGTGGGCTTTTTTAATTCATTCCATTTAAAGGGAAATGGATAAATCCATTGTACACGTATCGTCGCATTTTTATAACCCACGGTTAAAAACCGTGGGCTATGAATAGAAATACCAAACAAAACCGTTTCTATGGATTACGTGAAATTTGAGGAAATGGATTAATCCATTGTGCGCGTATCGTAGCATTTTTATAACCCACGGTTAAAACCGTGGGCTATGAAAATGAAATACCAAATAAAACTGTTTCTAATCGGTTTATTTTGTACATTACTGAGATGAAGGTGAATAAAAAATATGCAAAACTCGGAATACCATTTTGTTTGGTATCTTTTTATGGAGCCCTGTTTTTTTCAAAACAAACCATTGGGAATGACTATTACCTGATCATTAATGGTATTTTTTCTTTCATTTTATTATATTACATATTTTTTGCTAAATCAAAAAGCAAGGGAGGAACAGAAGGAAATGGATAAATCCATTGTGCACATATCGCTGCATTTTTATAGCCCACGGTTAAAACCGTGGGCTATAAATTAAAATATATAACGAACCGTTTCAATGGTTTTATCAAAATGCGAGGAAATAGATAAATCCATCGTGCGCATATCGTTGAAATTCATAGCCTATGGTTTAAACCATGGGCTATCAAAATAAAATAACGAACAAAACCGTTTCAACGGTTTATCTAAAACAGCATCCAATAGATAAATCCATCGTGCACATATCGTTGAAATTCATAGCCCACGGTTAAAACCGTGGGCTATCAAAATAAAATACCAAACAAAACCGTTTCAACGGTTTGCATTTTTATTTAATGTCATGTAGTTGGAAAAAAAATTCAGAGAAGTTAACCAAGGAGTGGACTATTGCGGCATAAAAAACATTCTTTGTTTTCAAGTAAGTATATCCATAGGCCCATCCGGCTACCGCTGCCAATCCAACAAATATAATTGACCCTTTGTGATAATGTGCCAAGCCAAAAATCATACTAATGGTTGCCAATGCTGTATAAGTTCCAACCGCTTGTACTTGCTTCTTTTCTAAAAAATAAGCAGCCGTAAACAATGCCAACGCAATGAGAATCGGGAACCATATTAATTCAATGGCCAAACCATAAGCAGTCAAAGCGGATAAAAATAGGATGATGACAATGCCATATTTCCAATAAGATTTCCAAGCACCTGATTCATTGATTTGCTGCGCCAACATATTTTGCAACAACCCTCTAAAAAATAATTCTTCAAAAATGGCCGTTCCAATCCAAATACGCATAATCTCTAAGATCGATTTAGCAAAACCATCCCTCATTATTTCTTCAAAAGGATGTGGATTTACAAAACCAAAAGTCCAGGCAATCACATAAACAAAACCCAAAAAAGAAATCCAAGAAATGAATGCAATACCTAAAAAAGAAAGTTTAAAAACGGGATGAAATCCAATGTCTTTAATTTTTCTTATTTGACCAAAAGCATACACCATCATCAATGCCCAAGAGATTTTAAACATTGACCCAAATCCATTGCCTTTGACTGGCAAGTTGGTATCGCCTTCAAAACTTATCAGCGTTAATGGAACTATAAAGAGAATCAAAATAAGATAGTCTATTCTACCTATTTCCATTCTAGGATAAGCTTGATAATACAAAACAGGAAATACAAAAAGAAAAGGCACCAAACTTCCTGAACCTTTAAAAGGGTTCTCATGATGAATACCCACGTAGATGATTAATATGACCCACAGAAGAATAGGAAATAGAAGTGATTTTTGTTTGCCCATCCAACCTACTTCATCCAAATGAATCTGTACTGCTGGATTTCCAATATTGAATAGAAAAAAATAAATTACTGCAACAAATGGCAAGGCAATCAGTAATTCTTGAGTTGAAATTTGCCGTTGATAAAAAATAAATAAGCCAAGATAAAAAATCGTGAGAAAACCCCCTGTATAAAACTGTTTAGATAGAATTTTCATTTTTTTCTTTAAATGCTTTATCGGAAGTTTCAGCTATTAGAAACTTCCAATAAAACAACTATAAATTAATAAATTACTTCCGCTGACTTTCTCTTTTTGCAAGCGCTAATAAAGAAGTGTCTTTCACTTTCTTTAATTCATCCATTGTCCAAGCGGCCGTTCTGGCTTCCATATCTTTTCTGATTTTAGCCACTTCTTTTGACGACACCTGTGGGGAATCAATTTTATTTTTTGCACGATTTCCACCAAATTCATAACGAGCATAACTTAACACATTAGCGATCCAATTATTACTATTGGAAGCAAGAGAAGGCATTTCAGAAGGATATGTTTTACCATTGATTGGTCCCTTTAAACCCTTCAATATTACTTGAATCGCCATGTGTTTATTTCCAACTGACAAAGGCACTGCTCCAACAAGTGAAGGTGCTGGCATTGAGCTTCCATTGGTAATTATTCCCTTTCCGTCTGCTCCATGACAGGTAGCACAGGTAGACCTAAAAGTTACAGCTCCACTAAGAATAGGTCCTTTAACTTTGGCTGGTAAATCACCTAGTCTTGCTGAAAGTTGCATCACCAATTCCCTCTTATCCATTGCATCTTTAACAGCTGTTAGCATTTCACTATTTGATTGATGCGTCAACATATTAGTAACTACTGCAGATGATTTTTGTTTATTGGTATGGTAGATAGATAACATTACCTGTGTTTGTACATCAAAGTCAGCATCGTCTTTCATTTTATAAACTGCATTGGTAATATCTGCATTATTTTTGCTCAAAAAAGATTCACTAATCCAAACCGCTGCTTTTCTGACTTTGGGATGTGGGTCATTTAATGCATGCATAATTAATTCTTGATCTATTCCATATAAACCTTCTAATGTCCAAAGAGCGTGAATCCTAGCCAAATGAGAAGCGTCATCATTGGGAGAGCCGGGTTTTGAAGTAGCTATTTCTTTTAATGAAGGGATCACTGATTTATCTCCACTGATTACGATTAGCTTTTGTGCATTGTCTCTCCACCAACCATTGGGATGACCCAAGTATTTCACTAATGTAGCAGGTGATTCATTGAGCATATTGGGTTGTTGAACCGTCTTCTTATCTCCATCATACACCACTCGATAAATACGACCACGACCAATATTTTTCGCAAGCCCTAAGCTGTCAATTTTATTACGTAAAAAAGATTCTTTTTTTGTCCAGTTTCCTTGCTGAACAATTCCTCTGTAAATATCAACGATATATAAATTACCATCCGGTCCAGTAGCACTATTTAAAGGACGAAAATTCATATCAGAGGAAGAAATAAATTCTTCTTTATCATATGCATTTTTTAAAAGGGTCTTACCTTTTACATTGGTTACTTTAGCTCTTCTTATAATTCTTCCTACTGGCTCACAAACAATATAATCACCTATAAAATCTTTAGGAAATGCATCTCCTCTGTAAATTGATTGACCACAAGCAGCAGTAAAATGATTTAAGGTGTTGTTAGCGCGCAATCTTGCAGGACCACCTTGTACATCGGGAGTAGCGATGATTGGCCACACTTCTTGAAACTCTGGTCCAAATTGATCTGGAAAATTTAATCTTCCATAAACAGGGTTAATTTGAAATCCTAACACAGGATTTTCACCACCAGCACTTGAATAAAATAATCGACCATAATTATCATGTGTAAGTCCCCATTGACCATCACCACCAGTGGCCATTTTATCTATCCTGATAGAATCATTCTCATACCTAAAACGAGCTCCTTCATAAGTCACATACATCCAGTTGTCAATATTCCAATCTAATCCACTACGCTGGTGTTCCATATTAGCGTCGTTGCTTGAATATTTTGGATCTTGATAAACTATTTTTTTCTTATCCGATTTTCCATCTCCATCGGTATCCTCATAACTTGTAATAGTGATTGTATTGGTTTCGTTGACCAATAACTTTGTGCCCACACATTGGATCATTCTTGGCAACAAAAGACTATCAATAAATACTGAACTCTTATCCATCACACCATCGTGAGTGGTATCTTCCAACAACATGACTCTACTTAAAGGCATTTGCTCACCTGTGGCATCCGCGTCTTGCATATAAGTTAACATTTCAGCTACATACATTCTGCCATTTGCATCCCATGTAATTGCAACGGGTTCTTTAATCATCGGCTCGCTAGCAACCAATTCCATGTGATATCCTTCGGGAAGATGCATGGTCTTTAAACTTTCTTCTGGCGAATTGTATGCACTGGAAGGATTTGGATTAAATTCAGGTTTTTTACTGCCCTTTTTTAGTCCGCAGCTGAAAAGTATAGAACAAATTAATAGTCGGTAAACTAGCTGAATGGTAAGTTTCATATAATTTTTTTTAAAATATGCAAGGCTGTTTGGTTATAAGATTAAAACCAATTTATACATAATAATTTAAATTTAATAATCCAATTCGGAACTATAAATATATTATTTATTTAATTATTGACAATCATTTAATTTTTTAAAAGCTCAATCAGCATGGGTTAGATAGACCGATTTTATTTCCTTGTATTTTTGGCTGAATTTTAGTTAAGATGATTCTATAAAGAAATGATTTATTGTTGACTTAACTTATCCAATGCCTCTTTTTTCTGTTTATCATCTAGCTTGCTTTTGATTATTGATTTACTGATCTGATAACTAATCGATAATCGGAAATTTTGGGTATTGCTTTGGCTGTAACTATCAATTTTAAAATGGGTGCCCACTGAATAACCTTTATAAGTCTGAGAGCCAAAAAGATCATAAGCAGAAAGGGAGGCAATTAATTTTTTATTTAAGAATTTATGCATCACGCTAAGACCTATATTAATGTTACTATTGCTTTTTCCTTGAGGATTAACATAACTACCATAGCGATTGTTTGCCTCAATGGTGGTTAGTTTAGTAGGAGAATAGGAATAATTAATAGTGGCATATTCGGTTGCACCATTTACATACCGGTATAATAATTTTTCTTTTTCAATGAATTTATAATAAATATATCCACCACTTACATTTACTCTAAACTTTCTTGTCACCGTTATACCTGCCCACATACTTCCAGAAAATTCTTCTTGATTAGAAATATTTTGATAAGTAGTTTGTGTTTTTCCACTGTCAATCAATGTACGAATGGAACTGAATACATTTTTAATATGGCTATACCCAAGATTAGCGTTTAAATTGAATTTACTTTTAACATAACTAATATTAAGATCATAATTACCAGTTAATGCAGGAGTAAGCAAAGGATTACCAAATCGTATATTATAAGGATCGCTATAATCTATGTTGGGATTGAGTTCAATAATACCAGGTCTACGAATAGTTTCACGATAAACCAATGTTGTATTGAATTGCTTATTAAATTCTTTAAACAATGTAACGCTTGGCAATAGACGCAAATAAGAATTGTTTGCATCAGCAGAATTTCCTTTTACAAATTCAAAATCAGACAATGTCTGCTCAGCTTGTACACCAGAAACAATTCTCATTTTTTTTGGTAGAATAAGTACCAATGCTGTTCGGAGTGTAATAATTGATTGATCAAAATAAAAATTATTACTCAGCATTTCATCAGTAATATAATTATTGTCAATTTTATTTAAATAACTAGTGCTTAAAATATTATGGTGCGCATTGATGGTATAAGAAGCCCCTGTAGAAATAAAAATCGTACCGGTGTCATTTAGCGGCATGTTGTACTTACTACTGATATAAAAAGAACGAACATAATTATCAGTAAGCTGCACCTGAGTAGAATCCAAACCAGTAGGCAAAAAATTAGATTGGAGAAACTGTTGATAAAAATCTCGACCGTTATTGTTTTTACTTAAACTCAGGCCGCTCCATAATTGCAATTTTTCAACTGGATTTTTTCCTTTCCATTGATAGGAGCTTGAAAAGGAATGACTATTGCCATCACCATTGTATTCATTAGTACGTGTGTTAGCTTTATATAAAATAAAATCATCATCCAGATTTTTAGAGAGGATTTCTGAATGCCTGTCGAAGTAATTTAAATTTCCCTGATACACTAAACTTGCGTTGGTATTTTTATTGAAATCATAATCTGCCTGAATCCGCATATTGGGATAGATATATCGATTATAAAATTCTGTATTCGTATAAAAATAATTAACCGAATCAGTATAAATATTTTGTCTGTGGGAATAAGAATTACCTTTATCAATTCCACTACCAACCCCTAAACTGGTAGTTAAATTAAGATTACTAGTACGATAATTAAAATTTCCAGAAATTCCTTTATCTCCTCTAGTTCCACTACTAATACCAATTCTTTCATAAATACCGATGCGGCCTTTTTTGGTGATAATATTAATAACTCCTCCAGGATAGGTTGCATATTCAGGCGGAGGGTTGCTCATTATTTCTACTTTTTCAATTACATTGGCTGGTAAACTTTCCAGTAAATCAGACAACTGTTGGCCGCTTAGATTTACAGGTTTCTCATCCATTAAAATTAGCGGAGTTTTCCCCTGCATTAAAAGTGTGCCATCCCCATCTACATTCATTAACGGTAAATTACGAAGCATCTCAGATGCACTACTTCCGCTGCTCAAAGGGCTCTCAGAAACATTAAAAATTAATTTCCCCTCTTTGCTTTCAATCATTGGCTTTTCGGCATAGATAATCACTTCATTCATGGAAGTAGTAGCCTCATTCAACCTTAGATCTGCCAAAAAAATATCTAACTTGCCTTTGTGTACACGAATACTATCCATTTCTAGAGTAGAGTACCCAACAGTGGTAACAGATAATTTGTAATAATCTGGATTCAATTTCTGAAAATCAAATCCGCCATTTTTGTCTGCTACACGGTTAATAAATGCTGCTGTGTCGGTAGGACGCCGAAGACTCAGGCCAGCAAAAGCCAATGGTTTGCCAGTTTTACCATCTATTATATTACCTGAAATGGTACCTAAAGAGCTTTTAGATTTAACAATTTCCTGTGCTGAAATAGTTGACAGAAACCCAATAAAGCAGATCGTTAATAGTGTTTTGAACATTTTTGGTAGAATGGCGCAAAGTAACTACTAAATTGCCAATTTTAAGCCTAAAACATGAATAAATTCAAAAAAAACTAGCCTTCTCTTATAAATCAATTATTTACTTAATTTATTGGAATAATAGGACATGGCTAACAAAAAAAGGTAGGTAATTCTCTAAGAACTACCTACCCTATTCTATATCTATTTAGAAAAGTTACTCTTCTACCAAAAGAAGGAGTATAAGGCAACTAAAATGCCCGCAACAATTAATGCACCCACTGCAAAAGTGTTGTCCAATTTAAACATCGATCGATCTACTTCCAATCCATTGGATTTTATTCCTCTCTTATAATCAATCTTACTGATGATATACATTACAATAACACAAATTATAAATACAAAACCCATCCTGTCCATAAAAGGAATTTCATATAATGAACTACCATCCGTATGCTTTATCAGTGTGGTGAATCCATAAGGTTGCAAAAATGAAAGATCTACAACTGAAGGAATAAATTTAAAAAATATAGACAATGCAAAACCTCCAACTGTAGCAAACAAAGCCGCATTAGAGCTTGTTTTTTTCCAGAAGAAGCCCAATATAAACATGGCGAAAATACCCGGACTAACAAATCCGGTATACTCTTGAATAAATTCAAAGCCCCCTTTTTTATCAATTCCCATAAATGGAGATAAGAGACAGGCAATCAACATGGCAACCAATACTGCGATCTTACCTGTTTTAACCAATTGTTTTTCAGAAGCAGTGGGATTGAGTTTTTTCTTATAGATATCCAAAGTGAAAATAGTAGAGATGCTATTGGCTTTACCCGCCAATGAAGCAACAATGGCTGCTGTCAATGCAGCGAAAGCAAGTCCTTTTAATCCAGTAGGCAAGAGATTCAATAATACAGGATACGCTTTATCAGGCATCAACTCCCCATTCAGCATCATCTCTTTTTGGAAATATCCTTCTTGATATAATACATAAGTTGCAATACCTGGCAATACAACAATGACGGGCATTAACAATTTCAAAAATGTAGCAAACAAAATCCCTTTTCTAGCAGTTTTAAGATCTGCACCTAATGCACGCTGAGTAATGTATTGATTACAGCCCCAGTAATTTAAATTTCCAATCCACATTCCTCCAATCAATACCGTTAGTCCAGGTAAGCTAGGATAATTGGCGTTGTCAGTTTTAAAAATCATATGAAAATGATCATCTGATTTTTCCATCATCTTTTTAAACCCATTCACTACTCCACTAGTATGGTAATGATCTGCCACCATAGTCAGTGCAATATAGGTTGTTACCAAGCCGCCCAATACCAAAAAGAAAACTTGAATTACATCCGTATAACCAATCACCTTCATTCCACCTAGGGTGATGACAATTGCAAAAATTGCTAGCCCATACATACATACAAAAAGATTGATTCCAGAAATACTACTGATGGCTAAAGCTCCTAAGTACAAAATAGAGGTAAGATTTACTACCACATATAATAACAACCAAAAAACAGCCATGATCATTGCTACTGTTGAGTTGTAGCGTTGACTCAGAAACTGCGGCATCGTATAAATCTTGTTTTTTAGATACACAGGTAAGAAGAAAATAGCAACCACTAATAGTGAAGCACCTGCCATCCACTCGTAAGTAGAGATCGCTAATCCCATTTGAAAACCATTTCCACTCATGCCAATAAATTGTTCTGCACTTATATTACTTGCAATCAAAGATGCCCCAATTGCCCACCAGGTAAGTGACCCTTCCGCTAAAAAATAATCATGAGATGCTGAAACGGTGCTCTTCTTTTTTTTGTAGTAAACCATATAGCCGTAGCCTGCTACGATAAAAAAATAAACTAGAAAAACAAGATAGTCTTCAAATTTTAAAGCGTTCATACTATTGATTAAATTTTAAAACAGCATTTTATTTTTTGTGAAAATTGCAATCCCTTATTTTAGAGTTAGTAATTTAAAGATATGTTTTTATTTATTATGACTAGATGCTTTGGATTTACCAAAAAATTAGAAAGGGTCTCAATTACTTGAAACCCTTTTAAAAAGAATTTTTTATTAAGATAACTACTTTATTAAATCGCTTTTCTAAATCAAGTTAATTATTAGAAATTGAACGATGCTTCAACCTTCTAAAATGTGCTATGCGATGAAAGGTGAGATAGTTTGCATTGTGATAATTATCAGCTCCTCCCTCTTCATCATCCCATGCTGTTCGACATAAGTAGATAATATTATTACCATCAAACTGCCAATCAACATATTGAAAACCATGTTTCAATACATCTGGATGAGATAGTAATAATTGATGAATAGTCCAATTTTTTAAATCAGGAGAACTTTTAATTACGAGTTGATTGCGCACTGAACCAGCATCCATATTTTTAAATTTGGAAGAACTGCTATTGCAGATGGTCCAATAAAGTTTTGATTTAGCATCATAACGAATAGAAAATTTCTTAGCTCCCCCTTCAAAATCTAGAAACCCTGTTGCCGGATCAAATGATGCATTTAATCCATCCTCGCTAATATTTACAATAGCTGCTTGCTCACGCCCTTTTTTGGTGGAGGACACACGCAAATAGTCTACTAGTTTACCATCGGGTGTCAGCAAAGCATTCCCTTCAATCCAACCTCTAAACTTTCCATCCAAGTAAGTTGGATTATGAGAAAGAAAATTTGTAGTGGTCCAAGAAGACGCCGCTAAAAGATCTTCGTTCAATGGGGCAGATATCATCATAGCACTGTATCTAAATCCCCACAATTTAATGTCTGACTTTGCATATTCAATTGCGCGCCAGATTCTATTGTTGTGAATTAACATAGGCATTGGAGCAGTATGATATTCTCCCTCCCTTAATAAACCCATTTTGCTTGAAGTGGGTTCAGTCCAAGTATTTCCTCCATCCGCAGAACGGCGAATAATCAAATTTCCATGATGTTTCCATGTACCCATCAGATATAATAATCCTTGGTGGACAAAAAGATTGGACCAAAATTGCCCCTGTATTAAAGAGACTTTTTTCCAAGATTTGCCATTATTAGAAGATTGAAAAACTGCTGTAGCAGCTTGCTCATGCTCGTTAGAAGCAGGCCCAAAATAATCGTGCGAAGCCACTAGCTTTCCATCTGGTAATCTACAAATACTGGGAGATCCAATGAAAGTTTTGGTTGAGGCTGGAACATAGTCCACTACAATTCCTGGGACTTTAATTGACTGGGCTATCAACCTAAAGGAGGGGTAGGATAATATTACCACCAAAAGAATGTAAAACCTAATTGAAAGAATCTTATACATAAATTTCTATTAGTTTACTTGTTTAACTAAAATAAAAAGCTGCTACATATTAGTATACTATTTAAGCAAGCCTCATCACTCAATTATATTATTGAAGCTACGCAATTTTAACATTTGAAAAGTCAATTGGTAATAATTCAATGTAAATTCTAAACGCTACTGTTAAATTTTTAGCGCAAAGAGTAATTCCTTTTTTTCAATTAGGCTTCCCTGCCTATATAAAATACAGAAGGTCATTTCTTAGAAATAATTTAAATTACCTTTAAAAAGTAGGGATAGACACCCGACATTAAAATTATTCTGTATGAAGAACAATTTTCTTTTTGTAGCAATGCTATTATTAACCTTGTTATCTAACGCACAAAAAAAGCCAAACGTAGTAGTAATTCTTGCCGACGATATGGGCTATAGTGATATTGGAATATTTGGTTCTGAAATAAAAACACCTCACCTAGATGCATTAGGGAAAGGAGGTGTGGTGTTCAATCAATTTTACAATGCAGGGCGGTGCTGTCCTAGCAGAGCATCGCTATTAACAGGAATGTATCCCCATCAAGCTGGAATGGGCAGGATGGTAACTACTAATAAATACGATTGTAATAAAGTCTTTCAACCCTACCAAGGATTTTTAAATTTAGCAACTCCTACCATCGCAGAAGAATTGCGAAAAAACGGATACCAAACTTTAATGTCTGGAAAATGGCATGTGGGTGAACAAAAGGAGGACTGGCCCAATCAAAGAGGATTCGATCATTACTTTGGGCTTATTTCAGGTGCGAATAGCTATTACGAATTATTATCTCGACGACAAATGGTAGAGGACAATCAAAAATTTGTTCCAGATGAAAAATTTTATATGACAGATGCAATCAGTGATAAGGCCGTTTCTTTTTTACACAATACGAATCAGTCCAATCCCTTTTTTCTTTATGTAGCCTACACGGCTCCTCACTGGCCATTACATGCTCCTAAAAATATTATAGACCAATATCGTGATAGGTATACCAAAGGATGGGAAGCATTGCGCCAGCAACGCTTTGAAAAACAAAGACAGTTAGGTCGATTAAAAAATGTGGCTCAACTTCCTCCGATAGATCCTACAATTGCAAAATTTGATACTGTCACTAATCCATCTCTTTGGATTGATAAAATGGCAACCTATGCTGCAATGATTCAAGTGATGGATGAAGGGATTGGAAAAATTATTCAGAAAATTAAAGACTTAGGTGAATGGGAAAATACCCTATTCATTTTTTTGTCTGACAATGGTGGTTGTCATGAAATTTTAGATGACCGATCAATGATTGATTTAGGCGAAGAAGGATATAAAAATTCGTTAGTTAGTTTAGTAGGATCAAAAGGAAGTTATACTACTTATGGGAGAGAATGGGCATCAGCCAGCAATACTCCTTTCAGAATGTACAAACACTGGATGCATGAAGGAGGAATTTCAACACCTCTTTTAGTTTATTATCCAAAGCTGATCAAAAAAGGATTCCAAACAGATCAAGTTGGTCATATCATGGATCTTTTTCCAACTATTATGGAATTAACTCAAACAAAATCCAATCAATCAGTAGAAGGAAAAAGTTTAGTACCCCTTTTGAAAAAGGGAAAAAAGCCAATACATAAATTCATTGCATGGGAACATCAAGGAAATAGAGCAATTCGGGAAGGGGATTGGAAATTAGTTTGGGATGCTGAAATAAAAAAATGGGAGTTATACAATTTGAAAATTGATCGAATAGAAGCAAATGATTTAGCCAATAGATTACCAGAAAAAAGAAAAGATTTACTTACTAAATACAACCAATGGGCATTAGAAATGGGAGTTCAATAAGCGAAAATTAACTATTCAAGCTCTATCATTTCAGCATTATTAATATCTCGATAATAATTGTAGAAAATTAATTCTCTGCCAACACAATAATTTTATCATTTGCATTAAACTGAATTTTGGTGCTTTTATTTGGATTCACTTGAATACCAAAAGCAGCTGTGCTATCCTCTGCTAAATGCTCTAATCGATATCCAAAAGCAGTATGCCCCTTTCTTCTAGCACTCTCAATAATCGTATAAAAATCAACAGGTTCGCCATGAGATACATATTCAGTGACCTGCTTTAAATAAATTTCACTGCCCTCCGCTTCAAATAAACTTTCAAATACTTTCATTAAAAATTTATTTTCAGATACCTGCGTCATTAATAAACTGATTAATTTATCACTCACAATAAAGTCATCTGCTTTAGTGATAGATGCCAATGCTCTATTTTTTGCATCTAACATTTGGCTGACTACTTTAATGTCTTTTGATTCGTCATCTAAGATTTTACGAATATGCAATAGAGTAATCAATGTTGCAGCATCTGCATCTTGAATATCCATTTCTTCTTTATAGCAAAGAATTTGAACACTATCGAAACTAGTAATATTTAGTTTTTCTATAACTTTTCTATTGGCAGTATCATTGAATTGGAAATCCAGTGTGCAATTTTGTAGATTGCCTCTTAATTCATTTACCTCTTCTTCATATTTTTCAAACGAAGAAACTACTACTATTTTTGAGTTAGGTCCAACATATTTATCAATTTCAGTTACAATAGTGGAAGCAATAGAATTCCAGCCCAACAACAAAATATTTTCTGTATTAACCTGATTGTTATTTACATTTAAAATTGAACTTTCATCAAAACTATTTTTCTGATTATCAGAAATATTAATGGTGCTATCGTCTTCACTAATAACAATTACCATATCATCTTCCCCAACAATATAGTCCATTTCAGGGTTTAGTTTAACCGATCCATCCATTTGCTTAACTCCAATTAAAGAGGAATCTTCATAGAGTGATAATGCTTCTCCATAAGATTTACCAATTAACTTATTTTCTGATTGGATATAAATTTCTACGCCATCAAAATCAAACAATTCAGTATACACAATGCTTAGGCCACTTTGTCTTGAAGTTTGAACAATAATTTTAGCAATAATGTCATCAACAAAAAGTATTTCAGCTTCGTCTTTGCCCACCATTTTTGCAACCTCATAGTTTGAAATATCTTTCATTTCAGCTACGATATGATAAGGGCTTGATCGTCGATTTGGATTATTGGTAATTGCCAAAATAGTTTTTATAGTCAAAGAGTCAGCATTCTCATCTTCATCAGGTGTAAGAATTAGTATTGATTTCGACTGCTGAGGATTTACAATCTCTAAATCAGAAAAATCATAAGGAACACCGCTTCTACATATTATTTTAGTATTCTTTAAATCACTAATTTTATTTTTAATTTCATCTTCCATCTCAACTTTATCCTTGTCAGCCAAAATAACAATTCTTGGATTCTTTACATTTTCGTTGGCAATGACTAATTCTGAAATGATTGTAAATATTTTAGAAGAATACCCTAAAATTAATGTGTGTTCTTTTTCAATAACAAAGCTTTTTCCTTTTCTTAAATTATTAAGTTTTTCTTCGATTGAAGTGCCCAAAACTCCGATTAAAATAGATAAAACAAATATTCCACCTAGCGTTACTAGGAAAGAAATAAATCTGAATGGCCAACCGACATCTCCCCCCATTGTTCCAGAATCAAGGGCTCTTAATAAACTTTGCCAAATACTTTCTATAAAACCTAAAGGCTCTTCATTTTCAGGAGCAATTTGCAAATACCAGATTACAAGACCCGAGAAAAGTATAATAATTAATGACAAAAAACCTAATAATAATATCATCATATGAGGCCCCTTACTCATCAAATTATCAAACCAATATTTAATCCTTTCTAAAAGTGTAAAATTTTTCATAGCATTATATAATCAACTGTTTTTCAAATAATTAATTTAATATTTCAAAATTAATAATTATAGCCAATATTAAATAAATTAATACCAACCCAATAATTATTCTAAAACCTAGCTTTTTTACTACATCACACCTCTTCACATCACATTTAATTAATTTGTTATTTAAAGTAATATTATAGAAAATTTGAAATCTATCCTAGATTTACAAAAAAATAACATCTTCAACATCTTAAGATTCGATCATACATGAAAGGAATATTAACCCTGATATTGAGCTTAATTTTTTCGTCGGAGATATTTACCCAGAGTGTTTTTGGAGAAAAACTAGACTATAAGTTTGCTGGAAGCCATTATTCACCAGCAGCGAAAGTGGTTTCAGAAAAAGACAGAATTACCTTCACGCTTTTTGACAGTGCCAATAATATTGCAATTAGACAAAACATATTATTTGAAAACCTTCCATTGGGACGGTATCTATCTTTTTATAATAGTATTGGGCTTCTAAATGATGGCAATGACAATTTATTCCTATTTAACTTTATTGAAAACAAAAAATACTCATACGATGGTCAATACAACAGATACAATGAAGGCATAGCTGTTGGGAAATATAATCCAATCTTGAAAAAAAATGTTTTAAAAATCATTGATGAAAACTTAAATTTATTTGAAAGTTTAACTTTAAATATTAAGCCAAACAGCAAAGAGTTTTGGATTTTAATGTTGGAGGGTACAGATGTTATAAAGGGCAAGGTGGCACTTTTAAAGTGCGTTAAGCAAAATCAAGATAACTCAAAAAACGTATATCACACTTACGAATACGATGCTTTAAAAAATACAATTAAAAGAATCAAATAAAAACTAAAAGTCTCCATTAACCCTCTATAATTAAGCTGATATTAGTAGATTACTCTATGAACAGTTTAAGTTCTATTTTTAATACTTTCCTTCTTAATGATTGCTTTAGAATTATTTCTAATGACTAGGTTTCATCTTATGAACTACAATCGATTTCTTTTCAATATATTAATTTTTTTAAAAATATTGTTTAAATTTTTATTTTATAATTGATTTTTAATTAAACAAAATAAAAAATTTAAAATAAACTAATTTTAATAATTACTCTAAACCAAAACGAATTAATAAATTCAATAAATTAAATAAATCTAAAACCCTTAAAAAATGAAAAAACTTTTATTTACGCTCGCACTTTTTATCGGAATGAAATCTTTTGCTCAAGTAAATGCTCACGATGTTGCTGAAATTGTAGTTAAAATTGACAATGATAAGTTTTCATTTATTCATAAGGAAGAATATGATTGGGAAATGCAGCTTCTTGACGACAAAGACGCTACTAAATTAAAAACAAAAGAATTGGAAGAAATTACTGATCATACCTTTATTTTAGAGATAAAAGATTTGGGAATGAGAATTAAATTTGATTTAACAACAAAAAAAGCAATGGTGTACGAAATGGATGATGCTACTAAAAAATATTCTGAAACCATTAAAATTACTGGTGACATAGTAAGTTTTAAGTAAAGGAGATATCAACCAAAATCTGACCAAAAAATCACCTTATTTTTAATAATAAAATAAGGTGATTTTTTTTGCAAAAT
>CAMBTV010000043.1 GCA_945870835.1 Chitinophaga pinensis
TGAATAGTCGAGCACAAGATCCAACGAACTGGAATGAAGAGGTGTATGCTGGTCCGGATTATCTTGAAAAAATGGTGACTGATAAGAAAGGCAATGTGGTGGTATTATCTGGAAACAATCGATTAAAAATTGACTATATAGAAAGTTCAATCAAGGCGGGAATGAATGTTTTTGCTGATAAACCAATCGTTATTAATAAAGCAGGCTTTGAGCGTTTAAAAAAAACCTTTGAGTTGGCAGATCAAAAAGGCGTTTTGTTATTTGACATGATGACAGAACGATATAGTCTTATCAATAAAGTACAAAGAGCTTTGATGCAAGACTCTTTGCTTTTTGGAAAGCAGACTAAGGGAACTAAAAATCATCCGGCTATTTTAGAATCAAGTGTTCATCATTTTTACAGAGGGGGAAAGGGAACTCGACCAGCATGGTATTTCGATGTGCTGCAGCAGGGAGAAGGTGTGGTAGATGTTACCACCCATTTAATCGATCTTGCATTTTGGAAATTATTTCCTGAGCTATCAATTGAATATACCAAAGACATCAAAGTGTTAGACGCTGATCATAGCAGCGTAAAACTTTCAAAGTCTGAATTTTCTGCAGCAACCTCACTTCCAGAAATACCATCATCATTATCGTCTTATGTGAAGGACTCCGTTCTTTCTGTTTTTGCGAATGGTAAAATTTTATTTACCGTAAAGGGGGTTTACACCGAAGTGAATGTTGAATGGCGAGCCGCAACGCCTAAGGGGGGGAATGATATTCGTAGTGCTTATGCAGAAGGAGATCGATCTACTGTATTTATAGATCAAGCATTTGGTCGCACTAAACCGAGGCTTTGCATTGAAAAGAGAATCAACTTAAGTAGTAAAGATTTTAGAGAGCAACTCGATAGATCTTTTGCTCTACTTCAAAAGGATTTTCCTGGTATTTCTTGGTCACAAGAAGGTAAGTTTGTTCAAGTTAATATACCAGCCGAATTAGAATTAAAGCGGGATATTACTTTCAAGGTTTTCAGTGATTATCTTTTAAACCATTCCTTACCTAACTGGGAAGTACCCAATACCATCGCTAAATATTTTATTACTACCACTGCATTGGAAATGGCTAAGGCAAAAGACTGAGATCAATCAATTAATAGGAATCTCCTTTAGTTAGATATTGATTTATTTTAATATTATTACTTTTTTATAAAGTATTTTAATAATTAATTATCAGTTTTTTCATATTCATTAGTGCTAATTGGGAAAAGTATACTATTTTTATAGAGTATTAAAAAAAATCTAAAAAATAACGTTATGTCTACAAAGCCTTTACATTTTGATACCCTGCAGATTCATGCAGGATATGATCCCGAAGCAACTACACATGCAAGCCAGGTGCCTATTTATCAAACCACTTCATTTGTTTTTGATAGTTCTGAACACGCAGCTAATTTATTTGGTTTAAAAGAGTTTGGAAATATTTACACTCGTATTATGAATCCTACAACAGATGTCTTTGAAAAAAGGATTGCTGCTTTAGAGGGTGGAGTAGCTGCTGTTGCTACTGGTTCTGGAATGAGTGCTCAGTTTTTGGCATTGCACAATTTATTATTACCAGGTGATAATTTTGTATCCTCTTCTTTTTTATACGGAGGAACTTATAATCAATTTAAAGTTTCATTTAAGCGCATTGGTGTAGAGGTTCGCTTTGCTGATGGTGACAATCCTGAAAGCATCGCTTCTAAAATTGATGATAAAACGAAAGCGATTTATTTGGAAACTATTGGTAATCCTGGATTTAGTATTCCTGATTTTGAAGCAATTGCAGCAGTAGCAAAAGCACATGATATTCCACTAGTAGTTGATAACACTTTTGGTGCAGGTGGTTATTTATTTAGACCCTTTGATTACGGAGCAAATGTAGTGGTAGAAGCTGCTACAAAATGGATTGGTGGTCATGGCAACAGTATCGGTGGAGTGGTAGTTGATGGTGGAAATTTTAATTGGGGCAATGGCAAATTCCCTCAGTTTACAGAGCCGGATGAGGGATACCACGGGATGAAATTTTGGGAAATTTTTGGTGCAGGTAGTCCATTTGGAAATATAGCCTATATCATTAGATTAAGAGTAAGTGGCCTACGTACTTGGGGTCCTGCATTAAGTCCTTTTAACTCATTCTTGTTTTTACAAGGTGTTGAAACCTTGTCATTAAGAGTTGATCGTACCGTTGAAAACGCACTTGCCCTTGCTAAATGGCTAGAGGCTCACCCTCAAGTTGAGTATGTAAATTACCCTGGATTAGAATCTAGTAAATACAATACCCTCGCTAAAAAATATTTAAAGCGCGGTTTCGGCGGAGTATTGTCTTTTAAAATTAAAGGTGGAAAAAAAGTAGCTGATAATTTTGTAAATGAATTAAATCTAATTAGCCATTTAGCCAATGTAGGCGATGCAAAAACACTGATCATTCATCCTGCTACCACTACCCACGAACAATTAAGTGAAGCAGAGCAAATTTCTGCTGGTGTAGAACCTGGATTGCTTAGGATATCATTGGGTATTGAACATATCGAGGATATTAAAGATGATATTCAAAATGCTTTTGATCTCGTAAAAGGTTAAATTTAAAAGTTCATATTTATTAGAGACCCTTGTATTTACAGGGGTCTTTGATTTTTTATATGAATGAGTTTTTATATAGTTAACTGTTTTAGCATGTATAAAAATGAGTTGAATTTTGTTAGTAAACCTAAATTTAACCTTGGTTAATAAATTTTTTAATTTGAGGGCTAATCAATACTTTCGGTAATGAAACTAATTCGATTGTTTTGCTTAATTCCAAGAAATTTTATAGTTTATTTTAAATTTTTTTTATGCTAATTTTTGAGCAGTCCATTTCAAGTTGTTAAAATCCTCGTCTGAAATTTATAAGAAAAGACTAGGTAATTTTAAAGGTAGAATGGAGCTAACAGAACGGAGAGTATAATTATGATTACGCTAAAAAATTTGACCAGAGTCAAAAAAATATTTAATAAACAACAAAAATCTTTACAATAATTAAATCATGAAAAAACTTTATTTACTATCGGCGGCGATTTTTTTATCAACTATTTGTTTTACTCAAAATACAAAGGCTCCAGCCTATCCGCTCATAACACATGATCCTTATTTTAGTATTTGGTCTACCACTGATTTACTTACTGCTTCCACTACTAAGCATTGGACAGGCTATAATCATTCTCTGATAGGATTGCTGAAAGTAGATGGTGAAGTTTATCGCTTTTTAGGTAATAAAGAGCCGGAATACAAAACTTTACTTCCAGCATCGGATGAAATCAATTATCAGGCAGCTTATACCGAAACCAATCCTGGAGAAGATTGGATGAAGTCTTCTTATAATGATGCGAATTGGAAAATTGGAATAGCGCCTTTTGGTAATGATAAAGTAGCTTCAAAAACTAAATGGATTACTAGGGATATTTGGGTTCGAAGAAAATTTACTATCGACAACTTAGATTTAAATAATCTTTTTTTAAAGTTGCAGCATGACGAGGATGTGGAAGTTTTTTTAAACGGAGAAATGGTATATTCAGTGAAGGATTATGTAGAAAAGTTTATTTTTATTCCAATTAAAGAGGAAGTGAAAAATAAAATTAAGAAGGGGGAGAATGTTTTAGCAGTCCATGTTAAAAATAGCAGTGGTGGTTCATGGTTAGATGCGGGAATTGTTTACCAACCGAAAGAGAATCTATATGAAAATATATTGACTGCTGTTCAAAAAAAAGTGACCGTAAATGCTACTCAAACTGCCTATCAATTTACTTGTGGAAAAGTTGATTTGTCACTCACTTTTACTTCTCCATTAATTTTAAATGACCTTAATTTATTATCTCGCCCAGTATCCTATATCAATTCAAAAATAAACTCGAATGACGGTGCTTTGCATGAGGTGCAATTGTATATAGGTGCTTCCACGGATATTTCTGTCAATACTTCTGTGCAGCCCATTACTGCAAATAAATATACTGCTAAGGGCCTTTCTATTTTAAAGGCAGGTACAATTACTCAATCTGTATTACAAAAAAAAGGAGACGACCTAAGGATCGATTGGGGTTATATGTACATTGCAGTGCCAACTAGTCCATCTGTTCAACAATCAATCACTAATGGCGATGACCTATCGAATGCATTTGGTAAATCCGATAAGGACATTACCGAAGGAAAACATTTACTGCTTGGTACAAAAATAAATCTTGGAAAGGTTGGTAAAATTGCAAAACAACAATTGCTATTAGTAGGATATGATGATCAATATTCAGTTCAATATTTTACAAAAAATCTTCGTCCATGGTGGCATCAGAAAGAAACTGATAATATTGAACAACAATTAGAAAATGCTGCAAAAGATTACGCTTCAACGATAAAAAAATGTGAGCAGACCAATCTGTTAATTCGTAGCGATGCCTTAAAGTCGGGCGGTGAGGAGTATGCAAAATTATGTGAGTTAGCATATCGTCAAAGTATTGCTGCTCATAAATTAGTGGTTAGTCCAGAGGGAGAAATACTTTTTCTATCGAAAGAAAATTTTAGCAACGGCTCTATCAATACGGTTGATGTTACCTATCCTTCTGCACCATTATTCCTAGCTTACAATCCCGAATTATTGAAGGGAATGTTGAATGGTATTTTTTATTATAGTGAAAGTGGTAAATGGAAAAAACCATTTGCTGCGCATGACCTAGGCACTTATCCATTGGCCAATGGTCAAACTTATGGTGAAGATATGCCTGTGGAAGAGTGTGGCAATATGATTATTTTAACTGCAGCAATTGCAAAGGCTGAAGGCAATGCTGAGTATGCAAAAAAGCATTGGGCAACCTTGTCTATTTGGGCTGATTATTTAAGTAAAGAAGGTTTTGATCCAGCGAATCAATTATGCACAGATGATTTTGCGGGGCACCTGGCTAGGAATACCAATCTTTCTGTAAAAGCGATTGTTGCGTTGGGCGGCTACGCGCAATTGGCTGCTCAAATAGGGGAGAAAGCTACTTCAGAAAGATATAGCAAACTAACTAAAGAGATGGTCTCTAAATGGATCACCATGGCAGACGATGGAGATCATTTTTCTTTGACATTTGATGCAAAGGGAACTTGGAGTCAAAAATATAATTTGGTTTGGGACAAGGTTTTGAAAATGAATCTTTTTTCAAAAGAAGTAATGGAAAAAGAAGTGAAATATTATCTCACTAAGCAAAACGAATTCGGTTTACCATTAGATAGTAGGGCTACTTATACCAAATCAGATTGGGTATTGTGGACAGCAACCCTTGCTAACAATCAAAAAGATTTTTTATCGATTACAAATCCAATCTTCCGTTTTGCAACTGAAACTAAATCTAGAGTTCCTTTAAGTGATTGGCATCAAACTAAGACTGGATTAATGGTTGGTTTTCAAGCAAGAAGTGTAGTGGGTGGATATTTCATTAAAACATTGGAACAAAAATTTAAAAATAAATAAGTCAATTTTAAAAGAAGATATTAATTTATAATCTAGACGTATGAAAATTAAATTAGAATATTGGATGCTGTTATTTATAATCAGTGTTTCTTCAAAATTGATGGCTCAGACTGATTTAAAACTCTGGTACAAGTATCCAGCTAAAGAATGGGTAGAGGCTTTACCATTGGGTAATGGACATATCGGTGCCATGGTATTTGGTGGAGTAGAAGAAGAACTGATACAGCTGAACGAAAGTAGTTTGTATAGCGGAGGTCCAGTGAAAAAGAATATCAATCCAACAGCTCAATCTTTTTTATCTTCTGTAAGAACTGCTTTACTTACCGAAGAAAATTATTCTAAAGCTTACGAGTTAACAAAAAAGATGCAGGGATTATATACAGAGTCCTATTTGCCTTTGGGAGATGTATTTATTAAACAAAATTTTGGTGGCGCTCAACCTACTGCTTATTATCGTGATTTAGATATTTCAAAAGCAATTGCTACTACCAGTTTTACCATCAATGGAGTGAAATATCAGCGAGAAATTTTTATCAATGCGCCTGATAATATTATGGTATTGCGTTTAACTTCTAATAAAAAGGGGAGTTTAAATTTTGATTTATCTTCTAGAAGTCAGCTGCGATATGAGTTATCTGTAAATGGTAGCAATGAACTAGT
Source organism: Chitinophaga pinensis (assembly GCA_945870835.1). GTDB lineage: Bacteria > Bacteroidota > Bacteroidia > Chitinophagales > Chitinophagaceae > Ferruginibacter > Ferruginibacter pinensis_A. Next base: position 6,163 of record CAMBTV010000043.1, read on the forward strand.
GGTAAGTGGAAAAGCACCTGCTCGTTTAGATCCAACTTATTATAACCTTCAAGGAAGGTCGCCTGTGGTGTATGAAGATGCTAGTGGTTGTAATGGTATGCGTTACCAATATCGAATGAAAGCTATTTCAAATGATGGAAATATTGCTGTAGATAAATTTGGAATACATATAACCAATGCAACTGAGGCAATTATTTATATATCAGCTGCTACTAGTTTTAATGGCTTTGATAAATGTCCTGATGCTGATGGAAAAAATGAAAAAGCAATTGCAGCAGCAGCTATTCAGAAGGCGTCTAAAAAAACATATGCCTTACTTCGCCAATCTCATATTGGTGATTATCAAAAATATTTTAATAGGGTAAGTCTTGCAATTAGTGATACTGCATTTGTAAAGCAAAAGTCGCTTCCAACCTACGACAGATTGAAAGCTTTTTCAAAGGGATCTTATGATCCAAGTTTTGAAATATTGTATTTTCAATTTGGACGTTATTTATTAATAGCTTCTTCGAGGCCAGGTGGACCACCAGCCAATCTGCAAGGTATTTGGAATAAGGAGTTGCGCGCTCCATGGAGTTCTAATTATACCATTAATATCAATACTCAGATGAATTATTGGCCTGCTGAGGTGACCAATCTTTCAGAAATGCATGAACCGCTACTTAATTTCATTAAGGACCTATCGGTTACGGGTGCCCGCACAGCAAAAGAATTTTACAATGCAAGGGGATGGGTAGCTCATCACAATTCTGAAATTTGGGCTACTTCAAATGCGGTAGGTGATTTAGGAAAAGGAGATCCAGTATGGGCTAACTGGTACATGGGTGGCAATTGGTTATGCCAACATTTATGGGAGCATTATGCATTTACAGGCGATAAAAAATTTCTTGCAGAAAAAGCTTGGCCAGTGATGAAAGAAGCTGCTCTGTTTACATTTGATTGGTTAGTGAAAGATAAGAATGGATATCTAGTAACTGCTCCATCCACTTCTCCAGAGAATTTTTTTATAGATAGTTCTGGCAAAAGGCAGGCGGTCTCTGTGGCTACTACGATGGATATGTCAATCATAAGAGATCTGTATGGAAATTTAATTGAAGCTTCTAAAATCTTGGGTATTGATGCAGATTTTAGAAATACACTGATAGAAAAAAGTAAGCAACTATTTCCTTTGAAAATTGGAAGCAAGGGACAATTATTAGAGTGGTACAAGGATTTTGAAGAGGCTGAACCTCATCATCGACATACTTCTCATTTATTTGGATTACATCCAGGAAGAGAAATTTCAGTCCAAACACCTGAATATTTTGCTGCAGCAAAGAGGTCTTTAGAGTTAAGAACCGATGATGGTACCGGATGGAGTAAGGCTTGGAAAATTAATTGGTGGGCGAGATTATTGGATGGAGACCATGCCCATCGTTTGGTAAGAGATTTAATGCATTTGACAGAAGTGGGAGGAACTAATTATGCTGGAGGTGGCGGTACCTATGCCAATTTTTTTGATGCACATCCTCCTTTTCAAATTGATGGAAATTTTGCTGCTACTGCTGGAATAGCTGAAATGTTAGTGCAAAGTCATTTAGGTGAAATACATTTATTACCTGCATTGCCAGCTGTTTGGAAAGAAGGTGCTGTAAAAGGTTTGAAAGCAAGAGGTGGATTTGAAGTGAATATTAATTGGAAGAATCATCAATTAGAGGTGGCGACTATTCGCTCTCTAAACGGTGGTCAATGTGTTATAAAATCAGCTGTCCCATTGATGGTGAAAGGACTGAATTTAAAATCAAAAAAAGTGGGAAATGATTATGTTCTTTCTTTTAGTTCTGCAAAAGGGCAAGCTTATTTATTGTCAGTTAATTTATAATACTGTTTTAATAAAATTTGTATAAATAAATCCTATGATCAGATTTGTTTTTATTTTACTCGCTAGTTTTTGTTTTAATTTTTTATTTGCACAACCAATTTTTCAAAAGATTGAGCCGGTTAGCTTTTCTCAAGTAAATGTTACCGATAATTTCTGGAAGCCTAAGATTGATAAGGTGGCAACCAAAACATTGGCTGCTTGCATTTATCAAACAGAAACTGCTACTGGTAGAATTAGGAATTTTGAGAAGGTGGCACGTAAAAAAGCAGAGAAGCATGAAGGGATTTTTTATGATGATAGTGATGTTTTTAAGGCCTTAGAAGCAATGGGGTATTCACTTAAAACACATCCTAGTAAAGAAATGGAAAAAAAATGTGATGAGTGGATTGATAAAATTGCAGCTGCTCAACAGCCGGATGGGTACCTAAATACATTTTATACACTTACTAATTTGAATGATCGCTATTCAGATATGAGCATGCATGAAGATTACAATGCTGGCCATATGATTGAAGCAGGAGTGGCATATTTTAATGCTACAGGAAAGCGAAAATTATTAGACGTATGCATTCGTTGGGCTGATCATTTTGATTCAATTTTTGGTCCTTTCAAAAGACATTGGGTTACGGGGCATCAAGAATTAGAACTTGCATTGGTAAAGCTTTTTAAGGTTACAGGCAACCAAAAATATTTGAAACTTGCTGATTGGTTATTAAGTGAGCGGGGGTATCGAAATGCCAAAGGTTATACCTGGACAGATTGGAAAGACACAGCCTATGCCCAAGATGCAGTGCCGGTGAAAGATCAAAAAGAAATTACAGGTCATGCGGTACGTGCTATGTATTTATATACTGGTGCTGCCGATGTAGCTACACAAACTGGAGATACAGGATATCTAAAAGCAATGCGAAGAGTTTGGGAAGATGTGGTGTACCGCAATATGTATATCACCGGTGGTATAGGTTCCGCAGGAAGTAATGAAGGGTTTTCAAAAGATTTTGATTTACCTAATGAGCAAGCCTATTGCGAAACCTGTGCTAGTGTGGGTATGGTTTTTTGGAACCAGCGAATGAATGCGCTTACAATGAATTCATCTTATATCGATATATTGGAAAGAAGTTTATATAATGGTGCTTTGGATGGATTGAGTTTAAGTGGAGATCGTTTTTTTTATGGTAATCCTCTTGCATCTAAAGGACAGCATCAAAGAAAAGAATGGTTTGGTACCGCTTGCTGCCCTTCTAATATTGCTAGACTCGTTGCTTCTTTAGGAAATTATATTTATGCTACAACAGATAGAAGTATTTATGTAAATCTTTTTGTAGGAAGCAGTACCAAATTGTCTCTTGCAAACGGAAGTGTAAATGTAAAGATGGCTACCAATTATCCTTGGGATGGAAAAATCAATTTGCATATTGATCCATTGAATAAATCTTTTTTCGGTTTATTCCTTCGTATTCCGGGATGGGTGCAGGGTAAAACTTATACAAATGGTTTATATGAGTATTCAAATTTTAAAACGAATGATTATACAGTAAAGGTCAATGGAAAGGGAGTTACAACAAGAGTAGAATCGGGATATCTAGTTATTGAAAGGGATTGGGAAAAGGGAGATCAAGTAACGTATGATTTACCAATGCAGGTGAATAGATTGGTTAGTGCAACAGATCTAAAATTCAATAATAATAGGGTAGCCATCCAACGTGGTCCAATTGTTTATTGTGTAGAAGGAGCCGATAATAACAACAAAGCTTGGAATTTCATTTTACCAGCTACTGCTGATTTTGAAATATCAGACCAAACTATTTTAGACGAACCGATTAAAGCTCTTTCTGCTATTGTGCCTGTAATGACGGTGAGTGCAGATGGGAGTTCACTTCAAACAGAAAAGAAAAAAATTACTGCTATTCCTTATTATACCTGGGCCAATCGTGGTAAAAATGAAATGCAGGTATGGCTTCCAACTACTATTAAAAATATAAAAATCAATGACTGATATGATAAAAAAAATAATTTTTTCGTTGCTTTTAATGTGTTCATTATTCTCTTTTGGAGATATAGCCGCACAAGAGTCTAAACAATGGTCTGCAGAAAAAGCTGCTAATTGGTATAAGGGTCAAGGTTGGTTAGTAGGTGCAAACTTTTTACCTAGTAATGCGATCAATCAGCTTGAAATGTTTCAGGCAGATACATTTGATCCGATTACAATTGATCGTGAATTTTCTTGGGCATCAGCTATCGGAATGAATACGATGCGCGTTTATTTACATGACCTTGCTTGGAAAGCAGATCCTAAAGGGTTTAAAAAGCGAATGGATCAATTGTTATCTATTGCCAAGAAAAATAAAATAAAAATACTCTTTACTATTTTTGACGATTGCTGGAATCCAGATGCAGCAATCGGATTACAACCTGCTCCTAAACCAGGTATTCATAATAGCGGATGGGTTAGAAGTCCAAATAAAGTAACCCATGATGATTCTACTCAATGGAAATATTTAGAAACCTATGTTAAAGATATTCTTGGTAGTTTTAAAAATGATCAACGCATATTAATGTGGGATTTGTACAATGAACCTGGTAATAGCGGTTATGGACTTTCCTCTATGCCTTTATTGAAAAAAATATTTGAGTGGGCTTGGTCCGTTCGTCCAAATCAGCCTATTTCGGGGGCTTCTTGGAGATCTAACAAAGCGATTGATGAATATTTAATTAATAATTCCGATGTTATTACATTTCATAATTATTCAGATGCAGCTAATCTCGAAAAGGACATTCAACAAAAACTAAAGATAGGTCGCCCAGTTATTTGTAGTGAATATATGGCAAGAACAAAAGGAAGCAAATTCCAAACCCATTTGCCTATATTTAAAAAATATAATGTAGGTGCAATTAACTGGGGATTGGTTGCAGGAAAAAGTAATACTATTTATCAGTGGGATACACCTATTGCGGATGGGAGTGAACCCAAGGTATGGTTTCATGATGTTTTTAGAAAAGATGGCACTGCCTATGACCCGACTGAAACGGAAGTAATTAAATCATTGACTTCCAAAAAATAGTAATTTTGTTATATCACTTTGATTAAAAATACTTTTATTAAAAAATAACTTTATGGCTAATAATAATTTAAATCAAGAAGGTAACCTTACTCTTTCTGCAGAGCAAGTAGAGCGTTTTCAAAATAGGGGAGCGATTCATATACCTGGAGTGGCTAGTTCTGAAGAGATTAGCATTTTTAGGTCTGCAATCAATGAGGCGGTCAAAAAAAATAATACTGAAGTTAGAAAATTGGAAGATAGAGATACCTATGGAAAGGCTTTTTTACAAATCACTAATTTGTGGTTAAAGGATGAAGCGGTTCGGAAATTCACCTTGCATAAAAAATTTGCAAGTGTTGCTGCTCAACTTCTTGGAGTAGAGAGGGTACGTGTCTATCATGATCAGGCCTTGTATAAAGAAGCAGGTGGTGGCGCTACACCATGGCACCAGGATCAATATTACTGGCCGTTGGCTACCACTAAAACTATCACCATGTGGATGCCGCTAATTGATATCAACGTATCAATGGGTATGCTCACCTTTGCGGAAGGATCTCATACCAATGGACTGGTAAATAGTATTCCAATTTCTGATGAATCTCAAAGTTTATTGGATGCGTATGTCGCTGATAAAGCCTATCCTATTTTTATGCCTGATTTTATGGCGGCTGGTGATGCTACTTTCCATTATGGTTATACGCTTCATAAGGCGCCAGGTAATAGTTCTGACCAAATGAGAGAAGTAATGACTATTATTTATTATGAAGATGGCGCAGTGATTACTGAACCAGCAAATGATAATCAAGAGTCAGATAGAATAAAATGGTTCGATGGAATGAAACCAGGTGAGCTCGCAGCCTCTGCTTTAAATCCTGTGGTATAATTTTTCAGGACTCCTTCCAATTTTTATTTTCCTATTTGAGTATCTATAAGGGCTCCTAATTTTTCATATCCTGCGGCATTGGGATGAAGACCATCTGAAAAAAGTGATTCGTCTATTTTGCCAGAGGGTTGTAAGAATACCTTACCAGCATCAGCATATTTTATTCTCTTGTTAAAAGGAATAGTTGAAATTAGTTTATTTAATAAATTAATTCTGTCTTCCATATTTCTTCTTGGAAGAATGCTCATTAATAATATTTTTGCATTCGGCTGTTTTGCACTGATTGCGTTGATTAAAAATTTAAGTCCCTCTCTAATTTCATTATTGCTATTAAAATCTAAATTATTAGTTCCAATCATTATTACAATCTGTGATGGTGCAATATTATCTAGTTCACCATTGTATACGCGCCATAAAACATTTTCAATTCTATCCCAACCAAAACCTAAGTTAATAGCATTCTTTTTTTCAAAATATTTACTCCAAGAATCACTGCCATTCCTGACATCAGAAGTAGGAATTCCTCCCCAGAAATGAGTGATTGAATTACCTATAAAAAGTAATTGAGGAGAATGAGTGCCGTTATATCTCAAAATTTCTTTGTGTCTTGTTTCCCAGTCATAGGTATTTGCATCACGGCGTTGGGTAATCGGGATTGTAGTTGAACTTTTGCCTACTGCCATGTTGAATATTTCTCTTATTTTCATTTCATAAGCATTTGCATAATTCATCATTCCAATGTCGTTTGGATGAACTCTGTCTATCGTTGATTCAATATCTTGATTAATTTGTTCTTTGGAAAGTAAGAAAATATTTTTCACTCCTGCTGTAGTCAATGAATCAAATACTTTTTTCATTACTTTATTGGCATCAGCGTATTGCTTTTTACTAGTTGGATTCATTTCTTCATCTGTATAGCCATCATGCTCAGTCAGTAAAATAGGTATTGTTGGATTTTTTGTTTTCAGTTGCCCAACGGCTGCTACTATTCTTTTATATAATTCTTCAGCGCTGATACCAGGAGCTACTAAATTCGGTAGACAATCTAGTACATATAATTTTGCATTTACTTCACCAATTAAACCTACTATGGGAGGGTCGAGTCTTCCACTACCTGAGAACCCTAAGTTAATAACTGGCAGATCAAGTTTTCTTGATAAGATGGAAGACCAGACTAATCCTGGTCTAGTGGCACATGCTCCTTGAGCTATTGAAGTACCATAAACAATAATAGGTCGATCAATTCGCTTAGGTAATGGCGTAAATAAACTTGGTTTGGGAACGGATATTTCCATCCATTTTACTGAGTTATAAAGGGGTAGATAAAGTGTGTAGTCTCTATTTTTTACATGTTGATCGTTTGTAACCAAATTTGAAAATTGATAGTTAATAGTGTCTCCAAATGAAAATCTTCCCGCAGCCCAATTCCATTTACCATCTATATTTTTTGAATATAAATCGATCCCACTTACTCCAGTTGCAGGCATGTGAGGCATCTGTATATTACCACCCACGACATATTTTATAATAATCTCATCTGCATTGGTTCTGAATCTTAATTGCAAACCAGCTGTTTGAGAAGCTAATTTCCAAATCCCTTCACTCACCATTTTTTCTGCTCTTGCAGGCAATCGGTCATAGAAATTATTTACTTCACCAGTCCAGCCTTGCCCTTCTAAAACTTTTGTAGAGTCGGAAGCAGGATTCCATTTAATATATTCTTTTACTGACTGAGCATTTGAATGCATTATTATTAAAAGAAGTATACTACTGATTAAGGCTTTTCTGATCATATCTTTTTATTTAAAGAATAATTATTTTCTAAGTAATTTTTCAATCATTGGTTGTAGAGATAGCGCCCAGACTTCATATCCTTTTTCAATTAAATGAATACCATCAGAGGAACAATAATTAAGATTTAAATCTCCATTGGGTTGAATGAATTTACTTGCTAAGGGTAGGTAAAATATTTGCTTTTTATCTTCTTCTTTAGTGATGAGGGATTGCACTTTTTCATATTTTACTCGATACAGATCTTCCTTTTTCACACCTGCAGGTAATGGTCCCACTAATATAATTTTAGTAGCAGGCATATTTTTTTTCATCCACCAAAGGATTTGGTGAATTCCCTGAGCTACTTCTTCAGCTGAATCATCAGAAAAGTTATTGACCCCAATGGTAAGCACTGCAATTTTAATTTTTGCTTTTGAATAATTTCCGTGTTGAAGCCTCCATAGTATATGCTGAGTCCTATCGCCAGAGATACCAGCAGATATCCAGCTGTTTTTATTATATACAGATTCGAAAAAAGCCTTTCCTGGTTGATTGGTTACCGAAGCTCTATTGCCAGCAATACCTTGTGTGATGGAGTTTCCGATAAAAACAATATCAGTAGATGCATTCTTTGCAATCAAATCATTGATCTCATTATTTTGTGTCCACCAATCAGTTCCTTCTTTCCAGCCTGCTCCTGATCTGTATTCTGAACCCGGAGAAGCAATAACAGCAAAGTTTGTTTTTTGATGGGTAGCATTTAATATAAAATCAACAATGGGTGTTGGATTGGCTAAGCTGTGGGGATGGTGACCTACTCCTGGTTTATGAATTACAGTAATATTACCTCCTGCTTTTTTTATTGCTTTTTCGAATAGCTCAGTATTTTCAACAACTGGTACAGCCTCATCCGCGTCACCCACCACATGAAGCATTGGAAATCCCAATTGGGCAATTTCATTTGCATGATCGAGTGGACTATTTTTAAATTGGATTGCTTGAGCTTCTGTTAAAGAATAATCGGTTTTAAAAATCTCCCAGTCTGCAGCACTTTTTTGTCCTTTCCCTAGTCCACCAGGCCAACTTTTTAAATCTAAAACAGGTGCGTCTGCATAAATACAAGCAACTTTTTGTGGATTTTTCAATGCCCAATTGTATATGTACACTCCACCACGACTCATACCTTCTAAAGCTACTTTTTTTGAAAGTCCAGCTAACAGCATATAGGCATAAAATTTATCCCACAAATCAATAGCCATTTTATTACCAAACCATTCCGATGCATCACAATACACTACATGAAACCCTCTCTCTAAAAGGGCCCTATCCGTTTGTGGTTCATGGCCCCAAAAGCGCGCTCTCCATACCCAAGGTAATCCAGCGGCGGCTTTTTTTGGTTTTACTATTTTGCAATTTCTTTGTTGAAAAGTAAAATCAATACATTCAAATCCATAAAATGAACTTACTTTTTTTTCTTCTTTTATTTTTTTAAAAATATCAAATCCTTTGATTTCCTTTAATTTAATTAATTCATACAATCTTTTAGCAATCAGCGTGGCTCCTAATGAGGAAGGATGTATTTTATCTGGAAATAAATCTGATCGGTCAATGAATAAAGAGTATAAATTAATTATTTCACAACCAGTTTCAAAAGCGAGTTCTTGTATTTTAGGGATAATTTGTTTTTTAATAATAGGGTCATAAATTGAACTGCTGTCTTCTAAAAAAGAGGGTACGGGAAGTAAAAGTATAATTCTTGGATGGGAGGTTAGTTCTCGAAATGATTGAATCAATGATTGATAGTCTTTCTTGAATTCATCGTAAAAAGGACGATTGATTAGTTTGCTATCATTCGTCCCCAATTTTATGAAAACAATATTGGGATTACTCTTTAATGCATTTGAATATTCTGGTGTATTCCAGTAGGGGATATTTCCTTTTTTTAATAAGGTTGATCCATTGACTCCAAAATTCATTACTTCATACTGAGAACCAAGCATAGCTTGTAATTGAGCAGGGTAAGCATTTTTTTCTCGATTGACCATTGCAGCTCCATAGGTAATAC
>CAMBTV010000044.1 GCA_945870835.1 Chitinophaga pinensis
GGAGAGAATACAATCCACCTATGTAAAATTATTAGCAACAGACGATCAGTCGGTTTATAATTTAGTAATATACGGGTCATTGATACTGACCTTGGCGATGGGTATTTATTGGGTTGCAAAATTCAGAAAAACCTCTGCATTTTCCTTTGGAGAAGTAAGGAAGTTTTTCTTTGGTCATTGGTTGTTATATATTTTACTCAGTTATATTGTAACCGGTGCTATTATTAGTACTTATCGGATAGAGCAATATTTATATTTGATCAACTTTTTTGTAATCCTTTTGCTCATTAATCGAGCCAATGCTGAATTTAAACCTGAGCCATTCAGTTTTAGAAAAGCATTTAAAGTGTTTGGAGCTATTATTCTATTTATTTCTTTGCTTGCATTTATTTTGATTCAGACTCATGGAGAACTAAAAGGATCGCACAAAAGATTTGGAGAGGAACCTGCAGTAAAAGATTCAACTGCTAAATAATTCATTAAATAAAAATCCCTTGTAACACTATTTGTCTTTGTTACAAGGGATTTTAAATACTGCTCTATTTAAGTCGACCCTCAAAAAATAGCAAGCGGTTATTTGGTAAAGCTTTTAATTAAAATTTTTAATATAAAGAACTGAGTGATAATCAGTCAAATGATTAATAATTTCTTCTTGCTTTTTTAAAATAAACTTAGCTATATAGACTTGTAATTTCCTTTGGAATAGAGTGCTTTTACTTTTTTGCCTTGATGCAAAAAAGTAACAAAAAAAATCAAGGCTGCGAAAAAAAAAGCTAAAAATTGATTGAATAGCTAAAATGAAATTAGTTCGAACATTTGAATATAACTTGGCTTTGGTAAGACTTACGAGCTAAGTAAATATCCCAGCGGTGGTAACATGATTTCATTTTTTAACGCTATACAATCAATTTTCTTAACGCATTTTTTTCGAGGCCAAACTACTGAGGTAAAGTTTTTTTAATTTGAGGTTATTTTAAATTTCAAGCACTTTTTATTCAAGGGCGTTCAAATAACTATTATGTCAAATTGCTTAACCCAAATTTTTTAAAGGTTAATTATTTTACTTTAAATATTATTCTTTCGGCATCTTGTACTTTCTGCTACTCTGCTAAAGTCCAAATGGAGGTTCTTCCAACGAAATTAATTCCACAGATAAATCCACGTAATTTCAATTCTTTTCCATTTAAACTCATTGTGCCACAATAGGTTTTTCCACTGAGGGGATCATACACTGTTCCATCTTCGTATTCATTCACACTACTTGCTTTTTTAAATTTCTTAATAATCACCATGCCCAAAACGGGTTGACTTCTTAATTTTTCATCTTTGTTACGAATATCCGTTTTAGGCTTTCCGTTTTTGTCATTTGGTTCCTTTAACCAAATAACTCTGCCGTAAAAGTTTCCATCTACCGCTTTATAAATTTGAATTTTAGAAGTTTTTTCAGGGTTAAACCAAACTTTTTCTACAGCCTCTTTTTGTGCAGTAGAAATTAAAGTAGTTAGGATAGCAATCGATAATAAAATTAGATTTTTCATTTGCGTTTTTGTTTAAAGTGATCTATGAGTATAATAAGCGTTGGCTTGTTGAGTAGGTGTTATATTTAGTTCATTAATGCATACATGATCGGGTAATTGAGTGCAGTAAAAAATACTGTCTGCAATATCATTTCCACTAAGTGGAACCATTCCATTATAAGTAGCAGCTGCTTTATTTTCATCTCCTTTGAATCTTACAAGAGAAAATTCAGTCTCCACCGCACCTGGATGAATGCAAGTTACTTTAATTGAATGTTTTAGCAAATCAATTCGCATAGATTTGCTAATGGCGTCTACTGCAAATTTACTAGCGCAATAAACATTTCCATTCTCATAAACTTCTTTTCCAGCAATCGATCCGATGTTTACTATATGCCCTTTTTTATTTGCAATCATTAATGGTATAATCTGTTTGGATACATATAACAGTCCATGCACATTGGTGTTGAGCATAGTTTCCCAATCATTGATGTCTGCATTTTCAAAAGAATCTTTTCCTGCAGCTAGTCCAGCATTGTTAATTAATAAATCAATTTTTTGCCATTCAGTGGGTAATGTTCCTAAATTTTTATCTACCGCTTCTTTATCTTGAACATCAAAAATTAACGCAAGTATTTCAGTGGAAAAATCTTTTTCCAATTCAGTTTTTAGTGCATTTAATCGGTCTGCTCTGCGGCCTGTTAATATCAATCGATCTCCATCGGCTGCATATTTTTTTGCACAAGCTTCTCCAATACCTGAAGTAGCACCTGTTATTAATACTGTTTTATTCATTAATTATTCTTTACTTTATTTTGAAAGATCTGTGATTAATTTAAATCTATCAATTAATTATCTAAGTAAAACAACTGTCCCCTGCTTTTTTATATTTTCTCCTAAATAGGTTACTCCCTCAGCCATCCATACAAATGTTCCTGGGTCTTGTTGACTTCCTTTAAAACTGCCATCCCATCCTTTTCCTTTTTCTGAGGTGGTAAAAAGTAGTAGGCCCCATCTATTGTATACACTAAATAATTTTAGCGATCGCATCCCTATCAAGATGGGTCTAATAACATCATTATTGCCATCATTGTTCGGAGTAAATCCACTCGGTACATAAAATCCAGGTGCAATTTTATAAACTTTTATTTGAATTTCATCTGTCGCCTTGCATCCTCCTTTACTTAAGGCAGTTAATTGGTAGGTAATATTATCTTTAGGAGTGGCTATTGGATTAGAAATAGTAGGGTCACTTAACCAAGTATCAGGTTGCCATAGATAGGTAATACCACCTGATCCATTTAAAACTATTGGCTCATTGATTACAACTGTAGTGTCTCTACCTGCATAGGCTTTTACAATAGCATCTACCGATACGATGATGCTGTCAATGGATAATTTAGCACAGCCTAAAGTATCTCTTACCTCTACCTTAAATTTAGTGTCAGATGGAAGTCCAATAGCTTTTGGATTCGCAATATTACTAGCAGTTAAATATTGAGTGGGGGTCCATGTATAAATACTTCCTCCTGTGGCACTAAGTTGAGCAGCATCTCCAAAGCAAATGATTGTATCCTTTCCAGCATAAGCTATTGGAGTAGGAGCTGATTTTATCGTTATTTGATCCTGACTTTGACATTTTCCAATATTTCCTAATACGGTATAAGTTATAGAAGGAAGCGTTGGAGATACGATAGGATTTTTAATGGTACTACTACTTAGAAAAGTGGTAGGACTCCATACAAAATTTAGTGCATCACTAATTGTATTGATTGTAAATCCATCAGGCGAACAAATGATAGTATCATTTCCTGCATTGATGGTTGCAAATGGTTTAACATCTACAAAAACTGAATCCGAGTTTTTACAACCGTCCGCATCACTAAAACTAACAAAATATTTGGTGGGTATATCAGGACTTATAAAAGGGTTGGCAGAGGTTAGGCTGCTAATATTGTAGTTTGGACTCCATACAAAATTTCCGATAGTAGTTGTTTTTAATTGTAAGGTGTCTATTGAACAAATTAGTGTATCATGAGTGATTAAACCAAGATCAGGGCCATCGACTATTTTAATATTTTTTTTAACGGTATCGATACATCCAAATGTATTTCTCACTATAAGTTGTGCACTGTAGTTCCCTGTATTTAAATAGGTATAGTTAGGATTTTTTAAAATACTAGTATCATTGTTAACCGATGTATTGCCAAAATTCCAGCGCCATCCAGAAATGACGCCATATTTGGTGGTTGAAATATCCGAAAACTTAAAAGGTATTCCTTTGCAATAGGGTCCATCTGCTTTAAAGTCTGGGAAAAAACCAGGGTAAACTCTTACCAAAATTGAATCCGAATTGGCACAAAATCCGCCCAATGAAATACTTAGTTTTACTTTATATACACCTGTATCACTAAAGATGTGGACTGGGTCAGATAAAGTGCTATTATTGTCTAGGCCCGACAATGGATTTCCAAAATTCCAGTTGTAGAGAGTGCCAAAAGGATTAAAGACGGAGTTAGAAAAATTAACATTAAATCCATCACAGGTAATGGGTTTGGGAGCTAATTTGGCCACCACTGGAGCGCAATCTTTTACTTGAATGTGAAGCTCCTTTCTGGTTTCGCTTATATTTTTTCCTCCCCTCGTTTCAGTAACACAGACTGTAATTACAAATTCACCACCTGTTGAATTAGACAAGGGCGCTGTGCCACTGATTAAACCTGTTAAAGGATTGATGGTAACATTTGGTCCCAATGGCCTATTTCCAGTGTAGGGAGAAGAATAAAAGAGTTCAGGATAGGGTGGAGCATTAGCAGGATTGGGGGAAGGTTGAGTGGTTGAGCCTCCTATATATGCAGCGCATAAAGAATAAGTTAACTTATCTCCATCTTTATCCGAAGCTGAAAAAGGGTATTCGAAATAGGATCCACCACATACCACTCCTGTGTCATTGACTGGAAAATTGGGACTGCTATTTTTATTTGCATTCGGTACAATAGAACTAGTGCCTGGTATCGAAATCGAATAGGTATTTCCAACAGCTTCAGAGTTAGTTACATTTTGCATGTTGGCAATTCTGCAGCATCGTTGATAGCTTACGGTGTATCCAAGTGCAGAGGGCGCTAACTCAACACTATTTAGTTCATAAATTACTACTGTGTAATAACATCCTCGCTGGTCAAGAGAAATACAGGGGTCATCGGTTTCTTTAGAGAGGTTATATTGTCTAGTGATGGTTACGGCTGGATTTGCAACTAAATTATTTACTCCTTGTTCAAAAATGCTGAAATTGATTTGAGTGGTGAGCTGCCCAGCATTGGGGTTGCAGCTCATGTATACAGTTAGTGTAATCTTATATCTTAAGTAGTCAGTATTTGCAATTCCAGGCCCGAGATATTCATACGTGAAAAAGCCCCCCTTAATGTGCGCTGCAAATGCATTGGAGAGTGAAAAAAATAAAAAAAGTGTAGTTAAAAAGTTTTTCATAATCAGCTAAAGGAACAAGTATTCTTCATAAAATTAGCCAAAAACCAGCTCTTTTGGCAACTGATTTATGTTAAAAATTAAATTTAGTCAAACTCTTTTGCTGTTTTTGCATGGTTGTGCTATTGAATGACTAGATAGTATTGGATTTCAATTTTAGAGGGGGGGGGAAATACAGTTTTTTAAAGATTTAGCCAGTAATTCATTTTAAAGACCAAAGCCCTGTTTTTATTTTTCATCACTGGATCTGTAAAATAATTGTCACTATAAACTAGAAAGATATCACTCATAGGTTTATAACGCCATTGAATCTTGCTATTAATATTAAAATTATTTCGCTGATTATTATATTGTAAAAAAGTGGACCAAGATAAGTAATTGGAGAAATTAATTTCTATTCTTGGAGCAATTAAAAAAAGATTACTTGATCCATATATTTCCGGAAAGGTCAATCTAGTTTGTTGAAAGCTCATAGCGAAATTGCCCCAAGGCTGAACCCTGTATTTGGTCATCAATTCATACTGAAGCATAGTGCCGTTGAAAAAATCTCCTCCTGCTAACGTAGCAGTGTAAGATATTTTCTTTTTAATATCTGATCCATAGGTAATGGAACCCGATCCTGCCCTGTATTTACCTGGAGGGATGGGAAGTTTATCAGTAAAAGAAGTGTTAAACAGCAGATTATTTGCATTGTAAGAAGAACCTAGCATCAAATAGGAAGTATTCTTGAAAGTAAATCCAAGTTCTAACTCATGAAAACTTTCATTAAAATTTAGGCTAGGGGTTAAAAAAATAACATTGGATGTGCTAAGTTCGATTTGAGTGACTTTTCCTTTTTTTGGATAGAATGTATGCGATATTTCATTGAACAATTGCTTGTATCCGATTCTAGTGGTGGTATCAAAAAGAGCATCATAATTTTCGATGCGGCTGATGAATCCCATATCGGTATAATATTTTTCTCCAATTTGAGTGACATCAAAAATAAGATTCCATTCTTTCGAAAAATAACCACCACCCGTATTGGTATAATATCCAGGATTCTTTATGCCATCTTTGAATGATAAATGATGGCCACTCCATGCATTCCATTTACCAGTAATATCTAGAAAATTATATTCTACACCAACATTTCTTCCAAACTTGTCTAATGGATTTTTAAATCGATGATTCTTATCTTCTATTCCTTGTCGATTAAAAAAATATCCTGTTACAGAGGATCTTTTCTGTACCTGCTGATTAAAAGTGAAGGCAGTATAGTTTTGAGCAGCTGCATCATTTTTTGCAAGGGTTTGCATATTCATCAATCCTACCCTCATTTTTTTAGTAACATTTCCGCTGATGCGAACACCCGCTAAAATGGGTATTCTATTTCCATTGTTATCAAGTCCAATAGTTCTTGAATAAAATGGTCGGATAGGTGGAATTCCAAAATTTGAAAACAAGTCATCATTTTCTAAAAAGAAAGTTCTTTTTTCTGGAAAAAAAATATTGAATCTTGTAAGGTTGGTAACTTGTTGGTCTACCTCTACCTGTGAAAAATCAGGATTGACAGTAAGGTCCATATTTAACGAAGAAGTAAGTGCAATTTTTGAATCAAAACCTCCATTTAATTTGCCTGACCATGACTCGTTGGCCTCCTTATCTGAAGACTGAAAACTTGATAAATAGGGGATTGTAGAAATGTTTGTTCCAGGAGCTGGCGGAGGAGTACTCCAATTAAGAGAACCAGCATATCCGAAATCATAAAATGGAAAGTTAGTTGGCATTTTGGTCCAACTAGAGAATTCATTATTTTTTACATCATTCCTTAAAAAATTAATTCCCCATTTAGTTTTGCCTTCTTTAAATCGAAGGGTCTTGAATGGAATGGCAATTTCTGCTATCCAATAATTTGGATACCTAGTCGTTGCTGAGATCCATTTGTTATCCCAGCTAAAACTCAATTCTCCACTACTTTGTCCATTTCCAACCAAATCTTCAGATTGAACATTATAAGGTGTTAAACCAAATAAAAATCCATTGGTCTTTTGATTTACTGGATCTATGGCGATTGCTACTGCATCACTTGCAAAAAAACCTTGATCTCTCTTCAATGATTGCACAACATAATAATTGGTGTCAATGGCTTTTATTCCAATATAAAGGAATTGGTCATCATAACTCATCTTCACATAAGTTTGTCTCACAGGTCGTCCGTCATCGTTGGGCCATTTTTTCCAAAAATCACTGGTTTGTTCAGCAGTCTTCCACATCTCTTCATCTAATATTCCATCTATTTTTATTTTAGAAGATGCTTTGCTAATATTTAATTTAAACTTTTCTTGAAAATCTATATTGGTTTGTGAAGTCACACTAAGAAAAGAAAAAAGCAGTAGGAGTAAAAATGAATTGATTTTTAGGATCATGAAGAAATGCTTTTTTATCATTTACTGCAAAATTGATATTTTGCGTATCCTGACTATTTACTTTAGTTTTTATCCGGCAAAGGTAATGAAGGGAAATAAAAGAGCCTTTTTTTCTGATAAATGGTAAGAATATAGGGGGGTAGTGGTTTTTGTATATGATAATATAAATACTAGCGGTATTGATGGTATAAATAGTTTATTTTCAAAAAGTCATAAGCGCCCCATTCGGTATAGTTTTTTATCAAAATGAATTGATAAAGAATTATCAGATAATCAGTCAAATGATTAATAATTTCTTCTTGTTTTTTGTAAAATAAAATTTAGCTATTTAGGTCTTAGATTTCCTTTGGAATTGAGTGCTTTTACTTTTTTTTCTTGATAAAAAAAAGTAACAAAAAAAATCAAGCCTGCGAATAAAAAGGCTGAAATATTAAATATCAGCCTAAAATCAAGGAACTCGCCAGCAGAGTCAATTACCTTAAAGGGAGTGCCGGCTCAAACAGCCTTGATTTTTTAACGTCTGATATTTAATATTTCTAGCACTTTTTATTCGAGGGCCTTCATTGATTAGTTACTTTATTAATTACAGTCAATAGTATAATATTTAATGAAAAACAATATGAAACTATCCGGCATAGTAAGTTACTTTAAAGGGGATGCTCGCTCAAACAGCCTTGATTTTTTAACGTCTGATATTTAATATTTCTAGCACTTTTTATTCGAGGGCGTTAACACTACTATTATGGTTAATTGATTAACTCTACTTTTTAGGGTTAACTAAATATTCCTTTGAATAATTCTTGGACCTCTATCGTATTTTCAAAAAATCATGGATTATTTGGTTTGACTTTTCAGTCTCTTCTAGCATACCCATATGTGCCGATTTTTCTAAAATGTGGATATGTGATTCTGAAGGAAGATAACATTGTTGGAGAATACTTTGTAATGGAATCACATTGTCTTTCTCGCCGATTATAAAGAGAATAGGTTTTTTAATTTTTTTTAACATGTCTGTTCTATCGGGTCTTTGCATCATTGCCTCATAGTATTGTATGAGGGATAGGGGATTAAATTCCTTTGATTGATTGACTAGTTCATTGATCACCATGGAGTGTTTTTCTATAAAGTTCTCGGTGAATAGTGCTGGAATACTAGTTTGTAAAAATGCTAAGCTACCATATTCTTTAATAAATTGTATTGCCTTTGTTCTTGCCAATTTTTTATCTTCATTATCGGTAAATGCAGTGGAATGAAAAAGACCCAATGAAGTAAGATATTGTGGATACTTTTCTGCAAAAGCCAGTGCGATATATCCTCCCATGCTATGGCCAATGAGGGTGATTTCTTCTGATCCATTATTTCCTTCCTTTTCAAAATCGTCGGTTAAGATTGCTTTAATCACTTCTGCGTAGATTTCTATATTCCCATTCTGAATCAATTCTGATTGTCCACTTCCGGGTATATCAGGTATGAGCAATCGAAAATCATTTTTCAAAAAAGCAATTTGATTTTCCCAGATCCTTCCATCTTCTGCAAAGCCATGTAGTAGCATTACTTTTTTACCCTTGCCGATACTTCGATAAAAAATGGTAGACTGTTGGTATTGTATAGTATGATTGGTCAAAGTAAATTTATACGCTGGTTAAAAGTGGGTAGTATTGATTTATAAGGAAGACTTTAAATATTTTTTAGCACTTATAAATATCATTAGTAATACAATTGGAATGAGAGAAGTATTCAATTGCTGTGGTAAAAAAAACCAACCGATCAGTAAAGTTAGTAACACAGCAGCTTGTATACCAAAATATTTTTGTACCCATTTTTTTCGACTAGGCATTAAAAATGCAGCGATGATATTGGTTGGCCATGCCCACAATAAGTTGTAATTATTTTTTGTCATAGAGTGATCTGTTCCCCACCACATAAAAATTAGCAGGATGCCTAGTGTGCCAATTAAAAAAAAGAAGACTCCATCAAACCCTTGCAAAAATATTTTTATCCAATGGTTGGACAAAAAACTCATTAATAAAAGGGAACTAAACAATAGAGAGAAAACGAACAAGGGGGTAAACAAAGAACTTTCTTTCGTTTGTTCTGTTGTCGGGTATAAGTTTTTTGTTGAGATCACTAAAGGTGTTGGTTGATTGATGCTGTCTAATGATTTCATTAAATTATCTGGAAGAAATTGAGAATGAGCTGTTGACATGATTGCATCGGTCCGGGCTCCTAGTAGTAAATCGATGCCGAGTTTACTCCAATCTTTTTCATTTTTATCAAGATACAAATGTATTGCTTGTCGAAAGCTAGTACCCTTGGGCATTACTGGTTGAAAAGTTGGCGGATTTTTTTTATATTTTATGAGCATATCTCTCGCTCTAGAAGTACAATTGTCAAAAAAGAAATCGTATTTATAATACCTATTTTTCTCTTTTGCATTTTCATACAGCGATTGTTTTAAAGCAATTTTTTCTTCCGCATCTAAGTTGAGTACTTGCTCGGTTATTCCACGATTTTCAGCTTGGTAAGCAAATTTAAAATCTGTAAAATTTTCTACTGATAAATAATACAATAGTTTGCCTCGGATAAATTTTGTATAAAATCCATCGTCTTCAAAATTAAAAGTTCCGTAGTTAAATACATAGTCTGTAACGCTACTACTATCAGTGATACGGATGGCAGTATGTCCGAAGGTAGAATAAAGTTCTTGTCCGGGTGTGCAGGTAAGCAATGAAATTCTAATATGCGATGAATCTTGCGCAAAAGAAGAAAACTGAATTTGTGTTACTATCAAAATGAAAAGGAATGGCAGCGCTACTTTTTTTGCTATAAAAGAGGTGGCGAGTTCAAGAAGTAAAGAAGCTGATTGAAATAGCTTTTTTTTCATGGTATTTATTGAAATCTTTTCATCTTTTTATTGATCGATTTACAAAATATTAGCGGCTGTAATTGGGCGCTTCTTTTGTAATAGCGATATCGTGCGCATGGCTTTCTTTCATTCCTGCATTAGTTATTTTTACAAAAGTTGCGCTTTGCAAAGCCTTGATTGTGTTGGCACCACAGTACCCCATTCCAGCTCTTAAACCACCAATATATTGATGAACGATTTCTTTTAGTGGTCCTTTAAAGGCAACTCTTCCTTCAATACCTTCTGGCACAAACTTTTTAATATCGGCTTCTACATCTTGAAAATAACGATCGCTGCTACCTTGGGCCATAGCACCTAAAGAGCCCATGCCTCTGTATTGTTTAAAACGACGTCCTTCATAAATAATAGTTTCCCCAGGACTTTCTTCTGTTCCTGCAAATACATTCCCCATCATTACACAGCTAGCTCCAGCAGCTAGTGCCTTTACCATATCTCCTGTATATCGAATTCCACCATCGCTGATGATACCAACGTTTTTATTTTTTAATGCGGCAGCTGCTTCCATTACTGCAGTGATTTGAGGAACTCCAGTACCTGCAACGATTCGAGTGGTACAGATGGAGCCTGGTCCAATTCCAACTTTCACTGCATCGGCACCTGCATTGGCAAGTGCTAATGCGCCGGCTGCTGTGCCTACATTACCAGCAATTACCTGAATACCTTTAAATGTTTTTTTGATTTCTTTTAATGCATCCATAACGCCTTTGGTATGTCCATGCGCGCTGTCTAAACAAATAACGTCAACGCCAGCATGATGAAGGGCTGCTACCCTATCAAGGATATCTTTGGTAATACCAACTCCAGCGCCAACGAGCAATCTTCCAAATGAATCTTTTACTGCATGGGGATGTGATTTTAATTTTAAAATGTCACTGAAAGTAATCAAGCCAATTAGTTCGCCTAATTTATTTACTACAGGTAATTTTTCAATTTTATTTTTCTTGAAGATTAGTTCTGCTTTTTTTAAATTGGTTCCTTCAGGTGCAGTAATGAGATTTTCTTTCGTCATTACCGAACTTACTTTTTCTTTGAAGTTTGTTTCCAAGCGTATGTCCCTGTTCGTTAAAATACCTACCAATTGATTGCTTTTATTTACGATAGGAATACCTCCAATCTTATTTTCTCGCATCATACGGATTGCTTCACCGATTGTGGCATCTGGTGAAAGAGTAACAGGATCTAATATCAATCCATTTTCACTTCTCTTTACTTTTCTCACTTGGTCAGACTGTTGACCAATGCTCATGTTTTTATGAAGAATGCCTAATCCGCCTTCTCTTGCCAATGCGATTGCCAGTTGTGCTTCTGTAACCGTATCCATTGCAGCACTCAACATGGGTACATGCAGCGTAATGCTTTTGGTAAGTTGGGTATTGATATTTACTTCACGGGGGAGTACTTGTGAGTATGCGGGCATTAGCAATACATCATCGAAAGTGAGACCTTCACCGAAAAATCTGTTGGATTTGCTTTTAGCTGGGGAGTTATTTATTGTTGCCATAGGCAAAGATAAAAGAAAATTTATTTGTACCCAAAAACTGATAAAATCCATTTGGTGGGGTATTTTATTTGCATGGTTAGGTCATGTTTGCAATAAATAGGGCAATTTTAAAAATTTTACCATTTTGTTCTTAGTAAATTGATTCTAGGCGAGTTTGAAAACCTTACCCGGTATGCTCAAGATGATTCCTTGCATCTCTAGTGAAAGTAATGCTTCTGCTACTAGACCACAACTAAGACCCGATTTGAAATGTAATTGGTCGATTTGGATACTCTCCTGTTTTTGTAGAAGGGCAAAAATTATTTTTTCATTGTCGGTTAATTCAATAAAAAGTTCAGGCTGTTTTTTTTTGGATATTTTTTTGCTATCAGTCCAATTCATAATTTCTAGTAGGTCAGTAGCACTGGTTAATAAGGAAGCTCTATTGGTTTTAATTAGGTGGTTACATCCATCACTTTTGGTATCAGTTAACCTTCCAGGAATAGCAAACACATCTTTATTATAACTGTTGGCCAATTCTGCCGTAATCAATGATCCACCTTTTATACCGCTTTCAATTACCAAAACAGCATCACATATTCCAGCTACTATTCTATTTCTTTTAGGAAAATTTTGTTTGTCAGGAATCGTATCACTCATAAATTCAGTGAGCAATCCTCCCTTGGTAATTAGTTGTTTTGCAAGTGTTTTGTTTTGTATAGGATAAATTCTGTCGAGCCCATGTCCAAGTACACCCAATGTAAGCAAGTTGTTTTTAAGTGCTGCTTTGTGTGCTATTGTGTCGATGCCAAATGCTAAACCACTCACTATCAAAATATTCTCTTGTTCTAATTCTGCAATTAATTTTTCAGTGATCAATTTTCCATATTCAGAATAATTACGGGTGCCTACAATGGAAATAATTTTTGAATGATTAAGGTTTGCATTGCCTCGGTAGTAAAGTAAGGTTGGACTATCATAACAATGAAGTAGTCTTTGAGGATAATTTTTATCTGTTAAAAAGAGGGGAGTGATTTTATACTTTTCAATAAATTTTATTTCATCTTCGCAGCGTTGAAAATTGTTAAATTTTTTTATACAGTCTGCTCTTATAGAACCGATGCCTTCCATAATTTGGAGCTCTTTTCTATTGGCAGTGAAAATGGAGGCTGCATTTCCAAATCGGTTAATGAGCGCTTTGGCGTGTACATCTCCGATATTTGGAATTAGGGTTAGTGCAATTTGGTATTGCAATTCATTTGTCATCGATGAAGAAGGGTAGGTGATATCAAATATAAAAATTATTTAATAAATAAACTACTCTTATCTTGGAGGCCAACGACTATTTAGGGATGGGGCTATTGCTAATAATGGTCATTTCTGTTCTTCTATTGGAAGCCTTTCCAGTCTCTGTTTCATTATCAGCAATAGGTTGGCTAGATCCCATACCTTTAAATTGTAACCTATCTTTTGAAAAAAGTTTAGTGCCAAGGATATAATAAATGACTGCCTCTGCTCTGCTGTTAGATAGAATTAAATTATCGGCAGCTTTACCTACATTATCGGTGTGGCCTGTAATTAATATTTTTAATTGAGGATTATCTTTTAGTAATTGTATTACTTTATTCAATTCGGTAGTCGATTCTGGTTTTAAATCAGCTTTTTTAGAATCGAAAAAAATGTTTTTTAAAACGATTGCAGCACCGGATTCAATGGGTTGCAGTGGAATATCGGCAGTAAAAATTGAATCGATTGATTGGTCACTTAGGTTATAGTTTTCTGAATAAAAAAGATAGCCTTTTCTATTTACACTAAATGCATATTTTTTACCTACGGTTAGGGTCGTTAAAAAATTTCCCATTTCATCCGTTTGCACTTTACTAATTAATTGCCCACTAGAAACATCTGATAATTCAACTGAAGAGGGAAGGCCATTTTTATCTTTGGCATCAAATACCTGTCCTTTTATCCATAAAATTTTTGGAGGTTGTAGATCCTTTCTTAATTGAAAACTAAATAGATCTAATCTAGCTTTGCTATCACCTCTGTCGCTTGCATAATAAGCAGTTTTACCATCAGCTGCTACAATGAGTGATCCTTCCTCATCAATCGTGTTGATTGGATATCCAAGGTTTTCAGGTATGCTCCAAGTACTATCCTTTTGCTTTTTTGAAAAAAATAAATCTGCTTGTCCATAACCCAAATGACCTGTGCTATTAAAAAAAAGTGTTTGGTTATCGGCATACATAAAAGCACAACTTTCGTCTCCACTTGTATTCACTTCAGGTCCGAGGTTTTCAGGCCTACTCCATTTTCCTTTAATATTTCGGTGCGTAACCCAAATATCTTTTCCACCATAACTATCGGGTCGGCTGCTGCTAAAATAAATATGTTGTTTATCTGGTGAAAGGGAGGGAGAAGATTCCCAGTAATCAGTGTTTACCAACGGTCCAAGATTTTCTGCCTCACTCCATCCTTGTTTTGTTTTGAAAGAAATATAGAGATCACAGCTTCCAAATCCTTCTGGATAATTACATCCTGTAAAAACGATGCAGGTTCCATCCTGAGAAATATTTTGTGCTCCTTCATTTTGCAAGGTGTTTACTTTTCCTTCCAATGGCTGGGCTTTACTCCATTGATTGTTTGAAAAATTGGATTCGTAAAAATCTTCATCGCCAGCAATACGGCGAGTAAAAATGAGTTTTTTTCCATCAATTGTTGAGGAAGGAAAATATTCTAAAGCAGCTGAATTGATGGAGTCTCCTAAATTTTTTGGAGCAAATACATATCCGTTGGTAGGGTGTTTAATTTCGAAAGCAACTGCAAATTCGTATACGCCTTTGCGATACTTTGCTGCTCTCATACTTTGTGAATTAAGTCCTTCGGTTTGTAAAAATCGGTTGATAGCATCGAGGGCATTTTGAAAACGACCTAGTCCTGCAAGTGAAATGGAATAAGGAAGTAAGTAGTTGATAGAATAAATAGAGTCTAGTTGAAAACCTTTTTCAAAATCAATGACCGAAGAGTCATATTTTTTAAGATTGGCATAAATACCTGCTCTAGATAAATAAGCATCTACAAATTTGGGCTCTATTTTAATTGACTGAGTAATTTTTGCAATGGAGGATTCATATTTTTGATCCTGAGCTTCTTCATAAGCTTTCGCATAAAGTGCTCCTGCCTTTTTATTGACCTTATCGGGATTGTACCATTGCGTAAAACCAAAGAAGGGGATAGTTAGTAATATAAAAAGTAGGCTATTTTTTTTAAGCATTTGATGATGAATTACCATTGATTATCAATCCAAGGTTGAAGATAAAGCTAAATGGTTTTATTTGTATAAATGGACTGTTAAAGTGTTGAATTATTTTGGTAATAGGTCGCTGAAGATTTTTTGTGAAAAATAAATAAGGCATCGAATGGTAAGATATCACATTTTAAAGAATTGAAATGACCTGATTTGGCAAGATTTCAGGAGTGTGTTTTCCTCCAGCAGTTTTTTTTATATGATAAAAAGTAATTAAGTTTTCTATACCTTTAGCCAAGACACAAAAGACGTATTAAAAATAAAATCATGAAAAATATAAAATTTGTTTTGAACTGTTTGATTTTTATGGTAACAGGACTAATTAATTTTTCCGTACAAGCTCAGCAAAAAAATAATACTCATCGTGCTAACTTTTCTGGCGAATGGAAATCCAAAGAATCGATCAGTATGGGTGGAAATATTGTATGCTCATATGACGAAGGTGATCGTATGCTTTCTAAAACAATGAA
>CAMBTV010000045.1 GCA_945870835.1 Chitinophaga pinensis
TAATCCGCCACACACCTAAACCCAGTATGCTCCAAACCTGTATCGGGAGAAGATTTCATTCTTGATGAAGCTCTATAACCCTTACAATAGCTTGCATTGCATAAAAAAGATCCACCCCTTACTACCCTTTTAGGAATGCTTGGTTCATCACTATCTAAACTTGTAACAGGTCCAGTTGGATTAATTAATTTATTTCCTTGTATCTGCTCATAATAAGCTTCATGGTACCAATCGCTGCACCATTCCCAAACATTTCCTGCCATATCATACAAACCATATGCATTGGGTTGAAATGATTTTACAGGAGCCAAATTTTCAAAATGATCCCAACTAGTATTGGTAGCAGGAAATTTCCCTTGCCATGTATTTGCTTTCGGACGCATAGCCTCAGGATCTTCATCACCCCAAGGATATTTTTTATTTATCATCCCTCCCCTAGCCGCATACTCCCACTCAGCCTCTGTAGAGAGCCTTTTTCCAGCCCATTTACAATAAGCAATTGCATCGTCCCAACTAACCTGTACTACTGGATAATCATCCTTTCCGTTTATATCCGAACCTGGTCCGCGAGGATGCTTCCAATTGGCACCTGCCATCCAAACCCACCACTGCGAGTAATCATTTAAATTGCTTGCCTGATTGTTTTTTCTAAATACCAAGGAAGCAGGCAACAACTGATCATCAGGAGGTTTAGGAGTTCCAGCTGGCAATTGCTTTTTCATTTCATTCCAATCAATTGATTTTTCAGCAGTAGTAATGTAGCCAGTAGCAGAAACAAATTGTTTAAACTGTCCGTTAGTGACCTCGGATACATCCATCCAAAAGTCTTTTAGTTTAACTGAATGCGCAGGATATTCATCATTACGCCCTTCCTTGTCTGCAGCTCCCATTAAAAAATCACCCCCCTTTATCAAAACCATTCCTGTATGATCTTTTAATGTTGCAAATGAAGAATTTTCAGTTGAATCACTTTTTACATTCCCAAAACGAGAGGGAATATTATTATGACAAGAAGTTATTGAATCTTGGTATCTTTTTTTAGCCGCACTATTGCTATTGTTTTGACAAGAGTATCCAAATAATATTATAACTACCCAAAATCTATAACCTTCTTTAAAAAATAACTTCATTTACCTTCTGTTTGAAATAATTATTATAAATGCCGATGATTAAAAAATAATGTTAATTAATGTCCTTAGATAAAATAACCTCCGCTTCAACGTCTTCATATCTATTTATCAATTCTATTAATTGATTGATAGATCAAGGGTGATTTTTTCGAAGCCCTTTTTTCCAAAAATAGTAGGTTTATTTTGCCCCTTAACTAATGAAGAACAAAAAATAAAGACTCCAATTAATATATTACCTAAATTAAATCTAAAATAACAAAGATTTACAAATGAAATATACAGAATTAAAAGAAACCGACCATAAAATTAGTCAGTGTTCCAAAACAAAAGCTAGTCAATAGAAGATAATACCAATCAATTGAAAAGATTTACTAATTTTTTAAATCTTTTGAGGTAGCCAAAGCCAATACTCTGCCTTCTTTTCCCACTGCAGTATAAAAATGATAGACTACTCCCTTCCATTTAATCACCCAGGGTTTATGGGCATATTCATTATCGTATGACTCTGAAGGTGCCACCAAATCATCTCCTTCCCAATCAGTCCAATTAACTAAATCAAAAGAGCAGGCAAATCTTTCAAAAGCACCTGGCTTCCAAAATGCGCCAAAATAAAACATTACATACAAGTTATTAATCTTTGTAATTTGAGCGTCCCCACAAATCCCATTGTATTTTGTCAACACTGGTTTTTTAGTAAATCTTTTCCATGAAATCATATCATCCGAAACAGCCATTCCAATACTTTCATATTTAGCAGTATCACCTTTGGCATTATAAAACATTACAAATGGATGATTCGTCAACTTTTCTTTATCTCTTATCACTAAACTTTTATAAATTATTTTATTATCAAACCAGTTAGCATCCGAATCACTAGGCTGAAGTATTGGCTTAGTCAACGTTTTCCATTCCATTGGTTTTGTAAGTACAGAATTAGAAGACATCCCTACTCCCAAAACACCTGCTTCATAACCTTTTGTTTTACCACCTAAATAAGACATCCAATATTTGCCATTTAATTTCTCTACCGTATAATTACCTCCCCATTTAATATCTACTAAAGACATATAACCTGCTTTTTGATTGGCATCCCAAGTACCAGGTGAAAAAGAAAGAATTTTACCCATCGAATTCCAATTCAATAAATCTTTACTCTGAGCCATCCATGTCTCATAGCCTTTTCCATCAAATACAATATAGCTCATATACCAAATTCCATTTTCAAAAAAAAGAGTTGGACTATCTAATAATTTGGTAGAATCAGGATGTTTAAAAACTATTCCATATTTATAGGGGGTTTTAATTTCATTATAGATATTTCTCATTGTAGACTTAGATACAATAGCGGGTGTCTTTCTAACAACAGTAGTAGATTTTTTATTCTGTGCAGAAAGCGAAAACTGAAAAAATATAAAAATAAAGAACAAAAAAATTTTTAATAAAATCATAAATAAAAGGTTCTAAAATGATATCTTAAAAATTTTAAGACTAAAATTAATTTACTATCAAAGCAATTATTTTTCCAACGCATCCCACAATATTTCAACGGGGTGAAGGGCAATGCGCTGGGTACCATCTTTAATCTGATGTCTACAAGAAGTACCAGCAGCAGCGACAATTGTATCAGTTGAAAAACTACGAACAGCAGGAAACAGTACCAGCTCTCCTACTTGCTGGGAAACTTCAAAATGCTCCGATTCATAACCGAAGGAACCCGCCATACCACAGCATCCAGTGGGAATAAAATGAACCTGATAATTCTTTGGGATACACAACATGGTATTGCTAAAATGCTGTGATGATAGAACTTTTTGATAACAATGACCATGCACAGCAATCGTTTTTTCATCTTTTATAAACAGGTGTTCAGCTATATTTCCCTTCTCATATTCATTTGCAACAAATTCTTCAATAGTAAAGGTTTGCTTAGATAATTTCAAAGCTTTTTCTTTATTCAAAGGTGTAGCTAAATCAATGTACTCATCCCTGAAGCTCAAGATGGCAGAGGGTTCAATTCCAATCAAAGGGATATCATCATTAACTACCGGTGACAATAAATCAATATTGTGATTAATGACAACTGCTGCTTGTTTCACCAACCCTTTAGATAAATAACTTCTACCGCTTTCAACATGATCAGGTATCAATACTTCATATCCCATTTTTTCAAGCAATTGAATAGCTATTTTTCCTATTTCAACATCATAATAATTAGTAAACTCATCACAGAAAAAATATACTTTTCTTGAAAGTGAAGTATTATTATTAATGCGCTTTTTATACCATGCATTAAGTGTAGTGGAACCTAATAAAGGCATACTTCTACCTGGATGAAAACCAACTAATCTATTGGCTATTTTCCGCAGAAAATAATTCCCATAAATAAGATTATAAATCACAGAAAATTTAGAAGCCCATTTCATTTGACTAGAAAAATTGCCAATTAATTTAGATCTGAAAGGCACCCCATTTTTATCGTAATAATGTTGTAAAAACTCAGCCTTCATTTTTGTAATATCTACGCCTGATGGACATTCTGTTTTGCATCCTTTACAACTCAGACATAAATCCATCACTTCTTTTATTTCTTCTTGATTGAGTGGATCTACCTGTTGTGGATCACTTAAAAATTGGCGAAGAATATTAGCCCTTGCCCTAGTAGTATCTTTTTCATTTCGGGTTGCCATATAGCTAGGACACATGAGTCCGCCAGAAATTTCAGTTTTTCTACAATCACCCGAACCAGAACATTTTTCTGCTAGACGAAGTATTGTTCCTTGGGATGAAAAGTCAAAATAAGTATCAATAGATGCTGGAGCTTTGTCCCATTGTACTCTTAGCTGCTCTGTCATAGCAGGCGTAGCTGTAATCTTTCCCTGATTAAAGATATTGTGAGGATCAAATAAATTTTTTACTTGTTTAAATAGTTCATACGTATCATTACCCACCATTGTTGAAATATATTCACCTCTTAATCTGCCATCACCATGTTCTCCAGACAATGAACCTTTATATTTTTTTACTAATTGAACTGTTTCAGCAAGAATATTTCTAAACAATTTCACTCCTTGCTCCGTCTTTAAATTAAGCATTGGTTCTACATGTAATTCCCCAGCACCCGCATGAGCATAGAAAGATGCATTTACCTGATACTTAGCTAAAATAAGTTGAAGTTCTTGTATATATTCTGGTAAATCCTCTGGAGCCACTGCACAATCTTCAATTAAATTGACAGGTTGCAAGTCTCCTTTTAAATTTCTTAATAACCCAAGTCCAGCTTTTCTAACATCCCAAGCATATTTAGTATCAGCATTGAATAAAACTGGAAATGCATAACCATATCCTTGCTCTTGCAAAAGATTGACCAACTGATTGGCCTTATCATTTACTTTATCTAAACTATCAGCCATAAATTCCACCATTAAAATAGCCGCTGGATCACCTTCAATAAAAAAACAATTTTTCTTAAACTCAGGATGTTCTTTGGTAAAATTCATAATATAACGATCCACCAATTCAGATGCCATTGGACTTTGTGATAGCGCTACCCTATTAGCTCTTAGCGCCTCATCTATAGAGTTACAATGAATACAAACCAACGCAATTTCCGATGGCGGAAGATCAATGAGCTGTAATTTGATTGAAGTAGTAAAAGCAAGAGTTCCCTCGGAACCTGCCATAAGTTTACAAAGATTAAATGGAGAACCATTTTTGGTAAATGGCTCCATTGCTAAAATACTATCCAATGCATATCCAGAGTTTCTTCTTACAACTGATGCTTTTGGAAAATTCTGTTGAATAAGATCTTTATTTTTATCATCGGAAATTAATTGATAAAGACCATCATAAATATTTTTTTTTAATCCATTACAATTCTTTGAAAGAATAGATTCATTTTCAAACTTTGCCTCAGATCCATCACTTAATATCGCATTCAGTTCTAACAAATTTTCTCTAACAGAACCCCAAACGATGCTATGTAAACCACAGGAATTATTTCCAACCATTCCTCCAATCATTGCTCTATTAGCAGTTGATGTTTCAGGACCAAAGAACAATCCAAATGGACGTAAATAATGATTCAAATCATCTCTAATAACACCAGGCTGAACCCTGACCCATTTTTCCTTTGCATTGACTTCTAAAATTTTATTAAAATACTTAGAAATATCAACCACTATTCCATTACCAACTACTTGTCCAGCCAATGAAGTACCAGCTGCTCTTGGAATTAAAGTTATCTTATGAACATTTGCAAAATCAATCAAAAGCTTAATATCCTCACCATCTTTTGGTAATGCTACTGCCAAAGGTTTTTCTTGGTAAACAGAGGCATCGGTAGAATAGGCAAGTAACTGAGTTTGATGAACTGATGTGAAATCATGAAAGAGTTCTCCATTTATTTTTTTTGCGAGAACATTTAAATGATTTTGCATAAAATGGAAGAGAAGTTATCAAAAGATAATTTAAAATTAATCTAATCAAATATTGACGAAGCTACAATACTTAAGCTATCAACAAATATATTTTTATTATAAAGTTTATCAAACTATTTAGAAAAAATTCTATTATATTAAATATTATATTAATATAAATAATATTGAGATATTATTTTAAGAAATTGAAAATCAAAATCAGGTATTTTGAATAATGTTATAATTTTTAGGGTTTTATACTACCTCTTAAAAAGTTAGAACAATTAGAAAAATTATAATTAAATTACGCAATATCATTTAAATTCGATATTTTTAAAATGAATTAGTCTATGTGAAATTGGCACTTAAACAAATTTTGGTAGAACAATGAAAAAACAAACCATTTACATTTTTTTGCTATTAGGCTTGATTTTGATATATACTTCATTCATTAAGGCTAATTCTCAAAACACTGTAAAAATTGGTAATCAAACATGGACTACTAAAAATTTGGATGTCAGTAAGTATAGAAATGGAGATGAAATACCCCATGTAAATGACCCTCTTTCTTGGTCAAGATTAACTTATGGAGCCTGGTGTTATTACGAAAATGTTGATTCAAACGGTACAACTTATGGCAAATTGTATAATTTGTATGCAGTTCTTGATCCACGTGGATTAGCGCCAGCAGGATTTCATATTCCATCTGATAAAGATTGGACTACTCTCACCGATTATTTAGGAGGTAAGGAAGAAGCTGGTGTTAAAATGAAAGAAGCAGGCTCTACGCATTGGCCTAGGCCTAACACCGGAGCTACCAATAGCAGCGGATTTACTGGTCTACCTGGAGGTTATCGCGATGACAATGGATCGTTTTTTAGTATGGGAGTAAATGGTTTTTGGTGGAGTTCTACAGAGGGCTTCACTTATTTTGCTTGGAATCGTTATCCGGATAATCTTTATGGATTGGTAGGTAGAGACTTTGGTTATAAAAGTTATGGCATGTCTGTTCGCTGCATTGCAGACTAATCATGTAATTTATACTTCTAAAATATATCTGAGAAATTTTTTAAAATTCCTGTCAATTCTTTTTGAAATTATTAAATAACAATTGATAGAGAAATCAGATGAACCAAAAAATCAACGAATAAATTTTTCACTTATTCAAATAGTAGTCTTCATAAAATAAAATATTGCGATAAGGAATCACAAAAAAATTAATCTGAAATACAGCGTACTGACATTCCACTCCTTTCGAAATCATCAAACCTTCCTATAACAGTATCATTAGAATATAAGAAACGATCCCAACCAAGTATTTTACTTCCTCCCTCTGATGAACTCCACCACATTCCATAATTACCCAAAAAACCAAAATTACCACCGCTGTAGCGATATCCACCTGGAAGTGCTGTAAAACCACTACTATTGTTTGCACCCGTATTTGGAGATTTCCAATGAATAATACCCTTTTCCTTTAATTTGCCACCAGCTATGTCAATACCACCTAAAAAATCGGTAAGAATAGTCCACTCAGCATCGGTTGGAATATGATAGCCTTTAGGGGCTAATCCACGTGGATCAATTACAGCATAAAGATTGTATAATTTACCATAAGTAGTCCCGTTGGAAGTTTTATTTTGGTAGTAACACCAAGCACCTGTAGTCAATTTAGCCCAATCCGAATCATTTTCTACAAAAGGGATATCATCCCCATTTCTATACTTATTGACATCCAAATTTTTACTCATCCATATTTGGGTTCCAATTTTTACAGTAGTTTGAGCTTTACTTGGATTAACCAAACAAAACAGAAAAGCAAAAATTTCAACAGTAATGAAGATGGATCGATTTTTCATTTTTTTTTACTTACTAGATAAGTTGGAAAATAACTTTGTTATAATTCTCAAATATCCTAATTAAAAATCAAAATCCAACATTCATAGCATCCAAAAAAAGAGCTTAAAGCTGAAAAAAACATATAATTAACAAATAGTCAACACAAAAAAAGAAAGCAAAATAATCAAATTAAAAAATGCAACTACTACCAAAAAACAGTATATAATGCTGAAAGAATTCCAACAATAATGATGGATCCAATTGCAAAACCAGTTGTTATTTTAAACATGGATGTATCGACCTCAATTGTGTGCGTATCCTTATCGTTTTTAGGCATAAGAAGACTCATTGAAATCATAATCAAAACGATTGCTACAAAATCAATAGTCATTCTATCTAAAAAAGGATAATCAGGAAAAGCGCCATTAGACCAAACTGGTAAAAATTTTAATACCGTAGAAATAGGAATTGTTAATAAAGCCCCTGCCATAGCAGCTTTAGCAGTGGTTCTTTTCCAGAAAAATCCTAATAAGAAAATAGCCAATACACCTGGAGAAATAAAGCCTACATATTCCTGAATAAACTGATAAGCTTGGTCTAGAGATTTTAAAGCAGGGGTAACAATACCTGCAATTACCATTGAAATAATCACTGCCCATCTTCCCACTAAAACCATCTTGCGTTCAGATGCATCTTTGTTAAAAAACTTTTTATAAATATCCAAAGAAAAAATGGTGGAGATACTATTTGCTTTACCAGCCAGTGAGGCTACAATAGCAGCAGTAAGGGCAGCAAAAGCAATCCCTTTTAAACCAGCGGGTAATAAGTTCATCAATGTTGGATAAGCGTGATCAGGCTTGATAATACCCGCTCCATCAGACATTTCTTGTTGAAACAATCCTTTATTATGAAGTACATACATAACGATACCTGGCAATACCGCAATAATGGGAACTAACAATTTTAAAAAAGCAGCAAATAATATTCCTTTGCGAGCAGTCTTCAAATCAGCACCCAGTGCACGTTGTACAATATATTGATTACATCCCCAATAAGCAAGGTTATTAATTAACATTCCACCAAACAAAACCGAAAGACCAGGAAGTTCTTTGTAATATTTATTAGAAGAATCAAAAATCATATGAAAATGACCCGGAGCCTCTGAACGCAATATAGACAGTCCTTTGAAAATATTTTTACCGAAACCATACTCCTCTGACAACAATGAAAGAGAAAGATAAGTTGTTACCAATCCTCCAATGATCAAAACAATTACTTGAATCACATCGGTATATCCAATTACTTTCATTCCACCCAAAGTAACTACCATAGAAAAAATTACCAATCCTACAATGCACCATTCAAAACTGATTGGAGAAATAGAAGAGATTGCCAGCGCACCCAAATAAATAATAGAAGTAAGATTAACAAATACATAAACTAGTAACCAAAAAACAGCCATGATGGTACTCACTTTATCGTTGTACCGCCTTGACAAAAATTGAGGCATTGTAAAAATCTTATTTTTGAGATAAATAGGAATTATAAATATGGCCACTATAATAAGAGTAGCAGCCGCCATCCATTCATAAGTAGAAATAGCAAGACCTAAAGCAAAGCCTGATCCAGACATGCCAATAAAATGTTCAGCTGAAATGTTTGAAGCAATCAAGGAAGCTCCAATCGCCCACCAGGTAAGTGAGCCTTCAGCAAGAAAAAAATCTTTGGAACTAGCAGTGGTAGATTTCTTTTTATGATAAATATAATATCCGTAGGATGAAACTGCAATAAAGTATACAAAGAAAACAATGTAATCAGCAATCTGTAATTTATTCATAAGCAGATTTAAATGTAGAAAAAAAATTTGTTCGTTAATAGCATAACAATAATAATCTATTTTTAATTTATTCAACGTTTTTCGGATAAAAAAAAGCTTATAAATAGCATTTCACCATTTATAAGCTAGTTCTAATAAATTTGAATTATAAAAATTTCAACACTTCATTTCCCATTGCTTCAGTACCCAATATTTTATCAGATGCAGTAGTAGCATCTGCAATATCACGCGTACGATACCCCTCTTTCAATACTTTATCAACTGCATTAATGACTAGTTCAGACTCAGCCTTCATTTCAAAAGAGATGTCTAACAATAAAGCAACCGATAATATAGAAGCCAATGGATTAGCAACTCCCATACCCGTAATATCATGAGCAGAACCATGAATGGGTTCATACACACCTGTACCATCCCCAATAGAAGCAGAAGCGAGCATCCCCATTGAACCTGCAATTTGAGATGCTTCATCGGTTAAAATATCTCCGAATAAATTAGCAGTAACTACTACATCAAAACGACAAGGGTCTTTTATTAAAAGCATGGCAGTAGAATCTACAAACTGATGTTCAACCGCTACATCGGGATATTCAAGAGCCAATTTCTGAATTTCTTCTCTCCATAAACGGCTGGTCTCTAAAACATTCGCCTTGTCTACGGAACACAGTTTTTTCCTTCTTGTTCTAGCTGCTTCAAAAGCTTTTCTACCTATTCTTTGAACCTCATAACGGCTGTATTCAGCAATATCATAAGCGGTATCACCATCATTCTTTCTTCCTTTTTCACCAAAATATATGTCACCTGTTAGCTCTCTAAAAAATAAAATATCTGCACCTTTTAAAATTTCAGGCTTGATACTAGAAGCTGATAATAACTCATCGAATAATTTAATAGGACGAAGGTTGGCATATAGTCCCAATTCTTTTCTCATCTTTAATAACCCTTGTTCGGGACGAACTTTAGCAGAAGGATCATTGTCATATTTTGGATGACCGACAGCTCCAAAAAGAACTGCGTCCGAATTTTTCATTTTTATTAAAGACTCTTCAGGCAAAGGATTACCAGTGGCTTCAATAGCCACATGTCCAATTAAAGCTTCATCGTAAGTAAATTCGTGTCCAAACTTAGTAGCAATTTTATCAAGAACTTTTTTTCCTACCGCAGTTACTTCCTGACCAATTCCATCACCTGGAACAATTAGAATATTTTTCTTTGCCATTTTAAATTATTGGGATTGTGTTGTAAATTATCAAATTATATTTAACATTTTTTCAGTTGCTTTGATTGCAGCAACAGTCTGATCACTATCTAAACCTCTTGTTTTAAATTCTTTTCCATTGTGCAACCAAGTAATAATTGTTTCACACAGTGCATCAGATTTACCACCCGGAGGAATGCGAACCGTATAGTCTACCAGCAAAGGCAATTCTATTTTCTTTAGCTTATAAATTTTCTTTAGCGCATTTACAAAGGCATCATATTGTCCATCGCCTTGAGCATGCTCTTCAAACAACTCTCCATCTATGCATATGTGCAAGGTAACCGAAGGCTTTAAATCTTTTGAATGAGTGAGTACATAATTTTTGATCAGTATTTTTTGCTCTATATTATTGCTATCTAAAATATCAGAAATAATATAGGGCAAATCAGCCTGCGTTACCATTTCTTTTCTATCACCCAACTCAATTACTCGCTGAGTAACTTTCTTTAAATCATCATCTGATAATTGAATACCCAATTGCTGCAAATTATTATCAATATTTGCCTTACCACTGGTTTTGCCCAATGCATATTTCCGCTGACGACCAAATCGTTCAGGCATTAAATCATTGTAATAAAGATTATTCTTTTTGTCTCCATCTGCATGAATTCCGGCAGTTTGCGTAAATACATTTTCTCCAACTACTGGCATATTGGCCGAAATTCTAAATCCAGAAAATGCTTCTACTAATTTACTTGCTGTATATAAAGATTTTTCTACCACATTTGTTTTCACTTCAGGAATAAAATCATTTAATACGGCGATAGCACTTGCCAGTGGCGCATTACCAGCTCTCTCCCCCATTCCATTTACAGTAAGATGTAAACCATGCGCCCCTGCTTTTACCGCTTCCATCACATTAGCAATACTTAAATCGTAATCATTGTGAGCATGAAAATCAAAATGCAATGCTGGATAACGGTTAACCAACTCCGACACATAATCAAATGTTTCAGTAGGAATTAATACCCCTAGGGTATCAGGTAATAAAACTCTCTTGATGGGTTGGTGTTGGATAAAATCTAAATACTGTAATACGTATTCTTTCGAATTGCGCATCCCATTGCTCCAGTCTTCCAAATACACATTACACTGTAACCCTTTTTGAGTAGCTAACTGAATAAGTTTTTCAATTTCTGCAAAATGCTCTTCGGGTGTTTTTTTTAACTGATGAGTAAGATGATTGAGTGAGCCTTTGGTTAATAAATTCATTACTACAGCTCCTGCCTCTAACATCCAATTTACAGATGTTGAGCCATCTACGAAAGTAAGAACCTCTACTTGGTTGATATAGCCATTAGCACGTGCCCAATCTGTAATTTTTTTTACAGCAATAAACTCACCTTCCGATACTCTTGCTGAAGCAATTTCAATTCTGTCAACTTTTACTTCAGTGAGTAAAAGTTGAGCAATGGTTAATTTTTCAGAAGCAGAAAATGATACACCACTAGTCTGTTCACCATCACGAAGAGTGGTATCCATTATTTCAATATGCCGAGTAGTATTTTTCAATTGATTGCAGCAATCGCTGAGTTAAAAATGGTGAATGGTGAATGGTGAATTGTCAATGGTCAATGGTGAATTTAAATATTTTAAAGTTTATTTTTTTAAACATGATTTCCTATAATCTTAAATAATTTCATTTTTTTAAAAAAGTTGAAAAACAAAAACAGCTTACTAAGCTTTGCCCATTCACCATTGCCCATTCACTATTGCCCATTCACCATTCACCATTCACCACTGCCCATTCACCATTCACCATTGCCCATTCACCATTGCCCATTCACCACATTTACTCCTACACTGCTCTTGCTGTAGCGAATGCACTAATTTCTGATTTCATTGCTTGCAAATAATCGATGTCATCAAATCCATTGATCAGGTTATTTTTCTTATATCCATTGATCTCAAATGATTCGCTAGCCCCAGTAGATTGAATCACAATTGCTTGATTGGGTAAACTTACCTCAATTTTAGTATGGGGATCTAACTCAATAGCAGAAAAAATTTGTATTAAAAATTCGGGGCTTACCTGTACCGGTAAAATACCCATGTTGATTGCATTGTTTTTAAAAATATCTGCAAAGAAACTTGATACTACACAACGAAAACCATAGTCATAAATAGCCCATGCCGCATGTTCACGACTGCTTCCACTTCCAAAATTGTTTCCGCCTACTAGAATCTTTCCTGAATAAATAGGATTATTTAAAACAAAATCTTGCTTAGGTGAGTCATCAGAATTATACCTCCAATCTCTAAACAAATTTTCTCCAAATGCTTCGCGCTTAGTAGCTTTCAAAAACCTTGCAGGTATAATTTGATCCGTATCTACATTCTCAATAGGTAAAGGAACTGCAGAACTGGTAAGGGTAGTAAATTTATCGTATGCCATAAAAATAATTAATAATTGATTTAACTGAAAACTGAACTCATAAATCTAACATCCTAAGAATTACATCAATTCTCTAGGGTCCGTAACGTAACCGGTTACTGCAGCTGCAGCTGCTACCAAAGGACTTGCCAGCATAGTTCTACTCCCAGGACCTTGTCGACCTTCAAAATTTCTGTTACTTGTACTAACAGCATATTTTCCTGCAGGTACTTTATCATCATTCATAGCAAGGCAAGCCGAGCAACCAGGTTGACGTAACAAAAATCCTGCATCTGTAAGAATATCCAAAATACCTTCTTCTTTAATTTGAGCCTCTACTATGTGAGATCCGGGTACGATCCAAGCTGTAACGTGTTCCGCTTTTTTTCTTCCTTTTATGATGGATGCAAAAGCCCTAAAATCTTCAATACGTCCATTGGTACAACTTCCAATAAATACGAAATCAACTTTTTTACCAATCATTTGATCTTTTTCTTGAAAGCCCATATATGCCAATGACTTTTCATAAGTAGCTGTGCCACCTTTCAAATCAATACCTTTTGGAATAGATTGAGAAATACCCATACCCATTCCAGGATTGGTACCATAGGTAATCATTGGTTCAATATCTGCTGCATCAAAGTTGTATTCCTTATCAAAGATTGCACCCGCATC
This sequence comes from Chitinophaga pinensis, assembly GCA_945870835.1. GTDB lineage: Bacteria > Bacteroidota > Bacteroidia > Chitinophagales > Chitinophagaceae > Ferruginibacter > Ferruginibacter pinensis_A. The sequence continues at coordinate 13,532 of CAMBTV010000045.1, forward strand.
GGTAGAAAGGGTTTTCCAATAAGCGAGTGCTTTATCCCAAGCAGCGCCCTTAGGAGCTAACTCACGGCCATTGATATACGAAAAAGTAGTTTCATCAGGAGCAATCATTCCGCCACGAGCTCCCATTTCAATACTCATATTACAAACGGTCATACGACCTTCCATACTCATTTTTTCGAACACATCCCCCGCATATTCTACAAAGTATCCCGTAGCTCCTGCTGTAGTTAATTTTGAAATAATATAAAGTGTCACATCTTTAGGAGTAACGGCCTTGCCCAAACTACCGTTTACGTTGATACGCATTTTCAATGGCTTAGGTTGCATGATACATTGAGATGACAATACCATTTCTACTTCAGAGGTACCAATACCAAAAGCTATAGCACCAAAGGCACCATGAGTAGAGGTATGTGAGTCACCACAAACGATAGTCATACCAGGAAGAGTAATGCCGTTTTCTGGTCCAACTACATGCACAATTCCATTTTTTGGGTTACCTAATCCCCAATGGGAAATACCATATTTTGCAGAATTTTGCTCTAATGCCATTAGCTGATTAGCAGATAATGGATCACCAACAGGTAAATGTTGATTAATAGTAGGTGTATTGTGGTCGGCTGTTGCAAAAGTATGTTCTGGATACATTACTTTTAAACCTCTATTTTCCAAACCCAAAAAAGCTACTGGACTAGTTACTTCATGAATAAAATGACGGTCTATAAAAAAAACATCTGGACCATCTTCTATTTTTCTCACCACGTGGGCATCCCAAACTTTATCAAACAGTGTACTTGGCATTTGGCTCATTATTGATTATTTAATTATTTGCAAATATCCATTCTAATTAGGAAAAAATTGCAAATAATCACATAAAAATCAAATACTGTTGAATTAAACCTTGAAAATGAAAGAAAAATTTTATTTTTTGGTATTCAAATAACAAAAATATCATCCTAGCTGGTCAGTATTCATTGCGTATCTGAGCCAATTTATATTTGAATCTAAATTATGCAGTAGTTGATCCAGGCTATTTTTTAATTCGCTGTACCAAATAAAGTCCAGACAACACCAACAATACTCCTAAAAAAGTGAACCAACTGATCGGTTCTTGCATCATTATTTTTGCAAATGCAAAACCAAATATCGGACATAAAAAAAGCCAAAATGAAGCATTTATAGGGTTCTGTTTAACCAAATACAACCATAGCTGAACCGCTACAATTGAAACAGGTATTGATAACCAAATAACGGATTTCCAAAAATTAGCGTCATATAAATTTTTCTCCGGTTGATACGTAATCAATAAAATAGGAAATGTAAAAATTCCACCTATGATTGTTTGCCATCCATTGATGGTTAAGATCTGAAGCCCATTCCACTGAACCCGAGAATAATAAACAGTGGCAAATGAATAAATGATCATACTAGTGAGCAAAAGCGCTATTCCAAATGGAGTAGCAAAACTATTTTTTATCAAGGGAAATGCAGCTATTGTAACACCCAATAGGCACATTACCAAACTTAGTACGTGACGTTTTGTGATGGTATGAGCAAAAAGGCTGACAGCAATTAAAGAGATGAATACTGGGTTGATAGCAATTGCCAAACTACCCAAACCAGCTGAAACCTCTTGCATCGCAATAATGTATAATCCTAAATAAAGAGAAACGTTCAAAAAACCATACACAATAATTGATTTCCATTCTGCTTTCGATGGCAATCGATTGCCTAAAACAACATGGGAAATAAAAAGCATTATTAATCCAGCAATTAAAAATCGAGTGGAAGAAATTACAAAAGGTTGTGCAGATGTCAATCCTAATTTGGTTGCCGTTGAAGCTGAGGGCCATAAAATGGATAAGGCCAAACCTGCAACAAAAAATTTCCAATTGCCCAACGAAAGAAACTTAAATAATTGATACTCCTTCTTTAAATTTGACAATTTTAACTTATTTAATTAATT
>CAMBTV010000046.1 GCA_945870835.1 Chitinophaga pinensis
AATCGACCAAGTTGTTGTATTAATTAAAACAGTCATCCAAACTGCACCCTTTCGTTTTTTTCTTTTAAAAAATAAAATAACGATGGGTAGTTTTATGAGTAAGGGGATTAAAAAATTGATGGTCTGCTTTTTTTCTAATATTTAAAAAATGATCCTTAATTGGTACCTTTTTGCACAAAACCGCCTTTTTTGCTTTTTTTTGTTGAAAAGCTCTCCCATTTTTATTGTTTTTTGCCCTACCTTTGTCCCCCGAAAAGTAACTATTCAAATTAATTATCAATCCTTGTTATGTCAGGCGCGTTAAAAGAAGTTCGTAACCGAATTAAGAGTGTTCAAAGTACCCAGCAGATAACCAAAGCTATGAAAATGGTGAGTGCTGCTAAACTTCGTCGTGCTCAAGATGCTATTACCCAGATGCGGCCTTATGCTAAAAAATTGCAGGAGGTTTTAGGTAATATTGTTAGCAATAGCGATGGGGATATTAATTTAACGCTCGCTACAGAAAGAGCAGTAGAAAAAGTGTTGGTTATTATTGTTACCAGTGATCGTGGATTATGTGGTGGATATAATAGCAATCTGATTAAACTTACCCGTCAACTTATCCAAGATAAATACAGCAGCCAACAGGCTAAAGGAAATGTACAAATTTTGCCGATTGGAAAAAAAGGATATGAGCACTTCACCAAAGGAGGATTTAAAGTAGTAGATCTTTATTGGGATATTTTTACGGGGCTGAGTTTTGATAAAGTACAAGCTGCTGCAAAATATGCTATGGAGGCTTTTTCAAATAAAGAAATTGATGCAGTTGAATTAATTTACAGCGAATTTAAGAATGCAGGTACTCAAGTTTTTGTTTCAGAGCCGTTTCTTCCTGTACAAAAATTAGAAAAACAAGCCGGAGAAAAAAAAGCTGATTTTATTTTTGAGCCAGAAAAAGAAATTCTAATTCGTGAGTTGATGCCTAAAATTTTAAACACTCAATTATTTAAGGCAGTATTGGATGCGAATGCAAGTGAACATGGTGCAAGAATGACTGCAATGGATAAGGCGAGTGACAATGCCAACGAATTATTAAAATCACTTAAAATAAGTTACAATAGAGCAAGACAGGCAGCCATCACCACCGAGTTGACAGAAATCGTAAGTGGAGCAGCTGCATTGAATGGATAAAATACAAGTGCTAATGTGAAGCTTAGCTGCTTGAAAGTATTCATTGTTTTAATAATTGTCACGTTTCTAGGTTTAAAAAAATAGCACTTTAATAATAAATGGAACTTTCGCAAATCATACCACATATTGAAGCCTTGATATTTGCAAGTGATAAGCCCTTAACCAACTTGGATTTGGTGGAGTTGCTTAACAATGCCTTGGGCTTTATAGAAGATAGGGCTACCCTAGATCAGGTAGATTCTGCTGTGGAAGGTATTCGTGAAAAATACAGTTCTGAGTTTTATGCTTTTGAATTAAAGCAAAGCGGAGGTGGATGGCAGTTTCTTACCAAAATGGAATATCATAAAACCATTGCACAGCTAAATGGTGATAAATTTTTAAAGCGACTTTCCAACGCGGCTTTAGAAACCTTGGCAATTATTGCCTACAAGCAGCCCATTACCAAAAGTGAAATTGAATCTATTCGTGGAGTTAATTGTGATTATGCCGTACAAAAATTATTGGAAAAAGATTTAGTAATAATTGCAGGTAGAAATGAAGAAGCGGTAGGAAAACCATTGATCTATACTACTTCAAAATCTTTTATGGATTACTTTGGAATTAATACCAAAGACGATCTTCCAAAAATTAATGAAGTGTTGATGGAAGAGTTGGTACAAGCTACTGTAATTAATCAAACCAATGCAGCTGAAGAAATTGAAGGGGAAGGAGTGAGTGCGTTAGTGGTGGACGAAGATGGAAAAATTGTTGAAGAACTGGATGAGTTGTCAATTGAGCAAAATAGTGATGGATCGACTGCTACAAATGAAGGGCCTGAAAATAAACAGGTGAAGGAGGACGAAACAAAGGATGAATCATAATTTTTTATGTTAACGATAGTAAAAAAGGTATGATGACAAATGTTTCTCATACCTTTTTTTATAAAAGAAGCACCTACATTTACAAAACATTACTTACTATTTATAATTTAATATGTCTAAAAACCTGACCCAAGAGCAATTAATAGCCATTGCGGATGAATTTGGAACACCCGTATATATTTATCATGCAGAGCGTATTGCAGAGCAGTACAAGAAATTGAAAAAAGCATTTTCAAATTGCAATGCTCGTTTTTTTTATGCCTGTAAGTCGCTCACGAACCTCAATGTATTAAAATACATACAGTCAATTGGTGCATCGCTAGATTGTGTGAGTATAAATGAAGTAAAATTGGGCTTATTGGCAGGTTTCGATAAAAAGGACATTCTGTATACGCCTAACTGTGTTGATTTTGAAGAGGTGGTGGAAGTAAAGGGATTGGGGGTTAATATTAATATTGATAATATCTCTATTCTTGAACAGTTTGGCCATAAGTTTGGTAATAGCTATCCTGTGTGTATTCGTCTGAATCCGCATATTATGGCGGGTGGTAATTATAAAATTTCGACCGGTCATATTGATAGTAAGTTTGGAATCTCTATTCATCAGATGCGTCATATTGAGCGGATTGTAAAAAGTACAAACCTAAATGTAACGGGTATCCATATGCATACCGGTAGCGAGATAAAAGATGTACGAGTATTTTTGGAGGGGCTAGATGTGATGTTTTCTATAGCTGCTCATTTTCCAAATCTTGAATTCATTGATTTAGGAAGTGGTTTTAAAGTGCCTTACCAGCCTGGAGATGCAGAAACTGATATCAATGATTTAGGTAAAAAAGTAACTCAGGCATTTATTGATTTTGAAAAAGAAACAGGGAAAAAATTACAAGTGTGGTTTGAGCCTGGAAAATATTTAGTAAGCCAGTGCGGATATTTTGTAGTTAAAACAAATGTAATTAAGCAAACGCCTGCAGCTGTTTTTGCTGGGGTAAACAGTGGCTTTAATCATTTGATTAGACCGATGATGTATGATGCCTATCACCACATTGAAAATATTTCTAACACTACAGGACCTGAAAGAATTTACAACGTGGTTGGAAATATTTGTGAAACAGACACTTTTGCTTGGGATCGAAAATTGACTGAGGTAAGAGAAGGTGATTATTTGGTTTTTTACAATGCTGGTGCCTATGGATTTGAGATGGCCTCTAATTTTAATTCTAGACTTAAGCCAGCAGAGGTGATGGTGGTAGAGGGGAAAGCTAAATTGGTTCGTCAAAGAGATGTGTTTGAAGACTTGTTAAGAAATCAAATTTTATAAAATTATTTAACTAAATCAATTCCTACAATGAAGGTTTTTATTTTTTTTGCGCTATGTTTTATTTCCTTCTCAGCTTCAGCACAGCAGGAATCAAAAAAGTTATATAATCCAGAAGCCAATGCTACCAAGGATATAGCAGCTGCCTTAAAAAAGGCGGCGGCAGAAAAAAAGCATGTTTTGTTGCAGACGGGTGGAAATTGGTGCAGTTGGTGTATTGAATTTGCAAGGTTTGCAAAAGAAGATGCACAAATAGATTCAATACTCAATAGTAGTTTTGTTTGGTATCATTTAAATTATAGCAAGGAAAATAGAAATGAAGCCTTGTTGGCTAAATATGGTTTTCCTCAACGCTTTGGATTTCCAGTTTTCATTGTTTTAAATACTAAAGGAGAGCGCATCCATACTCAAAGTAGTGAATATTTGGAGGATGGCAAAAAAAGCTATGATCAAAAAAAGGTAATGGGATTTTTGACTGCTTGGACACCCAATGCTTTGGATGCTAAAACTTATCAATAGAATAAGTAATCAAATAATATTTTCTTCCTTAGTAATTTTTAAATATGATCACTGGAAAAGAAAAGTTCATACAGCTCATACTGCACCCTGTAAAATTCAGGCTTTTCTTGTTTGCTAAATTACCCAGTGCTTTTTTTTCTGGCCTTAGGGTACAAGCTTTTGATTCTTCCAAAGCGTTGGTAACGGTTCCGTATAAATGGTTTTCTAAAAATCCTTTTAAGTCCACTTATTTTGCATGTCTTGCAATGGCAGCCGAGTTGAGTACAGGTCTTTTAGCCATGATGAATACCTATCAGGTTGATCCTTCAATCTCTATGTTGGTTACTGGCTTGGAGGCAAAGTATTTTAAAAAGGCTACCGGTAAAACTAGCTTTCTTTGTGAAGAGGGTGATTCTTTTAATCGCACGGTACTTGAGGCAATCTCCAGCGGAGAAGGACGTGTATTAACTGCTAAGTCGGTAGGTAGAAATGAAGCAGGTGAAATAGTTGCAGAATTTTTGATCACCTGGTCTTTTAAAGTTAAAAAATAAGTCTCCCTATATTTTCTCTTTTTCGCGTTTCAATTTTATTATTGATAGCAGCCTTTTTTTAGTAACTTCAATAGCAAATTTAACCAATTACTTTACGTTCATTGCTATATCTCGTCTATAACATAGTTAGTAAATGAAAGCAATGAATTTTATTCTTAGGGGAATTTATTTTCAATAAAATATACAGTATATGAAAATTTCATTTCACGGAGCGGCTAGAACAGTTACTGGTTCCAAACACTTGTTAACGCTTTCCAACGGTAAAAAGTATTTATTAGACTGTGGCATGTTTCAGGGAATGGGTAAGGATACCGATTCAATGAATGGCCATTGGGGATTTCAGCCAACGGAGGTTACTCATTTAATTTTATCACATGCGCACATTGATCACAGTGGGTTGATTCCTAAATTAGTACAGGATGGTTTTAATGGAAAAATATTTTGTACCCCCGCAACCAAAGATTTATCAGGTATATTATTGGAAGATTCTGCTGGCATTCAGGAGAATGAAATAAAATATGAAAATAAAAAAAGGCATCAGGAGCATTTGCCTTTATTAAAACCATTGTATGATACAGCAGCAGCCTTGGCTGCAATGGATCATTTTGTAACCGTTGACTATGGAAATTGGTTTACCATTGATGAAAATGTGGAGGTCTTATTTACCGATACCGGTCATATCATCGGCAGTGCTGCTGTTCATCTTAAAATAAAAGAGAATGGGATTAATAAGCGGCTTAGTTTTAGTGGGGATGTTGGAAGATACAACGATGCGATTTTAAAAGCACCGGAAGTTTTTTCACAGGCCGACTATATTATTTTAGAATCTACTTATGGAAATAGTTTGCATAATACGCAAACGGGTACCACTGATCAATTGCTTGAGTGGATTGAAAAAGCCTGTATTCAAAAAAAAGGCAAACTTATTTTACCAGCATTTAGTGTAGGGAGAACCCAAGAAATTTTATATGCACTCAATCAATTGGAGTTGGAACGAAGGCTACCTGCTGTAGATTATTTTGTGGATAGTCCACTGAGTGTGAAGGCAACTAAGTTAATAAAAAAGTATCCTCAGTATTTTAATCAAACGATTCAAAAAGTTTTGAAGCAAGATGATGATCCTTTTTCTTTTAGGGGAATGAAATTTATTGAGACAGTAGAAGAATCAAAAATGCTCAATTTTAGAAATGGTCCATTTGTAATTATTTCATCCAGCGGAATGGCAGATGCGGGAAGGGTAAAGCATCATATTCGTAACACAATTGAAAATAGTAGAAATACCATTCTAATGACGGGTTATTGTGAACCAAGATCTTTAGGTGGAAAATTATTGGCTGGCAGAAAAGAGGTCAATATTTATGGAGCTTTGCATGAAGTGAATGCCGAAATAGGTTCTATTCGCAGTATGAGTGCTCATGGTGATTACGAAGATCTCTTCCATTTTCTAGCTTGTCAGGATATAAAAAAAGTGGCTAAATTATTCATAGTACATGGAGAATACCCTGTGCAGCAGGCATTTAAGCAGCGTTTAGAAAATAAAGGCTTTGAAAATGTAGAGATTCCTGAAATGCATGCAGAAGTGGTTCTAAATTAGCAGATTATAATTTAACCATCAAAAAGTCTATTTTTTAAAAATTCCTACTGATTAATGAATGTTAAATTCATTTTTAATTGCTTGGAAAGAATTAACTTTATTTATTGTTAATCATTGATTAGTTTTAGTGGTTAAGGTATGTCAGATTAGTATTAATTAATTAAAATTGTCGGATAAAAACTTGGTAATTCGAATCAATCATTGAGTCAGTTATTTTAAGAACTGTTTTCCATCTAGATTAAATAAATTTTGAAGTAGATAATAAATTGTTTTGATAATAAATTCCAATGTTTAGAGCATCCATAAAAACCATTAATAAAAGATATTTTCAAAGGTTACTTTTTGCATTTATTTCTATTCTTTTTTTTCTACCCCAGCAATCTCAGGCTCAGTGTACTTCTGTTTCTATTTATGATAGAATTGTTAGTGGGTATCATAGTACATTGGCGTTAAAATCCAATGATGGTAATTTTGCAGTTTGGGGCGAAGGGATGGCAAATAGTAACGGCTACCAGCTGGATCCTAGGCCTTTAAATCCAATTTCCCCAGCCACAACAAGAATGGGCACTATTGGAGGAGGAGCAGAAGGAGGGAAAGATCAGGTTGTTTTATTATTCTCTGACGGATTGTATACTCTTGGCTATAATTTAGGGATTTCCGGCGGTGTTCTTCCAACTAATTTGACACCATCACCTAATTTTCAAAAAATCACGATACCTTCAAATTCTGGATTTAATTCTTTTGGGTTACCCGATGGAATTGTTCCGGACGATGTTGCTAGTATTTTCGCTACCTATAAAACCCTTTTGATAGTAACAAAAAATGGTTCTACTTATCCACGAAATGGAAGTGTTTGGTTAATTACACAGACTAGCCAAGCGGTTGAGGCATTTGGGGGAGATGCCAGTAGTGTTGCTTCATCTTCTTGGAAGCGAGTATTTATTGGTAGTGGGAACCCTTTAACTAATATTACAGCTGCTAGGGGTCAAGTTAGTCCTTTACCCTCTTCTGCCAATTACAATAGCGCTTTTATGGCTTTGGCAGCAAATGGAGAAGTATATACCTGGGGCAATACTACCTATTTAGGAAATGAAACTAATGCTGCAGCAAGATCATACGCAACAAAGATGGACCTACCTTCAGAATTTTCAGTTGCAAATGTTCCTAAAATGATTGGGGTAACGGGAGGAACAAAAAATTCACCAAATAGTGCAAAAAACACTTATTATTTGTTGAGTAATTCAGGTAGTCTTTATACCTTGGGTGATAATTCAAAAAGACAATGTGGGGACTTTTCAACTCTTGAAAGAAAAAGTTGGGTAAATGTTAAAAGCTCTATTTCTAACAATTTCACGAATATTAATTTCATTTCTGTGCAAGAACATACTTCAGGTATTCCTTGTGCATCAGCAATTACTTCGGATGGTAAATTGTATACCTGGGGTGAGGAAGATGTAGGTATGCTTGGCCGATCTGTTTCAACTTTTGACCCTCCTAATGTAACATATAACCCAAATCAAGCAGCCGGATCTGCAGGAACAACAGCTGTATTTTGTGAAATGGGTGGTCATACCTTGGTGTATTTAAAAGTAGGCAGTGATAGATTTTGTTATGTTGGTCATAAGACCAGAGGAAGCATGGGGGATAATGTTCTTTGGGATGAAAATATATTTTCTTTCGAATGTGACAAAACTCCAGTAATATCTATCTGCGGATCTGTTCCAATTGCACCTGCTCCTAATTCGTCCACCATATCAGCCTCGCCTAACAGTATTGAGGCTAATGGAACTTCCACATCAACCATTACGGTTCAGTTATTAAACGGTTCCGGTGGAAATCTTACTACTAGTGGAGGGGTAGTTGTTATAACAACCAATGCTGGAACTATTTCCAGTACAATCGATAATTATAATGGAACCTATACTGCTATATTAACCAGTCCCATTGCCTCAGCCACAGCCACTCTTCGGTTTACTGTGAATGGAGTTGCCGCAAGCGCTACAACTGATGTTGTATTTACTCCAACAGTGCCACCATCCACTCCTGGATCAATTACTGGAGCTGCAAATGTTTGTCCTAGTTCTATAGGATTGGTTTATAGTTTGGCCCCAGTTGCAAATGCTACATATTATACTTGGACTGTTCCCTCAGGCTGGACAATCACAGCCGGTCATGGTACAAATTCAATTACTGTTTCTGCCGGCGCATTTGGTCAGGATGGAAATGTCTCCGTTACTGCGGGTAATGTTATCGGTTTAGTAACCAATACAAGTGGGCCATCAATATTGGCTGTAGCGGTTAGACCAATATTTACTTCTGGAGAAATAAGTTCAACAGGCGAAACGATCTGTTATGCTGGTACACCAACATTGATTGGAATTACTACCGCATCGAGTGGAGGCAATGGAAGTATTACTTATTCTTGGCGTTCGTCAGCGGATGGGTTTGTTGCAGTGATTCCTTCTGCAACTGCTGCTACTTATACACCACCAGCAGGATTGACCAGCACGACTTCGTATCGTCGTTATGCAAACGATGGTATATGTAATACAACGGCAACGGTTTCTGCAGGAACCTGGACAGTGACTGTTCTTCCTATATTTATTACTGGCACTATTAGTTCAACAGGAGAAACGATTTGCAATGGCGGTACCCCAACAACAACTATCGGAAATACTATCCCATCGAGTGGAGGTAATGGAACCATTACCTATTCTTGGCGTTCATCCGCAGATGGGTATGTTGCAGCGATTCCATCTGCAACTGCTGATACCTATATGCCACCCGCAGGATTGACAAGCACGACTTCATATCGTCGTTATGCAAATGATGGTTTATGTAATACAACGGCATCTGTTTCGATAGGAACCTGGACAGTGACAGTAAGGCCTGCATTTACTTCTGGAGAAATTAGTTCAACAGGCGAAACGATTTGTTATGGAGGTACTCCAACCATAACCATTGGAAGTACTACTGCATCGAGTGGAGGTAATGCAAGCATTACCTATTCTTGGCGTTCATCCGCAGATGGGTTTGTTGCAGCCATTCCATCTGCAACAGCTACTACTTATACTCCATCCTCAGTATTGACAAGCACAACTTCATACCGACGTTATGCAAATGATGGTTTGTGTAATACATCATCAACTGTTTCTGTAGGAACCTGGACGGTGACTGTCCGTGCTGCATTTTCTTCTGGAGAAATTGGTTCAATAGGCGAAACGATTTGTTATGGTGGTACCCCAATATCGATTTTAAATACTACTGCATCTAGCGGAGGTAATGGAATCATTACTTATTCTTGGCGTTCATCCGTGGATGGGTATGTTGCAGCGATTCCATCTGCAACAGCAGTTACCTATACACCTTCCGCAGGATTGACGAGCACTACTACTTATCGTCGTTATGCAAATGATGGGGTTTGTAATACAACAGCATCTGTTTCGATAGGAACCTGGACAGTGACAGTAAGACCTGTATTTTCTTCTGGAGAAATTAGTTCAACAGGCGAAACGATTTGTAGTGGCGGTACCCCAACTTTAACGATTGGAAATACTACTTTTTCAACTGGTGGTAATGCAAGCATTACCTATTCTTGGCGATCATCCGCGGATGGATTTGCTGCAGCGATTACTACCGCTACATCAGCTACTTATTTACCTCCCGCAGGATTGACAACAACGACTTCATATCGTCGATATGCAAATGATGGTTTATGTAATACAACACCATCTGTTTCTACAGGAACATGGACAGTGACTGTCGGTACTGCATTTTCTTCTGGAGAAATTAGTTCAATTGGTGAAACGATTTGTTATGGTGGCACTCCATCATTGATAGGAAATACCACTGCATCGAGCGGCGGTAATGGCATCTTTACTTATTCTTGGCGATCATCCGCAGATGGGTATGTTGCAACGATTCCATCGGCAACTTCTGCTAATTATACACCACCTGCAGGATTGACAACCACGACTTCATATCGTCGATATGCAAATGATGGCTTGTGTAACACAACAGCCACTGTTTCTACAGGGACCTGGACAGTGACGGTAAGATCTATATTTTCTTCTGGAGAAATTAGTTCAACAGGAGAAACGATTTGTAATGGCGGTACTCCAACATTAACGATTGGAAATACTACCGCATCGACTGGAGGCAATGGAATCATTACCTATTCTTGGCGTTCATCGGCGGATGGGTATATTGCAGCGATTCCATTGGCAACTTCTGAAACCTATACTCCACCCGCGGGATTGACAAGCACGACTTCATATCGACGGTATGCAAATGATGGCTTATGTAATACAACAGCAATTGTTTCTATTGGTACTTGGACAGTTACCGTTCGTGCTGCATTTTCTTCTGGAGAAATTAGTGTAACGGGCGAAAGGATTTGCAATGTTGGTAACCCAACAACAACGATTGGAAATACAACTTCATCAAGTGGTGGCGATGGAAGTATTACTTATTCTTGGCGCTCATCCGCTGATGGGTTTATTGCAGCGATTCCATTGGCAACTGCAGCTACCTTTACACCACCCGCAGGATTGACCAGCACAACTTCATATCGTCGATATGCAAATGATGGCTTATGTAATACAACACCAATTGTTTCTTCAGGAACCTGGACAGTGACTTTCCTTCCTATATTTTCTTCTGGAGAAATTAGTTCAACTGGTGAAACGATTTGTTATAATGGAAATCCTATATTAATCGGCAGTACAACAGCTTCTTCAGGTGGCGATGCATCCATTACTTATAAATGGCAGGCGAATGGAGTAGATATTTCGAATTCAAATTCGGCAACTTATGATCCTCCGACGGGATTGACAACCACTACTACGTATACACGGTATGCCAAAGATGGGACTTGTAATTTATCCTTTCTTTTATCCTCTGGAACTTATACAGTAACGGTTAGGCCTAATTTTTCGGCAGGCACTATTAGTTCAACAGGAGAAACGATTTGTTACAATGACAACCCTGTAATAATAGGCAGTACAATTGCTTCTTCAGGAGGCGATGCTTTAATAACTTATAAATGGCATGCAAATGGGGTAGAAATTGGGAGTTCAAATTCGACAACTTATGACCCCCAAGCTGGATTGACAGCCACAACAACTTTCACACGTTATGCCAAGGATGGAACATGTAATTTAACCTATGCCTTGTCATTAGGTAATTGGGTTGTAGTTGTAAATTCACTTCCTTCCCCTTCTTTTATTGCAGAACCCGGAGCTACTGCCTGTCCAGGTATTGATGTAACCTATTCAACTCAATCTGGTCAAGCCAATTATATTTGGACAATACCCGGAATCTTAAATACCGATTATACGATTACATCTGGAGGAACTACATCGAGCAATTCCGTCACTCTAAAATGGTTGACTACTGGAAGTAAAACGGTTACTATCAACTATTCCAATTCAAATAATTGCACTGCTGCATCAGCCACTTCATCGATTGCTACTACGGTAAAATCAATAAACACAGTAGGTAATTCCTCCTCCACTCCAACGATATGTATCAATACTGCTTTAACTAATATTACACATTTAACAACAGGAGCAACTGGTATTTCTAGTAGTGGAATTAATGCTGCCAATGGCTTACCCGCCGGGGTAAGCGCTTCTTGGACTTCCAATACGATCACCATCAGTGGATCACCGAGCTCAAGCGGAATATTTAATTACAGCATACCATTAACAGGCGGTTGCGGAGTCATAACAGCTACAGGTACCATTTCAGTTACGGCAAATAATACGGTGACTAGAACCTCTGCTGCTGGAACAGTTGCGCAAACGGTTTGTATCAATACTGCAATGACTCCTATCACTTATTCGACTATAGGAGCTACCGGTGCTACATTCAGTGGTTTGCCTGCTGGTGTTAATGGAGTTTGGTCTAATAATATAATCACTATTAGCGGAACTCCAACAATTTCTAATGCTGCACAAACTTATACTGTTACTTTAACAGGGGGCTGCGGTGTAATTACAACTACTGGAACCATCACGGTGTCTGCAAATAATACAGCAAATAGATCATCAGCTTTAGCAACCGAAACACAGACGGTTTGTATCAATACGGCGATCTCTAATATTACCTATGCTTCTACTGTAGCTACTGGTGCTAACGTTACTAACTTGCCTTCAGGTGTTAGTAGTTCATGGTCAAATAATATTTTAACAATCAGTGGAACACCTACTGTTGCTGGTTCTGCCAAAACATACACAGTTAATTTAACTGGCGGTTGTGGTGTATTTACAACTACTGGAACCATTGCAGTTACACCGAATAATACGGTGACTCGTACATCAGCTGCTAGTACTATCGCGCAGACTGTTTGTATCAATTCAGCCATCACATCGATTACTTATTCAACAACTGGAGCAACTGGAGCTAGTTTCACAGGTTTACCTACTGGGGTAACTGGAGTTTGGTCTAATAATACAATCACTATCAGTGGAACTCCAACCATTTCTGTTGCTGCCCAAACTTACACCGTTACGTTAATAGGTGGCTGTGGTGTAATTACAACTACTGGAACCATAAATGTGTTGGCAAACAATACCGTCACTAGAACATCCGCAGTTGGAACTGATGTCCAATCAGTTTGCGCTAACACTGCAATGACTCCAATTATTTTTGCTACTACTGTTGCTACAGGCGCTACTGTAACCAACTTGCCATCAGGCATCACAGGTACTTGGTCAAATAATGTATTAACGATTAGTGGTACACCTACTGTTGTTGGAACCGCACTCACTTATACCATTGCATTAACTGGAGGATGTGGTGTAGTTACAACTACTGGAACCATTGCCGTTAAGCCGAAAAATACCATTGCCTTGAGTTCAATAACGGGAACTGATAATCAACTAAAATGTATTAATACAGCCATTGATAATATAACCTATAACACAACTGGTGCAACAGGAGCAAATTTCACTGGCCTGCCTGTTGGCGTTTCAGGAGTATGGTCAAACGATGCAATTGTATTGAGCGGTTCACCATCCATATCAGGTTCTTTTAATTATAAAATTTCTTTGATAGGGGGTTGTGCTATAGCAGATAAATTGGGTGATATAAATGTAACTCCAGAAAATACTATAACGCTTTCCTCTGCTGCAACTACCGATAGCCAATCCATCTGTATTGGCAATAATATTACTACCATTGAATATACTACAGTAGGCGCTACAGGTTTTACAATAACTGGATTGCCAACGGGAGTGCAAGCAGTTTTTCAATCTAATAAAATCAAAATTACTGGTACCCCCTCCGTCACTGGAGTATTTAATTATACTATTTCTTTAGTGGGTGGTTGTGGACAGGTTAATAAAACTGGTACAGTAATAATTAATAGCCTTCCAACAGGAACCATTGCTGCTTCTAATAATGGAATAATATGTGAGGGTTCTTCTGTTGTCCTTACTGCTACCGGTGGAAATACATATGAATGGTATTTAAATGGTAATTCAATTGCAGGGGCAGCTGCAGCTAATTATTCTGCTACTGTTGCCGGCTTGTATTCTGTAAAATTAATTACCGATAAAGGCTGTACAAATTTTGTTCAACAGACTGCCACTTTAGTGCTTAACAATGCACCTATTGTAGGATATAGCTTCGACAAATATTGTATCAACACCCCCATTATTTTTACCAATTCTTCTACCACTAATTTGTCTGGTCCAGTTACAATGCTTTGGGATTTTGGAGATAGTGGAATCTCTTCTTCCACTTCACCCACTCATAGCTTTTTGGTTGAAAAAACATATACAGTTAAACTTACTATTACCCCTACCAACTGTCCATTGATAGCGAAAACGTTATCCAAAAATATTAAAATTGAAGTGCCCCCTTTGGCTATAAGATATCCAAATGTTTTTGCTTTAAAAAGTACCAATACAAAACTTTCTGCCAGAGCGATTGGAAAAACATATGCTTGGAGTCCTATCACTGGTCTTAGTAATGCATCCACTATATCACCTAATTTTAATTTTACTACTGCCACTAATTATGTAATAAAAATAACCAATGATGGAGGCTGTATTTTTAATGATTCGTTGAGTGTATTGATTTTTGATAAAGCAGATTTTTTTGTACCCAATGCATTTTCTCCTAATAACGATGGTCGCAATGATAAGTTAAAAATTGCGGCGCCTGGTATTGAAAGCTTTCAATATTTCAGGATATTCAATCGTTGGGGAAATCTAGTTTTTGAAACTAGTAATTCAAGTGTTTTTTGGGATGGAACTTTTAAAGGAATGGCTCAGCCTGCTGAAGTGTATTCATGGTTTGCTGAAGGTATTTCCGCGTCGGGTAATAAAATTCAACGAAATGGGCAAACTCTAATATTACGTTAATGAACAAAAGAATTATATTGATCAGTTTATTATGTTTTATGGCAGGGGTAACCAATGCCCAGGACCCTCATTTTTCACAATTTTTTTTAGCACCTCAATTTATTAATCCTTCTTTAACTACCACTAGCGTAAAGGGAAAATGGAAGCTTGCAAGTAATTATCGTCAGCAAAGAAATAATTCACAAATTACTTACAGAACTTTTACCGTAGGCGGAGAAGCTATGTTGATGGATAAAAATTCTGTTACTGGTCCAGTATTTGGAAGTTTGTATTTAATGAGTGACCGATCGATGAGTGGCGCTTTGGTAAGTAATTATATTTCAAATGGTTTTTCATACTTGGCTGATCTAGATGAAAACAATCGCATCGGATTGGGTTTTGGTTTATTGTTTGGACAAAGAAAAGTTGATTACAGTATTTTGAATTTTGGAGAACAACTTACCAATGGTGGATTTGATGCAAGTTTACCAACGGGGGAAGTAGCGTTAGGACAGATGAAACCTTTTTTAACGCTGTCAACGGGCTTAGTATATAATTATCATACAGATGATTTTGATTTAGATGCTGGAGTAAGTGTGCATAATTTAAATTCTCCACAACAAACATTTTTTAATGATCCCAATCAACGCCTTATTAAAAAGTATGTGGTAAATATGAATATGTCTTATGTCATTTCTGATTTGCTTTTGGTAAATATGAATTCAATCTTTCAGCAACAATCAAAGTCGAGCCTTATCACTGCCGGGGGCTCTTTGGGAATAGATGTTTCAGGAGATTTTAGTAGAGAAAAAGTACTATTTGCTGGGGCTTGGTACCGATACCAGGATGTTGTATATCCTTATATTGGCATGAAATACAACAATGTAAATGTTGGTCTTACTTATGATATCCCTGCCTACACAAAAAATACGGGGGCGTTGTCAATGTACAGCACCGAGTTGTCTGTTATCATTCATCTGCCAGCCCAGTCTGGATTAGGACCTATTCCTTGTCCATGGAAGCCTTAAACATTTTCTAAATATTTAAGTAAAAAAAATCTCTCCATAATTAAATGAAGAGATTTTTTATAGGTGTAAATTTTTTTTTGAAAGCTTTTACACCTATGATTTTTTACAATTCAAAATATTT
>CAMBTV010000047.1 GCA_945870835.1 Chitinophaga pinensis
TTTACAACTACTATCAGTCCCAACCCGAAGAGCTTCTTTTAAACCTGATATTATATCATCATTACTTAAACTATTAGCCGATGGTTTAGAAAATAATTTACTAATACCTGTTTTTCCAGTAGAATCTTTACTAGTTGCTTTTTTTAATAACCCACCAATACCTTGAGCAGATATATTTACATAAAATAATATGGAAATAATTTGAAATAAAAATATTTTTTTCATTGAATTTTATTTTTATGTAATAATTAAATTGAAAGGGTTGAATTAAAACCTAAAAAAACAACTTTATTAAAATTACTACAAATTTAACCCCTAGCTTTAGTAATATTTTTTTTAAGGTGTATATTTTGTAGAATTTAACAATTCATGTACTTTTTTTAGTTTTTCGATTTGAGAAAGTAATTGAACATAGATTTTTTATTAATTAAGTAATCTTCGCTAAATATGATTGAAAAAAGGTGACATTTGATCATTTCGTAATAATTTTAATAAAACATATTTTGTTTAGTAATTTTGATTATAAATTTAATAATTCAATGGTTCGTTATATTTATATAATCTGCATTTTATTTACAGCAAGTTGTAATAATTCAAACAATACTAATGAGTCTGAAAATATTAGTTCTGCACCTATTGGAATTCTTGCTCCTGTAAGTATACCATTCAATATCACTGCAATATACCCTCACGATACTAGTGCCTATACCCAAGGTCTAGAAATTTATAATGGAAAACTCTATGAAGGTACTGGTGATTATATCAATTCATCTATTAGAATTGCTGAAATCAAAACTGGTAAAGTAGTTCAAAAACATATGATGGGAACTGCAGAAATATTTGGTGAAGGAATTACCATATTTAAAGATAAAATTTATCAACTAACATGGAAGAATCATCTAATTAACGTGTACAATATTAAAAATATTAATCAGCCTATTAAAACTTTCAATTGGCCTTATGAAGGCTGGGGAATTACACACAATGATACAGAATTGATTATTAGTGATGGTTCAGCAAATTTGTACTTTGTAAAACCAGAGGACTGCAGTATTAAAACTACCAAACAAATAACTGACAATATTGGACCAATTAAGTTGATTAACGAACTTGAATTAATTGATGGATATATTTTTGCTAATGTCTATGGCAGTGAATATATAATTAAAATTGATCCTTCCAATGGTCATGTAGTTGGAAATATCAGCCTCCCAGGTTTAATAAAACAATATGCAAAAGAATATCAGTTAGATGAGGAAGAAGTGCTAAATGGAATAGCCTGGGATAGTACTACTAAAAAGATTTACATAACAGGAAAACGTTGGCCTAAAGTTTTTGAAATGACAGTTAATTAGGCTTATCAGTAAATCATTCAATTAATAAGCACCAATGTTTCCAAATAAATTAAGACCTTTTTGAATAATATAAATAATTATTAACAAAACGCTAATTGAAAATAGAACGATTGCTGAAATTTTCCAACGTTCAAATGTTGTTTCACTTGTAATTAAATTTTCTTCTACTTCAATATTGTTGGGTTGCTGGTCTTCCACTAAAATTTCTTGAACAGTTTCTTGTTTGACTACTTTCTGAGATTTAATATCAGGGTTGAACACAGGATCTATTGTGATCGGATAAAAATCTAATTTACCATTTGAAGACTTGGTAAAGGTCCCGATTCCATCAAGTAAAACAGAATCCTCTTTGTCCAATTTATTTTTAATATAATTACTTATCTCAGTAAACTCAGATTGTAAATTAATTTCATTTGAATTTGGTATAAATTCAATTCTATAAGTTGGAGCAAAAATTCGGTTAGTCAAAAAATCACTTACAGCAGAATGAGATTTCATAGACAATGTACCAATGCCGGATAGCGTACATTTTTTATGTAAAAAAAGAGATGAAGCAATTGTTTTATACATATTTTTTAAACTCTCGTAAAGATAGTATTATTTTTTAAGGTAATTTTTTAAAATAATATATTAAAATTTAATAATAAGACCCGCAAAAATATTTATTCCATAAACCTGGTAATTATTCCAACGTTCATATTTGTTATTAAATATATTATTTATATCTATCCAAGCACTAAATTTCTTATTAAAAGAATATTCCGAACTGATACTTAAATCTGCTCCATTAGAAATGGATTTATCAACATTATATTTTAATACAAATGGTGCTCCAGTGAAATATTTAAAATTAGATTTTAAATGAAATTTATTATTGGCTTGCCAGCTAATAGAGTTGATAAATTCAAATGGAATGGCACCCCATGGTTTTTGGTTGTTTTTTAAATCATTGTATCCATTATAGGTCATCGCACTGCTAAGAGTAAACTGATCACTAATGATATAGCTAATATCTGCATGGAATTGAACGTTTTTAATTTCACTTTCAGAACTAATTAAAAATGACTTATTATCTTTAGAAGTGTCATTAATATAAAGTGGAAGATGATTGTAATTAAGATAGCTAAATTTAGCACTGTAACTAAAATGACTTCCAGAAGATGATTTTAATCCGAAAAACAAATCGGTTTCTCTAGTATTTTGCTGTCTAGATAAAGGAATTAAATAAGGGTTGATTAAAGACAAATTTCGGTAGCTATTACTTATCAATTGTCCAGTATAACCAAATTGTAGCATCAAAGGAAGATCATTTATTTTTACTTGACCATAGAAATTAGGAAGAAGTACAAATTTGCCATCATTCCAAGAAGGACTTAATCCACCGTGTACCTTAAATAATTTAGAATTATAAATAAATTCTGGAGATAACTGAAATATTGAGTTATTAAAACGAATATCTTCTATTGACTGAATGGAAGAATAAGAATTGATATCAGCCTTAACAGAAAGTTTAACATAATAAATATCACCCAATGACTTTTCAATAGGAAGTTCGAATTTGAAAGAATTTTCTTTTAGTTTTAAATGATTATTAAATAAAGTCAATTGAATAAAAGGTGAATAGTTGATACCTAAATCATTGACGACTTTGTTTTTCACTCCTACTACCCCCTGGATTTCATTAAAACGTTGTAAAACATCCTGCTTACTGAAATTCAAAATAGAATGGTCATAACCATAAAAGTAATTATCCTGAAGATTTAGTCCAAGTTTACCAAATACTTCGTTGGTTGCTGAAAAATAACTTCCATTTAAATTAGCTTTTAATTGAGAATAATCTTGATTTTGAATTGGACCCTTTGATGAGAGGTAATTAGCTGATAAATTAAGCAAACTATTTAATCCATTACCAAAATTAAAATTTGCACTAGCAAATGGAGACGATAGGCTACCATAACCAATCTTTAAGAAATTCCTTACACCCAATTGCAAAACAGTATCTACATTTAAAGCCAAAGGCTTAAGTGAAATAGGTTTATAAGCGAAATATAAATTTAAAGATGGTACAATATAAGGAGCTAAAAATTTAGAGGAATCAGAAGATAAGTAAGTAGCAGAAAAATTTACTTTTGAAGAATTGCGTATTACAGGTTTAAAAGTGGAAATGATATCAATAATCTGTTTTATTGATGTATCTTTTTGTGAAAAGGTAGGTATACTAACCAAAAAAAACAAAATTCCAAATAGTAAATACTTAATGTTCATAAATTAAATAAATTATAATAATCATTTTCGATATAAGAGAAAATAGCAAACGGAAAATTATTTAACTTTTGAGTTTGATTTCTCTTCTTGAGATGCTTTTTCAAATTTTAATTTCGCTTCAGCTTGTAATTCAATTAATACCGAATTCTTAAAAACACTTTGATAGGTTGCTTTTGCATTAAAATAATCTTTTTGCTGCAAGTAAATATCACCTATTAAAATATAGGATTTGGTTAACCAAAAGTCATAATTACCGGTTTCTTTAATGGTTGCCAATGCAGCTTTTTCTGCATCAGAATAATTTCCAGATAAAAAATAGCAGTTCGCTATTTCATATCTTGCTTCAGCACCCCATGATGACTTATTAATTAACCTACAAGATTTAAATGATGAGATGGCAGATAAATAATCAGCATTCCCTTGCTGTGACTTACCTAAAACCAAAAATGCAATTGACTTATCATCAGTACTTACTCCTTTTTGAAGGAGTAATTTGTTAGCAACTTCATTTGCAGTAGCATAATCTTTAAGCTGGTAATTACATCGCACTAAACCCCTCAAAGCTTCCAATTGATTATCTTGATTGTTAGTTGATTCTAACAAAGAGGTGAAATTATTTTTTGCATTTAAATAATTTTTTAATTCAAAGTAATTAATTCTTGCAGAAAATAAAGAAGCATTTTCATAAAATTTACTATACCCTTTCTTGATAACATTCGCATAGGCAATTAAAGCTTTGTCCCATTCCTTGTTCTTTGTTAAACAATCTCCTAATAAAAAATTCACAGGTAAATAATAACTGCCATTTGGGTATTTAGAAAGGTAATTAATGAAACTTGTAATAGCAGAAGGAAAATTATTTGCATTGTATTTTAATTCAGCTGATGAAAAAGCCAATGAATCAGCCTCAGATACAGAAATATTAATGCCATTCTTAAGCATAAAATCAACATATTCGTCCGTTTTATTTTCTTCTATGTAGATGTTCCGAACAGTTTCTAAAGCTTCGTCTGCTTCGGACGACTGCGGAAAAAGTTTTATTAATTGCTGATAATATTCTAAAGATTTGTCATTATTGTTCATGTTGTAGTAACAAAGTCCGAGTTTAAGAAATGCAGCTGGTTTTAAACCTTCAACAGGGGAAGAATTAACTACATTGGATAAAAATGAGACGGCTTCTGAAAATTTCTCATCAGACATAAACGTTGAAGCAATCTCTAAATTTGTATTAGAAATCAAATTGCTATTTGGATATTTTCTTATTAAATCTTTTAAAATTAAAATTTTAGCTTCCGCTCCTTTTATTCCAGCTATTAATCCTTTTTGAAACATCGCATAATCACTTTGAGGCAAAGTATTAATAATAATGTTTTCATAAACATTATTTGCTTTATCAAATTCTTTTAACATAAAATAACAATCTCCCGATCGCACATATGCATCTTGTTGTAAAGAGTTAGTTTGATTAGCGGATTTAGCAATTGACTCAAAATAGAACAACGCCTGTTTATAATTTTCCTTTTTAAGTTGACAAAATCCAATATTATATTTTGCAGTAGTAGGATTTGCTTCACCTTGAACACCAGCTCCACTTTGTAAATAAATAGTCAACAATCGAATTGCCTCATCATATTTTTGATTCTGACAAGCAATTTCTCCTTTCCAAAAATTTGCAAAAGGAGTTACTTTCGACACAGGAAGAGACAATATTTTATTTAATAATCCTTCAGCATTAGATAATTGCTGGTCATTTACATATTCAACTGCCCTTCCATAGAGAATTCGGGGATAAACCTTTTGCATTAAAGTAGTTGGCTTTTTAAAAGATTCGTACAATGATAATGCATCGGTAAAATTATTAGTTTGATCTAATAACTTAACTATTATTTCAATAGCCTCTGTGAAATTAGAAGATGTAGGATAAGTTGCAATATAAAATTTCATTTCTTTTAACGCTATATCCTGAAAACCTAATTCATAACAAAGCTTGGCGTAATTAAAAAGTGAAATTTCTTGTTGCAATTTATTACTGCTATTGTTAGCACAAAATTGGAAAGCGTTTTTTGCATTCGTTTTTTGATTGGTTCGCAAGTAACAATCTCCCAATAAATACATACTGTTTTGTCCTAAAGAATCATTTACACTACTTAACTGTCTAAAACCCTCTATGGCTTTATCAAGTTGATTGTTTTTATAATAACAGAAGCTTAACTCGTAGATTATTTCTTTACTAACTTTTGTAGATTTTTTTATATAATTCTCTAATAGTGGAAGAGCTTTAACATAAGACCCTTTTTCATAATGGATTTGCCCCATTAACTGGTTTAGTTCATTTGCGTAGTATAATTCATTTTTGTTAATAATACTTTCTGAATAACGAAGGGACGCATCTTTTTTCTGTTGAAAATAATATATTTCAGCTATGTAATAAGGAACAATATTTTTATACTCTTCAGCTTTTTCAACAATTTTAAATGATTTTAAAGCCTGATCATATAAATGATCATAATAACTAATGAACCCATAATAATAATTTGCAGATAGGTAATATTTACTTTCATTTAATTGTTGTATTTCACTAAACAGTGGCTTAGCTTCTTTCAGCATTTTTAAGTTGAAGTAACAATAGGCCATTTCAAATTTAGCATTGGCTATTTGTTCATTGTTTAAATTATCTAAACCTACCGCCTTGTAATTTTCAAGTGATTTTTGGAAATCATTCTTTATAAAATAATATTGTCCTAAATGATAATACATTTGTTCTTTTTGGGGACTATTTGAAATCCAATTCAAATATTGAATAGATTGATCTTCAGCTGATGTTAAGCCTAATTTTAGCCCAGTTATAATATAAAAAAAATCTAGATCATCTACCCAGTATCCAGGATAATCACTTGGATTTTGACTGTATTGCGATTTCAATTCTTGCAATAAAGGATAGACTACTGCAAATTGTTGATTTTTGAAAAGTTCACTAACCTCTTTAAACGTCTTCTCTCTATCGGTAAAGGAATGGGTTAACTGTGAAAAAGAAGTTATGGAGAATAATAATAAAAAAAATAGCAAGGTGAATGATTGCTTCATTGTTTTGATTGTGACGATCATTTTTAAGGATGTTGTAAAATTAACTATATTGCTACTTGATTTTACATCATTATTCTCGGTTTGTTAATAAGTGGATAACTGATTTTTACCAAACGTATTTGCTTTTGAAAAACTGTTAATAAAATGACAAATAATTTATTTTTTAACTTTAATTTTAACTATCTAAATAATTAACAATGAAAAGACTATTATCAATTAAGTACAGTGCAGGGGCTTTTTCTACTGCGATGTTATTTTTAAGACTTGGTTTGGGCTTTTTAATGATGGCTCATGGTTATGATAAATTACTCCGCTTTAGCACAATCCATAATACTTTTCTAAATTTCTTTGGTATTGGCTCTACTTTTTCTCTCACCTTGGTAATTTTCGCTGAATTCTTCTGTTCACTTTTTTTAATTCTAGGGCTTTTTACCAGGTTATCTGTAATTCCTTTAATCGTTACCATGTGTGTTGCTTTGTTTCAAGTTCATCATGGTGCAGTATTTGGTAAAGGAGAAACAGATACTTTGTTTTTAGCTGGTTATGCTGTATTGTTATTGTTAGGCCCTGGTAGAGTAAGTGTAGATAGCATGATTAGCAAATAATATATTTTTCGATAATGTACAATTTATAATCATTATCACTTACACTAAAATGTCATCTCTTGTTTACAACTGAAACAAAAATTAGGATTCACTATGCGCTTACTGATCAAATGGGGGTCGTTTACCATGGTCATTATGCTCAGTTTTATGAAATAGGAAGAGGCGAGGCAATTAGAGAGATAGGATTTACTTATAAAGATATTGAAGCGATGGGAATTATAATGCCTGTTGTAGACATCCATAGTAGGTTCTTACGACCTGCTAAATATGACGACTTGATTACTGTTAAGACTACATTGAAAGAATTACCCCTTCATCACAAAATCGTTTTTCATTCAGAAATTTACAATGAAAATGGTGAACTTATAAATATAGGTGATGTTACCCTCTATTTTATGGAAGCGAAAGAAATGAAAAAATGTGAAATACCTTCTGCCCTTAAATTAAAACTAGAAAAACATTTCATGTAACTCGGAAATTCTATTATAATCTGGTTTCCAATTCTGAATAGACTGGTTTATTGAAGTAGGTTTTAAATTTCCTTTTATTGCTCTTTCCACTAGCCCAAGTAATTCTTCATCTAGCGAAAATCTTAGAGCAATTATTTCATGTAATGTCAATTTATTAAAATTGAATATCGTTTTTGATAATTAAAGTATAAGGTTGTATAACTAAAATTTGAAAATTTATCAATGAAATTTTTGTATTAAATTTGATAAAATATATCTTTTTTTTCATGATACAAACCAGCATTATCACTATTGGAGACGAGTTACTGATTGGTCAAGTTATTGATACCAATAGTGCTTGGATGGCTCAACAATTGAATAAATCAGGGATAAGGGTTGTTAGACGCATTGCTGTTGGTGATGTTTGGGATGAAATTTGGAATGCCTTAGATCAAGAAAGTAAACAGGCGGATATAATATTAATAACTGGAGGTTTAGGTCCTACAGCAGATGATATTACCAAGCCACTTCTCTGTAAATATTTTTCAGGGAAAATGGTAGTGCATGATGGAGCTCTTCAAAATGTTATCAATATTTTCACCAACATACTTAAGCGGCCTATAATAGAAAGAAATTTAAAACAAGCTGAGGTGCCAGATAATTGTAAAGTTTTATTGAATAAAAGTGGGACTGCTCCTGGAATGTGGTTCGAAAAAGGAGGTAAGATATTTGTAAGTATGCCAGGAGTACCTAATGAAATGAAAGGAATGATGCAAGATGATGTGATTCCTCTTTTAAATAATTACTTTCAATTTCCCCATATAGCACACCGTACTTTATTGACTGCAGGTGTGGGTGAAAGTTTTATAGCCGAAATGATTGAAGATTTTGAAAAAGCGCTTCCAAAACATATTAAGCTTGCTTACCTTCCAAATTATGGTATGGTTCGTTTGCGATTGTCCTCGTCTGGTTCAGAAATACTTTCTACAGAAGATGAAATTCAACACTACTTTATTTCACTACAAGAATTGGTTAAAGAATTTTTAGTTACAAATAAAGATGAGCCAATGCAGCAAGTGGTGGCAAATCTTTTGGTTGCGAAAAACCAAACTATATCCACGGCTGAAAGTTGTACTGGTGGATATATTGCCCACCTATTGACTCAAAAAGCGGGAGCTTCTGCATACTATAGCGGAAGTATTGTAAGTTATTCATACAAAGCAAAGGAATCTCTTTTAGAAGTTAGTCAATCTGTTTTAGAAATAAATGGTGCTGTTAGTGAGGAGGTGGTTATTCAAATGGCAAAAGGAGCCCTTAAAGCATTAAATACTGATTATACAATTGCTGTATCAGGTATAATGGGGCCAGATGGGGGAATGAAAGACAAACCGGTGGGTACTGTTTGGATAGCTGTTGGTAATTTTGAACAAATTGTTACCCAAAAGTTTACTTTTAATTTTGATAGAACACGCAATGTTGAACTTACTGCAACTTTTGCACTAAATATGCTTCGAAAATTTATCCTTTCTCTTGATTAAACTTCTACTTAAAATTATTTTCGTTAATATATTTACTATAAAAATAATATGTTCAAGTAACTTTTGAATAGTATAAGAGGAAATAATTATCTTTAATTATTAATAAAATCAATTAAAGCATCACCTTTGAATTAATTGAGATCTATTATAATAAAAATACAAATTTAAATATGGCTTTAGTTGATTTGATAATGCCAAAATTAGGGGAAAGTATTATAGAAGCTACTATTTTAAAGTGGCATAAAAAACCAGGTGATACTGTACAAGAAGATGAGACTATTCTAGATATTGCAACTGATAAAGTTGATAGTGAAATACCCTCACCTGTTCAAGGTGTTATCGAAGAAATTATATATCAAGAAAACGATATAGTACCCATTGGCAAAGTTATTGCAACCATTAGAGTGGGTGAAGGTATAGACCTTACTCAAAAGGATATTTTACCCTCTAATGATAGCAAATTAAATGAAGAGGACCCATTTGAAATGGAAGTGCCCTATTATCCTCCATTAGAAAGTGATACCTTCAAAAAAAATGTTGACAATGACACTGCTCGTTTTTATTCTCCTCTGGTTATTAATATTGCCCAGCAAGAAGGAATCAGTATGGCAGAATTGGAAAATATCATTGGAACTGGTCAGGATGGAAGAGTAAGTAAGAAAGATATTTTAGCCCATGTTGCTAGTAAAGGCAACCAATTAAATTTTGATAATTCTAATTCTTTGCAAAACAACAACTCCAAACAGGAGGTTAATTATTTACTAAAAAAAGAAAATATTCCTACAGCTTCAATTAAACATGATCCCAATTCAAATGTTGAAATCATAGAAATGGATAGAATGCGAAAGCTTATTTCCCATCATATGATTGAAAGCCAAAATACCAGTGCTCATGTAACTAGTTTTGCTGAATGTGATGTAACCAATATGGTAAAATGGAGAGAGAAAATTAAAAAAGATTTCGAAATTAGAATAGGAGAAAAAATTACGTTTACACCCCTGTTTATTGAAGCAATAGTAAAATCAATAAAAAAATATCCACTACTAAGTAGTTCAATTGTTGGAGACAAAATTGTCATAAAGAAGAATCTAAATATTGGAATGGCTACTTCATTACCTGATGGTAATTTAATTGTTCCAGTTATTAAAAATGCGGATCTTTTTAATTTAGTTGGCTTAACTAAACAAGTAAATGGATTGGCCAATTCTGCTAGAGCTGGAAAATTAAAGCCAGATGACACTACTGATGGAACTTTTACATTAACCAACATCGGAACTTTTGGAAGTATAATGGGAACTCCGATTATTAATCAACCTCAGGTTGCTATTATGGCAATTGGAGTCATTAAAAAGAGACCCATGGTGATTGAAACAACTGATGGTGATAGTATTGCCATAAGACATATGGTTTATATATCGCTGAGTTATGATCACCGAATAATTGACGGTTCACTGGGCAGTATTTTTTTAAATGAAGTAGTTAAAGAATTAGAAAATTTCGATGTAAATCGAAATTATTAATCAGTCATTAATCTGTTTACTTTTTTCTAAAAAATACTCTTACTGGTACTCCTGTAAGTTTGAATTTTAATCTCAGCTGATTTTCAAGATAATTTTTGTAGGGTGTCTTTACATCATCAGGATAATTACAAAAAAATGCAAATGATGGAACTACTACTGGTAATTGAGTTACATATTTAATTTTAACTTGATTCCCTCTTACCACTGGTGGATGATACGCTTCAACTGCTTTAAGCATAATGTCATTTAACTTTGAAGTTGCAATCTTCTGCCTTCGATTATCATAAACCTCCAAAGCTATTTCCATCGCTTTAAAAATTCTAGTTTTTTCTAAAGCTGATATAAAAATGATTGGCAAATCAGTAAAGGGGGCAAACCTTTTTTTCAATTCAAGTTCATAATCCCTTGCAGTATTGGTTTCTTTTGGCATTACATCCCACTTGTTTACAAGTACCACAATACCCTTTCCTTTTTTTACCGCCATTGCAAAAATTGAAAGATCCTGCGCAGCGATACCCTTCTCGGCATCTAATAATAACATGCAAACATCTGCTTCATCTACCGCTTTAATTGCTCTAATAACGGAATAAAATTCTAGGTCCTCATTCACTTTTGCCTTGCGCCTTATTCCAGCTGTATCAATTAAAATAAATTCTTTGTTAAAGAGGTTATAGTGCGTATGAATAGTATCTCGTGTAGTTCCTGCAATATCACTAACGATGGTTCTCTCCTGCCCTGTTAACGCATTTAACAAGGAAGATTTTCCAACATTGGGTTGACCAATAATAGCAAATTTAGGAAGTTGGTCTTCATCAATTTGTTCTGTTTTATCTATAATTAGTTCTGTAATTTCATCTAGTAGATCACCAGTTCCTGTTCCACTGATAGAAGAAAGAAAGTGTATTTTGTCAATACCAAGACTATAAAATTCCGAAGCCTCTAGTAATCGATCATGGTTATCAACTTTATTAACCACAAGAAATACTGGTTTCGAAGTTTTACGTAATAGTTGGGTCATGGATTCATCCAGATCAGTTATGCCAGTCGCCACATCTACCATAAAAATAATTGCATCTGATTCTTCTAAGGCAATCAGTACTTGTTTACGGATTTCTTTTTCAAATATATCCTCACTTTTTGGAACAAATCCTCCTGTGTCAATCACATTGAAAAATTTACCATTCCATTCTGCAACTCCGTACTGACGATCACGAGTAACTCCGCTGACATCATCAACGATAGCTTTTCTTTGCTCTAACATTCTATTAAAGAAAGTACTTTTTCCCACATTTGGCCTTCCTACTATTGCGACTGTAAAACTCATTGTAAATTGATAATTGATTTAAATAAATTGATAACTTAATTATCCTTAGTAATATATTTTAGGTATTGATTAAATAATTAATACCCATATTCTTTTAATTGCATTTCATTGTCTCTCCATTTAGGTCTAACTTTTACAAACAACTCTAAAAAAACTTTGCTGTCTAAAAATTCTTCGATATCCTTTCTAGCAAGGGTTCCCAATTGTTTGATCATCTTACCGCCCTCACCTAATATTATACCTTTTTGAGTGTCACGTTGTACGATAATTTCAGCCCCTATTTTTATTAAGGTAGATTTTTCTTTAAACTCCTGAACCAATACTGTCGCATGATAGGGTATCTCCTCTCCATAGAGTAAGAATATTTTTTCTCTTATTAATTCACTCACAAAGAATTTAGTAGGTAGGTCACTGATGTCATCGCCTTCATAAAAAGCTGGTCCCTCGGGTAATAAACCAATAATTATCTGCAATAAATTATCAATCCCCTTTTTTTTAAGTGCTGAAATAAGCACCACATCTTTACAATAGCTTTGGGATTTAAAAAAGTTGACGGTCGTTTTAATATCATCATCGCTTACCCCATCGATCTTATTAATGACTACCAATGCAGGTGCTTTCAGATTGAGAAAAGTAAAAATAGCATGACTTTCATCCGGATTTTCTCTTGCATCAGTGATTAAAAGGGCTAAATCAGCATCTTCCAAACTTCCTTTAACTGCTTGCATCATTTTTTCGTGAAGCTTGTATTTTGGTTCAATGATGCCTGGAGTATCGGAAAAAACAATTTGATATCCAGGATCGGTAAGTATTGCTTTGATACGATGTCTAGTAGTTTGGACTTTATGAGAAACAATAGCCAATTTTTCACCCATCAGTACGTTCAACAAGGTACTTTTTCCTGCATTGGGCTTCCCAAAAATATTAACGAATCCTGATTTCATGCTTGTTTTATAAAAATTAAGTCTGAATAAATGACTTTGACTACCGCATGCAGATTGACAGTATGGAGGAGGTAATCAAATTCATTAGCTAAATTTCTGCTAAGAATAAAAGGGCTCAAAGCGAGCCCAGTGTTAGTTGCGAAGAGAGGGATCGAACCTCTGACCTTCGGGTTATGAGCCCGACGAGCTACCGCTGCTCTACTTCGCGGTGCAAAAGTAATGGATTTTTATCAATTATTTGATTATGACTCAAAATTTTACTAAATAATTAAAAAAAATTGGAAACAATAGAATAACTAGAAATGGTTCCAATTAAATTAATTTACTTTTTCATAAAATTACCCACTTGAATAATATAAGTATTTAAGTTATTTATATTGTTGAGACATTTCTAAGCTAGATTAGAAGATCTAATGATTTTATAAATATTTTCTTTTTTTATTTAGCTTTTGAAAATAAATTTTGTTCTGATAATTATCCTAACTTCGTAAAACTATTGTTCTTTTTCATCGTCTGAATTTCCGGGGTGCTTCTTATAGAGAGGCTGAGATTAAACCCGTACAACCTGCTCAAGATAATACTTGCGAAGGGAGAAATGAAATCAACATTTTCTTTTTTGTTGATATTTTCTTGTACAATTTATTCTTCCCTCCAGATTTCAGCTTTAAATTTTTTGAAATGAAATGTTTAATGCTAACCGTATTAAGTACTCTGTCTTTATTTGTACAGGCTCAACAACAATCTAAATTAAAAGACACTTTATATCTCCAGCCGATTGAGGTAAATTCGATAAGAGCTAGTGATAGAGACCCTTTTTCGAAAGTTAATTTAAATAAAAAGGTAATTGAAAATAATAATCTCGGCCAAGACCTACCTTTTTTATTAAATCAAACACCATCAGTGGTTGTCAATTCTGATGCAGGAAATGGAATAGGTTATACGGGTATTAGAATAAGAGGTACCGATGGCACAAGAATTAACGTTACCCTAAATGGAATCCCATATAATGATGCGGAAAGTCAAGGGACATTTTTTGTAAATCTTCCAGATTTTTCATCCTCTGTAAATAGTATTCAAATTCAAAGAGGTGTGGGTACTAGTAGCAATGGTACTGGAGCCTTTGGAGCGAGTGTAAATCTTTCTACCAATGAAGTTAATGACTCCTCTTATGCTGAATTAAATAATAGCATAGGTTCATACAACACATTAAAAAATACTATAAAATTTGGAACAGGTATATTAAAAAAACATTTCACCATTGATGGAAGGTTAAGTAGAATCAGTAGTGATGGTTATGTAGATAGGGCTTCATCTAACCTTAAGTCATTTTATTTTAGCACTGCCTTTATTGATAAAAATTCATCCCTGCGTTTAAATATATTTTCAGGTAAAGAAAAAACTTACCAAACATGGTATGGAATACCAGAAAGTAAGTTGAAAACTAATAGGACATATAATTCGGCTGGACAAGAGCATCCAGACAATCCATATGACAATGAGACTGATAATTATACCCAAACTCATTACCAACTTTTTTATAATAATAAAATAAGTAATTATTGGAAATCTAATGTAGCAGTATTTCTAACCAAAGGTTCTGGATATTATGAGCAATATAAAGCAAATCAAATTCTCTCCAATTATGGAATAGCAGATTACCAATCAGGTAGTTTATTAATTACCCAAACTGATTTAATAAGGCAGTTGTGGCTTGATAATAATTTTTATGGAACTATTTTTTCAGTTCAACACAATAAAAATAAATCTCTACTAACCATTGGAGGTGGATTTAATAAGTATGACGGTAAACATTTCGGAAATGTTGTTTGGACCAAGGTACAGCCACTTGTAGGTTCTAATCATCAATGGTATAATCATACAGCTTATAAAAATGATTTTTCAGTTTATACAAAATGGACTCAGCAATTATCTCAATATTTCCAAAGTTTCGTTGACATTCAATTTAGAAATGTTGATTATACTATCAATGGATTTAGAAACAATCCATCTCTAATGATTCAAACGAATTACAATTTTGTAAATCCAAAAGCTGGTTTTACCTATTTCAATGATGGCTGGCAAGCCTTTTTGTCTTTTGCAATGGGTTCAAAAGAGCCCAATAGAGATGATTTTGAAGCTGGTAAATCATTACAACCAAAAGCTGAAAAATTACAGGATTTTGAATGGGGGATTGAGAAAAAAAATAAAAATTTTTCTTATGGTGTTAACTTTTATTACATGAATTATAAAGATCAGTTGGTATT
>CAMBTV010000048.1 GCA_945870835.1 Chitinophaga pinensis
AATAGAGTGGGTAAAAAAGAGATTCCATCATTGGGCAAAACTTTTACTCCAGTAATTTCAGAAAGAGTAGCCATCAAGTCAAATTGAACGGATACATGATTCGTCACTTTTCCAGCAGGAATTTTTTTTGGCCATCGAGCTATCAGTGGCTCACGGATTCCACCTTCATATAAATCCTGTTTTTTTCCTCTTAAACCTGCTACACTATTAAAAAAATCGGTATCGGCACCACCCACATTAAATGTAGCACCATTGTCGCTCGAAAAAAGAACGATGGTATTAGAATCTAAATCAAGTTCTTTAAGTAATGACATGATTTTTCCGACTTGCTTATCCAAATAAGTAATGATTGCAGCATAGGTAGAAAGTGGATGCAATGTAGAAGCGTAGCCATTTTCACCCCGATAAGGTTTTTCATCAAATTTACCAATGTACTCATTCACTACTTCATCAGGTGCTTGCAGTGAAACATGCGGACCAGTAAAAGGTAGGTACAAAAAGAAAGGCTTATTTTTATTTTTTTTGATAAAGGACAATGTTTTATCCGCCATTTTTGTGAGCGAATAATCCTTTCCCTTATAATAATTAAATGCAGCGTCGGGTGACTCTTTTGAAAGTGGACGATGCACTTGTATAAAAGTATTATTGAGTGTATCCCATTTTCCATTTTCCCAAAGGTGGGTGGGATAATAATTATGCGCTTGCTTTTGATCTAGATAACCATAGAAATAATCAAAACCTTGTTTATTGGGATCTCCAGTGCTAGCGGCCATTCCCAATCCCCATTTACCAATTGCACCAGTTATATAACCAGCCTGCTTCATTAATTTGGCAATAGTAAAAGTACCTTCAGGCAAAGGCATCTGTCCACCTTCTTGATCATCTCCAAATTCACCTAACTCATAATTTCCCCGAATATAACTATGTCCGCTATGCTTCCCAGTCATCAGCATACATCGTGCAGGAGCACATACAGGTGCACTAGTATAATGTTGGGTAAACCGAATACCCTCTTTTGCTATTTGGTCTAGATTAGGAGTTTTAATTTTTTGCTGACCATAACAACCTAATTCACCATATCCCAAATCATCTGCATAAATATAAATGACATTGGGTTTCTGCTGAGTAAAACCATTTAGAAAAATACAAAAGCTAAAAAAAATTAGGGAGGTTATTTTCATACAAGTTTGCAATAAGTTATTGTAAAACATACAATATACTATCGCAATGTATGAATTTTTAGGTAGAAGAAATGCCTAGTAAATAATAATATACTGACTTGCAATAATAGTAAATTTAGTCGCCGTGAAAATTCAATTTATATAATCGGCTTAATTCAATCAATTCGGGCAAGTTGGCTACAGCTAGCTTTTCAAAAGAGTTCTACGCCAGTCTAAAATCAAGAGGAGTTGGCTTACTCAATATCAAAGCAAAGGGCCGCTTTATTTAATGGAGAGATAAAAATAATTTCTTCACCTGGTAAAGGATGTGAATTGATTATCAAATTTAAAAAGTACTAGTATTTGTTTGTAGTCCGAATTAACTCCTCATTTTTTATTCAAATATTTGACTGCTCAAATTTTTAAAAGCATCCATACCACCCATGTACTCACAGGTACGAGCACCCGCTTTATTTCCATTGGCCATTATTTTCGTCCAATCTTCAGCTGACAATACTTGAATTTGTTGAAGCGTAAGGCAACTAAGTTGATATAAAACAGCGCCTACAAATGCATCTCCAGCACCAGTGGTATCTATGGGTGTAACTTTTATACTAGGCACTATTACTGTAGTATTATTAAAGCCCATCATAGTCCCCGCTTCTCCCAATGTAATAGCAAATGTTGCACTCGTATTTTTTAATAAATCACTCGCAGCTTTTTCTACTGTATCGGTCTTCGTAATAATCATTGCCTCTTCATCACTTAATTTAAAAAACTGACAAGCTTTTAAATACACCCATGATTGCTCTATAAAAGAAGGCAAGTCATTTTTAAATAATAATTGACGATAGTTAGGGTCAAAACTGATAAATATATTTTTCGCCTTTGCCTTCTGTAATAAATGACGATAGGCTGCCTGTAAAGGTCCTGGCAAAAAAGCAGTAGCCGATCCAAAATGAACAATAGTGATATCATCTAAATGAATATTATCCACTTCCTCCACTGTTAATTGACCATCTGCTCCTCTATTAAAATAAAAATCTCTTTCGCCCGCATCCATCAGCGACACAAATGCAAAAGTGGTAAAATAGTTACTATCCTGTAGCATGTATTTAGTAGATACACCAAAAAGTTTCATCTCATCTACTAATTGTTGGCCGAAAGGATCGGCGCCAACTTTAGCAGACAATTCAACAGCACCTCCTAAGGCTGAAATAGCTGCTGCCACATTGGTAGGAGCCCCACCCGTTTTTTTTAAAAAATTATTTCCCTCAGAAAGTGTTTTTCCATAATCCGTACAGATCATATCAATCAATGCTTCCCCGATACAAAGGGTTTTACCACTAAATTTGGAGGAGGTATTTGTTTGCATAGCTATATTTTTATAATTATCTAATTTATTTATTATTTCTTTTGCTGTCTCGTAGTTTTTAAAATGACAATTGTACCTATCATTCAACTAACAAAAGATACTAAGAACTGAATCAACGAATACTAGCAAGTTACGATAAAACTAAACTAAATAATCTAATCGGTTGGACTGTATTAAAACCTATTCTTCCCATAGTTTTTTAATAGTTAAAGGAATTTATGTAAGATTTAGTTTAAAAAAATCAGACTACTACCCTCAAAATATGGATAAAATAAAATTATCTTTGAAATTAACTTTATCTGTTTGATAACGCATGGTTGAGATTCTATACATAGGAAGTATTTTTTTTTCATTGGTAACAGTTTACCTCTTATTATTTAAAGAGAATGCCTATAGGTCTTACCCTGATTATGTTTTAGCCTCCTATTTTATTTTTGCCATGGCAGGTATCATCGTATACTTGTTGGTTTACTCAGGACTAATCAATCAAGTTCCTCATTTATATAAATCAACTGGACCGCTAAATTTTTTAACACCAGTATTATCCTATCTCTATTTGAGAGGAGTTTTGTACAATGAAAAAAGATTTAGTTTTAAAGACCTGCCGCATTTTTTACCCTTTTTATTTTTTGCTATTTCTTATATACCATTTTACATTTTACCCACTGTTGAAAAAGCAGCTATTGTTAAAGAAATATCTAGTAATCTTAATTTAGCACTTCGCCAAAATCTGGGTCTAGTTCCTGAACGTTTTACCTACATGGCAGTTCCCATTCAAACTGTTTTTTATTTGGTATTGCAATGGCAGTTAATATTAAAATATAAAAAGAAAAATAAGTTGATAGAAGTTCAAAACCAGATTAAAGAGGTACTTAAATGGTTAAGGATTTTTACTACAGCGGGATCTTTTTTTGTAATCGGTACAGTTTTGCTAATTATAGGATCTCTAGGTAGTCCCACCTTTTTTAACACCCCCGCTGCACTTATCATTCCGGGAACTGCTTTATCAGCAAGTTTTTTATTGATTAGTTGTTATTTATTAATCCATCCATCCACCTTATTGGGTTTGCCTTTTATTAAATACAAAGAGGTTGAATCTGAATTTATTGAAAAACAAATCAATCGCATCGCATTTATTAAAGAGGACTATTCTAAAGAGATTAAAACAATTGATGATTATTTTATATTAGAAAAAAAAATCATTAATCCCGATTTGAATTTGAGTACTTTTTCTGTGGAGGTAAAGATACCCGCCCGTGACCTATCTTATATTTTACGCAATCATTATGGATGTGGATTTAATGATTTTATTAACCAATTTAGAATTGAATACATTACGAATAAGATGAATGTAAATTTTCTAAATAATTATACGATTGAGGCACTATCCAAAGAGGCTGGCTTTACTACCAAGAGCACTTTTTATAGAGCATTTAAAAAAATCCATCGAGTATCGCCTTTAGAATATATAGAGAATTTGACCCTCACTAAATCCAAAGAATCAGTATAAACCGAACTAATTAGTAGCAATTACGGTAATTGCGACATTGTTTTAGCCTTTCAAAATCTTCCCGGCATTTCCTTTTTTTAAATTTACGTTGCGAAATATTGTTTAAAATTATTTCTCTTAATTTTTAGAGAGTAATTTTTTATTCGAAGTTCGTTGCTCTCTACCCTCTTATCAACTTACCACTTTGCCATGGTATGAATGGCGATTCTTTTAAAATTAATTGAATAACATATTTAAATTAATTATTAATTAATGCGTTTTTACAATTTATCTGCTACTTTACTAGGATTAATTATTAATCATAATGTGTTAGCCCAATCTATCACCCCATCTACCATTAATAACGGCGGTGGCTTTTCTACCACTTTAGAATGGAGTATAGGAGAATCGGCTTCCATTTCCAACTTTACTAGCCCTACCCATTTTTTAAACACAGGCGTTTTACAACCCATCACCATTGAAAATAAACCAGGTAGTAACGGAAACAGTTCGGACTTAGGTATTGTCGTTACCATTGGGCCTAATCCTACCAATGACCTCGTTCACTTAAAGTTAAAATTTAAGGAGCTGGGACACTTATTACTTCAATTAACGGATGCAAAGTCGGCGCTAGTATTTAGTAAAGAAGTAGAAATTACTAGTAACAATAGTTATGAAAATGATCTTACGATGGAGCAGTATGCTGCTGGCGTATATTTTTTAAGAGTGTATTTTAAATCAACTAGTGGAAATACCAAAACAGCTATCTATAAAATAGTTAAAATATAAAATTATTATTCAATTCCAATATAATTACAATAAGGTAATACTTATGCAAAAAATAAACCTACTATATAAGACATTAATCTTGTTGGTTTTTACACTCGCAATGATAGGTACTCATGCACAAACTGGATTAAATTTTCAAGGAGTAGCAAGATCTAGTACCAATACAGTTCTTGCATCTCAAGCCATTAGCATTAAATTAACGATTCTTCAAGGCAGTGCTACTGGCTCTGCAGAGTATACTGAAACAAGAAAAGTAACTACCAATGCACAAGGTCTTTTTACAGCCGTAATTGGAGAGGCGGGTGCATTAACTATAACAGGAAATTTTGCAACGATCAACTGGAAACTTACTCCAAAGTTTTTAAAAGTAGAAATGGATCCCACTGCAGGTAGCAATTTTGTAACGATGGGTACTACTCAGTTGCAATCGGTAGCCTATGCGCAATTTGCCAATGGGGTAGCCGCAGAAAATGTGGCAGGTGTTTTGCCCGTTGCAGCTGGAGGTACAGGAGTGACAAGCATCTCAGCAATAAAAACTGCTTTGTCAATTGATAAAGTTAACAATACTGCCGACCTAGATAAACCGATCAGTAACGCAACACAAAGTGCATTGGCATTAAAAGCAAATGCTGCGGAGGTTTCTGCTAGCTTGGCTACAAAGGTTGATAAGGTTACTGGTAAAGATTTATCGACCAATGATTATACCACTGCTGAAAAAACAAAATTAGCTGCCATTACAGGAATCAATACCGGCGATCAAGATTTAAGTTTATATGCAACTACTACCGCTGTAACAACTAGTTTGGCTTCAAAGGTTGATAAGGTTACAGGAAAAGATTTATCTACCAATGATTATTCAACCGCTGAAAAAACAAAATTAGCCGCCATTACTGGAATCAATACCGGCGACCAAGACTTAAGTTTATATGCAACCGCTGCATCTGTTTTATTAAAAGAAAATCAATCTAATAAATCAACCGATGCATTACTAGGAGGAGTGAACCCGAGCAATATTTTATTCCCCACACAAAAAGCAGTAAAAGATTATGTAGCGGCCAATGCAGCAAGTGGTGGAGTAGCAGATGGTGGCATCACCAATATTAAACTAGGCGACTTATCGGTAACCGATTCAAAAATTGTTGATGTCGCTGCTTCAAAGATAACTGGTACGCTAGGCGTTGCTAATGGAGGAACAGGTGTTACTACCTTGACTGGAATAGTAAAAGCAAATGGAACCAGTCCATTTACTGCAGCAACTGCTGGCACTGATTACTTAGCGCCCAATGGAAGTGCTGCTAACTTAACTTCATTTCCAACGCTCAATCAAAACACTACTGGTAATGCAGCAACGGCTACTAAATTAGCCGCAACAAAAAATATTAATGGGATTGCTTTTGATGGATCTGCAGATATTACTGTTCCAGCAAAATTTACCAATAATGTTACAATAAATTTATCTGGTAGTAAATCGTTGGGTAAATATCCGAATGGTGCTACCATCCCAGCTGCAGGCAAAACCTTAGATGAATTTTTATTAGACCTAGTAACCGAATCTATTCATCCAACTTATACTGCACCAACCGTTTCAATTGGTTCAGATAAAAGTGCATCTTATGAAATTGGAACAAATATTGGCACTGTAACATTGAGCAGTTCTTTTAATCAAAACAATGGTGGAGTTGCTACAAGCACAACCTATTTTAAAAATAGCGGGTCTTTAGGAGCAGGAGTAAATACTAACAACCACGGAGTACTTTCAACAAGTATCAGTTATTCTGTGACGGTAACTTATGGTGCCGGCACAGTAGTACTCAATGATAATTTAGGCAATCCAGATGCTACTGGGCAAATAGCTGCAGGTAGTACCAGCAGCAGTTTAACGATCAGTCCTTTTGCCAATAAATATTTTGGAACCAGTACTTCTAATTCAATCGATGATGCTACTTTAAGAGCTGGTACCAATGAAGTAGCCTCTGGAAAAGCTAAATCTAATTTTACTATTCCTATTTCAAGTGGAACAAAATATATTTTTTATGCTTACCCGGCATCATTAGGAGCACTCAGTTCTATTTCAGTAGAAGGGTTTGGAAGCTTGGATGCATTTACTTTAACCACTCGGAATGTAACCAACGCTAGTGGATATACGCAATCATATAATATTTACCTATCCAATAACAACTTTGCAACTAGTGTAAATAATATCATCATTAACTAAGTGAGTATGAAAATTAAAAAAATAATACTATTATTAATTGCATTGCAATTCTTTTATACTGTATCGAATGCGCAAATAAAATTAGTGGGTAATATTACTACCAATGGGGTAGCTAGTTATCCTACTCATATTGATAGTTTAGGTAGAGGCGGTTACATGAGTTTACCAACCGCTACTGAAAGAGATGCTATACCTAATTTAAGAAGAAAATATGGCATGTTGGTATTTGTGCAGGCGGATGGAAAAATTTATAAATTAAATGCACCTACTTTAACGAATACAGATTGGGCAGAGCTTTCCTTCGGATCTTCTGGCAGTCAATATACTGATGCTTTAGCAAGATCAGCCACCAGCTTAACGGTAACAGGATCCAGTGGTGCAGCCACTTACAGTAGCACCACGGGAGTATTTAATATTCCAAATTATACTTTGGCAGGGTTGGGTGGTTCACCTAGCTCAAGAACAATAACAATCAATGGTACTGCTCAAGATTTATCAGCTGATAGATCTTGGTCTGTAGGAACGGTAACGAATGTAAATGCTTTGACATTGGGCACTACTGGAACTGATATAACTTCTTCAGTTGCGAATGGCACAACAAGCCCTACCATAACATTAAATATACCAACTGCATCAGCGACTAATAGAGGTGCTTTAAGTGCTGCAGACTTTTCAATCTTCAATGCAAAACAATCTGCTTTAACTTTTTCAACAGGCTTAACCAATACTAGTAATACAATAACTGTAAATACCTCACAAAATATTGCAACCCTTTCCAACTTAACTAGTAATGGAATCGTTACAACAAGCGGAGGAGGAGGAACTTTATCAGTTACATCAATGTTGCCTGTAGCAAATGGCGGTACAGGTGCTACCACATTAACAGGTGTACTAAAAGGAAATGGAACCAGTGCTTTGACTGCAGCAACAGCAGGAACAGATTATCAAGCACCTATTACTTTAACCACTTCAGGGTCAGGTGCTGCGACATTTTCAGGAACTACTTTAAATATACCTAGTTATACTTTATCAGGGCTTGGAGGAGTACCTTATACAGGGGCTACTGGTCCTGTAGATTTAGGAAACTACGAATTAAGTGTTAATGGATTAATGATAGGTAGAGGAGCTGGGGCTATAGCAACTAATTCAAGAATTGGTGAGTCTGCACTTGGTAGCAACACCATAGGCAATAATAACACAGCAACTGGGGTGAATGCACTTAAAGTCAACACAGCAGGAGCTTTTAACACAGCTATTGGTGCGAATGCACTTCAATCAAACACCGTAAGCAATAATAACACAGCAAGTGGAGCGAATACGCTTCAATCAAACACCACAGGCAATAGTAATACAGCAAATGGGACATATGCACTTAGTTCAAACACACAAGGCGAGGAGAACACTGCAAATGGGGTAAATGCACTTAAATCAAATACTACTGCCTCTAATAATACAGCAAATGGGATGAATGCACTTTACAGTAACACCATAGGCAATTATAATACAGCAAGTGGGCACAGTGCACTTATTACAAACGTCGCTGGCTCGAACAACACTGCAAGTGGAGCATTTGCACTTGATAAAAACTCCACAGGAGATAATAACACGGCAAGTGGAATGGGTGCACTTTATAGCAACAGCATAGGAAATGATAACTCAGCTAGTGGAATGAGTGTACTTAACAACAACACTACAGGCAACAATAACACAGGAAATGGGAAATCTGCACTTTTTTATAACACTATAGGAGAGTCTAACACAGCAATTGGGCACAGTGCTCTTATTACAAATGTCACTGGCTCAAATAACACTGCCATTGGCTATTCTGCAGATGTTGCATCCAATAGTTTATACAATGCAACTGCAATTGGTAATGGTGCTTCTGCAACATTAAGTA
Source organism: Chitinophaga pinensis (assembly GCA_945870835.1). Lineage (GTDB taxonomy): Bacteria > Bacteroidota > Bacteroidia > Chitinophagales > Chitinophagaceae > Ferruginibacter > Ferruginibacter pinensis_A. The sequence continues at coordinate 8,926 of CAMBTV010000048.1, forward strand.
ATACAATTCAACTCGGAAATTCCAGTGTTATCAATGTAAAAACTAGTGGAACTATTACTGCAGGTACAATCACCTACCCAAATACAGCAGGCACCAATGGATATTATTTGAAAACAGACGGAACTGGAACAGCCAGTTGGGCTGCGGTTTCAGGTGGTGCAAGTACTGTTGGATCAATCAGTGGTTCCTCCAATGTAAATGGGGCAACGATTAGCGGAGCTACACTAACACTTACTCCCGCAGATGCTAGTAATGGAGGTATTGTAACTACTGGTGTACAGACTTTTGCAGGTGCAAAGACATTTAATAATGATGTAACTGGTAATAATAACCCAAAGATTAGTGGATTTTCTGCGAATATCAACCCTCAAACAAATACTACCTATACCCTTGCAGCAAGTGACAATGGAAAAATAATTACTCTAAATAATAGTGGTTCTATCACGCTGACTTTACCTGTGTTAACAGCAGGGTTTAATTGTATGATTATTCAGTCTGGTGAAGGAGTTGTTACATTAACTGGATCTTCAACTACAATTAGTAATAAAAACTCTTTCACTAAAACAGCTGGGGTAAATTCTGTTGTGACTGTTATTTATCTAACCGCCAATACCGCAATTACTATTGGCGATATGACTAACTAATATTTCGAAAATCTTGAAATCATTTTTTTACATATTATTTTTTACGCTGCTTTCTTTTGAGGGATTAGCACAAATTAATTTTCCGGCATTAAGTGGTCGTAATGGAAACTTATTACCGACATTAGTCACCACCGCAGCGAGTTCCATTACAAGTACTTCAGCAATTAGCGGAGGCAATGTTACCTCAGATGGAGGGGCAAGTGTTACCACCAGAGGTGTTGTATGGGGTACAAGTCAAAATCCAACTATATTGTCTTCGTTAGGTTTAACAACTGATGGATCAGGTACAGGTGTTTTTGTGAGTAGTATAACAGGATTAGCTTACGGTACTACCTATTATGTTAGGTCTTATGCCACCAATATTTTAGGAACAAGCTATGGCAATCAGGTTTCTTTCATGACATCAATTCTTCAAATAGGTGATTCCTATCAAGGAGGGAAAATTTATTATATTCTTCAAAATGGAGATTTAGGTTATAACAATAGTATTCAACATGGCCTAATAGCATCTGAAAATGATTTAGGTCCTGTTTACTGGATTCCTCCAACTCCTATTTTTGATCACAGTCAACTTTTAGGGATAGAAATAGGTAAAGGAAAATCCAATACAAATTACATGAATTCAAAGATTGATTCGAGGGGCTGTTGCTATTCTTCACAAATAGCGAGAGATCACAGAGGAGGAAATTATACCGACTGGTATTTACCAAGCAAAAATGAATTAATGAAAATGTCTGAAAATAAAGGAATTGCAGGGATTAGTTGGGTGGCGGCAAGAAGATACTGGAGTTCTTCCGTTTATGATGCACCATCCCAAAGAATTTGGACAACCATTTTTTTTGATCCTTTCTGGGAAAGTCATACCAGCGGGAATTATTATAATAACCAGGCTTTATATGTTCGCCCCATTAGGGCTTTTTAAATTATTGCTATTAAGACTAATCTCCATCTCAAAAGTAAATACCCGCAAACTTTTATCCCCAAACTTTTTCTAAAAAATTCAATCAACCAACCCCCATTTTAATTACATTTACATCTAGCTAATGCAGCATTAATTTTTCAACATCGCAACTATAAAAAAATTTTAATGCCGAAAATTATCTGCCAATATTTTACAGAACTAGTATGATACAACATTCAGTAATAATTTCTATCAAAGAAAATCTTGATGACATTAGACTAAAACAATTTTTTAAGGCTGCACAACAACTTACCAAAATACCCGGCGTAATCAATTTTAAAAGTTGGAAACAGGTAAGTAAAAAAAATACATTTCAATATGGATTGTCTATGGAGTTTGCTACCCATGAACAATACCAACAATACAACCTTCACCCTGTGCATGTTGCATTTATAAATGAACAATGGATTCCTTGTGTAGCTGATTTTTTGGAAATAGATTATGAGCCATTGGCGGAAGAGTTTTTCTAAGCACCTCCTTCAAAAAAGCTATAATAGTATAAAATAATGGGCTATTTCATCATTCAAGGAAAAAAATTATTTGCTTTTGGTCGAATAATTTGTTTTGTTTAACTTGAACTACTGAATCTATCTTGCTATATCTAAACAAAAAATTATTATTATGAAAAAAGAATCAACAAACAAGACTAAAAATCCAAGGCGCGAATTTATTCGCAATGCTGCTTTGACTTCCGCTGGATTTTATATTGTACCACGCCATGTATTGGGTCGTGGTTTTACCGCTCCTAGCGACACCTTGTACATTGCTACTATTGGTGCAGGTGGAAAAGGAACAAGTGACTGTGCTGGTTTTATGAGAAGATGGGATGAGGAGAAAAAAGCTTTTGTTCCACAAGAAAAAGCTAAAATTGCTTTTCTATGTGATGTAGACCAGTTAAAGGGTGCAACTACTTTCAAAAGATATCCTGATGCGAAAGTATATGAGGATTGGAGAGTAATGATGGAAAAAGAGCATAAAAATTTTGATGCTGTTTCGGTATCTACACCAGATCATACCCATGCTGTAGCTGCCTCTGCAGCTATTACGCATGGTAAACATATTTGGGTTCAAAAACCAATGACCCATGATATTTACGAAGCACGTGTGCTAGCAAAACTAGCGCGTGAACACAAAGTAGTTAGTCAAATGGGTAACCAAGGTTCCTCCAATGATGGCGTTCGTCAAATGAGAGAGTGGTATGAGGCGGGTCTTATCGGAGATGTAACAGATGTTTATTGCTATACCAATCGTCCAGTTTGGCCACAAGGCGGCATGAAATGGCCTACTAAAACAGGCACGCCTCCAAGCACATTTAACTGGGATCTTTGGCAGGGTTCTGCTAAAGCAAAACCTTTCCCTTCTGGCCGTACTGGTCAGCAGCGCAATGGTATGACTGCTGGACTTGCCTACGAAGATGATTTCCATCTAGCACCTCACGATTGGCGTGGATGGTGGGATTATGGAACCGGTGTTATTGGTGATATGGGTGCTCACATTCTTGAAGCACCAATGACTGTTCTTGATCTTGGATATGTATCTGCAGTTCAGACCAGTTTAGGTAATCCGAGTATGGGATTAAAGCAAGAAGAATTCCCCGACACCTGCCCTCCTTCGAGCAATACCATCTTAACGTTTCCGAATCCTAAAAAAGGTAAGCATGGTAAAACGCTTCCTAATATTAGAATTCATTGGATGGATGGTGGCTTAACACCTCCAAGACCAGAAGAAATGGAGCCTACAGATACCTTAGCACTAAGCGACGGTAGTGGAATGCTATTTATTGGTACCAAAGGCAAAATGATAGCAGGTTGCTATTCAGCAGGAGCTAGACTTTTACCAGTATCTCGTATGGAAGAAGCGGCTATTAAAAAATTACCTGTTAAATATCCAAGGGTACCAGGTGGTGCTGAAGCTCACTATCAACAATGGGTAGAAGCTTGTTTGAAAGGATATGAAAAAGGAGAAACTAGTTCTAATTTCGATAAAGCTGCCAAGGTAGTAGAGAATATGTTAGTAGCTAACTTGGCTATTAGAGGGTATAATATAGAGAGAAAAACCAGCGCAACCACAGTAGCTGCAACAGCGGCGGCGGCTCCAAACCCTCCAGCTGCGGGTGCTGCAGGTGCTACACAACGCGTTCGTCCTCCACAAAGAGTATTCCCTGCTCGTAACATTACTTTATTATGGGATCATGATCAAATGAAGATCACTAACTGTGATGAAGTGAATCAATTCGTTCAACGCGAATACAGAGAAGGCTTTGGATTGAGTGGTGTATAATTATTAAACTTACATTTTCAAATAGGCAACCTTTTGGGTTGCCTATTTTTTTGGGTGATGGTGAAAGCTGATAGAGTGTTAAATGATTAATAAACTTACTATTCGTCTTGCTTTTTAGAAAGAAAAAAAGTTAGCCATTTAGTTCTGAGATTTCCTTTGGAATAGAGTGCTTTTACTTTTTTGCCTTGATGCAAAAAAGTAACAAAAAAAATCAATCCGCCGCGGCGGATGAAATTTTAAACATCAGCCTAAAATCAAGGAACTCGCCGGTAGAGTATATTTCTTTAAAGAGTCTGCTGGCTCAAACAGCCTTGATTTTTTAACGGCCGATATATCACATTTCTAGCACTTTTTATTCAAGGGCGTTTAAACAACTATTATGTGGAAATAAAATAAACTTAAAATTAAAACACACCTTACTTCCTTGTTTCGGCCTCGAAAAAAATGCGTTAAGAAAATTGATTGGATAGCGTTAAAAAATAAATTGATATTTAGTGCCCTTGAATAAAAGGTGCTAGAAATTTCTAACATAAGCCGTTAAAAAATCAAGGCTGTCTGAGCCGGCATTAACCATAAAGAAAAATACTGTGGCGGCGAGTTCCTTGATTTTAGGCTTATGTTAGAAATTTCAGCCCTTTTATTCGCAGGCTTGATTTTTTTTGTTTCTTTTTTGCATCAAGGCAAAAAAGAAAATAACTTCAAAGAAAAAATAAAACAAAAAAAAGAATGCACAAAAAAAAGGTTTGAAAAAATCAAACCCTTTCTATATAAATAATCCGAAAAAAAATTACAATAAACGAATCTTCACATTCCTCCATGAACTAGATCCAGGATGCTGCTGAAAAGCAATTTTACCAGCTGCAACCTTTCCCCAATCAGCATAGTTTTTACCTTTTCCAAATTTACTTTTTGCAACCATTTCATTCCACTCAGGACTAAACATTTGTCCATCATAAGTAGTGATACCGTTGAATATCAAAGTAAGATGACCACGGTTTTGAATAACAGTTGCTTTGTTCCACTCTCCAACAGGATTAGGTTTTGAAGTAGCCGCTCCGCCTGCTAAATCATACAACTGACCAGCCAAGTGATTTTCTTTTTTATTATCAGAAGCATCGATATTGTCTAATACCTGCATTTCTGGACCTGTATCAGAAGCTGATCTGTATTTTCCTATTTCTTGAATATCAAAAATAAGTCCGCTGTTGCTGCCCTTTGCAACTTTCCATTCTACAGAAAATTCAAAATTTTCAAAAGACTCATTGGTAGTAAGATCACCACCTCTAGCTGCAGGTGTCAATGCCTTAGATGAATCAAATACAATCATGCCGTCTACTACTGTCCATTTTACACTTACGGTATCTCTACCATAAGAATGCCATCCTTTGGTAGTCTTGCCATCAAATAATAATCTCCACCCTTGTCTTTTTTCTTTGGCTGTCAGGTGGTTGGGCTTTTGAGCCAATGCAGTACTAACTAGTAATACACAAAATGCAATTAAAGTAAAAAAATTTTTCATCGATTGGTTTGTTTTAGAGGCTAAATATACAAACAATTATTTGCTTTAATTTGCAATTTTGAAAGGATAGTAGTTATAAAATTATTAATATATGTTTAAGGCGAAAATGATAAGAGTTGGGATGAAGGACTTATAAATATTAGTAGATTAATTAAAATAAGATTAGACCATGATGATTAATAGTCTTTAAATTATCAACTTGTTTAAGACATCCATTACTTATTGTCCTTGGTTAGTACTTTCAAAAATCTTGTCTGCAGAATTAGCTACAAATCCTTTATACAATTTTCCATTACTTAAAGGATATCGTTTTGCAAACTCAAAGTAGCAGGCTGGAATATTTAATTTGCCATCCATAAAATCGACTTCAATGGTATTAGCAAGCGTAGAAGATTGTTCAAGAAAAACCTCTTTAGAACCTTTCACCTCACCCCCACTTGCATTCAACTTAAAACTATTGGCTTTAAGAAAATTGTTCAAGTCTTTAATGTCAGCAAATTTTTTAAGTGCGTTGATTAAAATTGTGAAGTGATTGGGACGATAACCAAAAGCTGCTACCCAGGCTGCATAATCACTCTCTTTCATCAATTCATTGTAGTCTTGAATTGATAATGCCCAAGGACGTCCAGTAGCAACGAAATCATAGGCTAGCTCACTTCCAGAAGAAATCTCCTCTATTAATCGATTCACGATCTGGTTGAGCGACGATGAAAATTCTTCCAACTTTAATTCTGAAATAAAAATGGTGGGCAAATTTTTATCGGAGTGCTCAAAATGTTTTGCATATAATTTTTTATCTGTAAAATGATAGTCTCCGCCGTAAGTATAACCTGCTGCTAGAAAAGGACGTGCTAAAATATCAATGTTTACGCGCGGATGATTAAAAGTTCGCAGTGCTATATGGTCATTCAATATCAGTTCA
>CAMBTV010000049.1 GCA_945870835.1 Chitinophaga pinensis
TATTTTTTGAGTTAAATTTTTAATGTATGAATGACCGTCGAAGTTTTTTAAAAAATTCAGCATCACTAGTTGGTAGTAGTTTATTGCTTTCAGCTTTTGATAGTAGTGCTTTTACAATTTTCAATAATGGAGTTGCTCCAAGTGATCAAGTAAATATTGGAGTAATTGGCGCAAATGGAATGGGTTGGAACAATGTATTGGCTGCATTAAAAGTACCTGGCGTTAACCTAGTTGCCATTTGCGATGTTGATAAAAATGTTATTGATAAAAGGCTAAAGGAATTAGACCTTTTGAATGGAAAGGCCTCCAAGGTTAAAACCTTTGGACATTACAAGGAATTATTAGACCAGCAAAATATTGATGCAGTAGTTATTGGTACACCTGATCATTGGCATGCACTAATGATGATTGATGCGATGGCTTCTGGAAAGAATGTGTATGTTGAAAAACCAGTTGGCAATTCAATTGTTGAATGTAGAGCAATGGTTAGTGCACAACAAAAATACAATAAGATAGTACAGTGTGGTCAGTGGCAAAGAAGTCAGCAACATTTTAAGGATGCGATTGATTTTGTTCATAGCGGTAAATTGGGAAATATTAGAACAGTAAAAGTTTGGTGTTATTTAGATTGGAAACAACCTATACCGGTAATGCCAGATACAGCAGTGCCAGCAGGGGTAGATTACAAGCAATGGCTTGGTCCTGCAAAAACGCATAGTTTTAATATCAATCGATTCCATTTTAATTTCAGGTGGTTTTGGGATTATGCAGGAGGTTTAATGACGGATTGGGGAGTGCATTTATTGGATTATGCTTTTTTAGGAATGAAAGCTAAGACTCCTAATTCAATCGTTTCTGTTGGTGGTAAATATGCTGCTCCGGATTCAGCTTATGAAACTCCTGATACTTTAATGGCATTGTATGAATTTGATAATTTTAATATTATCTGGGATCATGCAGTAGGAATAGGAAACGGAAATTATGGTCGCGATCATGGAATTGCATTTATAGGAAACAATGGAACATTGGTTTTAAGCCGTTCTGGGTGGGAAGTGATAGAAGAAAAAAAGAATGCCGGAAAGGTGTTGGTGCCATTTGTAAAATCAGTTGACAATGGACTTGATAAGCATTGGGTTAATTTTATTGAAGGAGTAAAATCTAATAGCACTGCTAAATTACATTGTCCTATTCAAGAGGGTGCTCATGTGGCTACATTAGCTCAAATGGGCAATATCGCTTATCGTAGTAAACAAAAATTATTTTGGGATTTGCAAAAGAATCAATTTACTGACAATACCATCAATAAAAAATACCTGATGAATGAATATCATAATGGGTATAAATTATCCAGATTTTAAATTCATCTAATCGTTAAAAATTAACTAGTTGTCAATTCATTTTTAAGTTTAAAAAAATATATGAAAAGTAAATGTGTATTATTAGTGCTAGTATTGCTAGGGTGTTCTTCCTTAAAAATATCTGCACAAGGAAATGAGAAAGTCCAGTGGATAAATCTGTTTAATGGTAAAGATTTAAAGGGATGGAAACAGCTAAATGGAAAAGCTCGATATGAAGTAAAAAATGGAGAGATCATTGGTACAACAGTTTTGAATGAACCGAATAGTTTTTTAGCAACAGAAAAAAAATACGGCGATTTTATTTTTGAGGTTGAATTTTTAGTGAGTGGTGAAATGAATTCAGGTATTCAATTTAGGAGTGAAATAAATGATGTAAATGATAAATGCAATGTTACCGATAAAAAAACACCTTTAAGAGTTCATGGTTACCAGATGGAAATTGATCCTTCTTCTCGTGCATGGAGCGGTGGTATTTACGATGAAGCTAGGAGAGGCTGGCTTTATTCATTAGAAAATAATCCATCTGCTAAACCTGCTTTTAAAAAAGGTACTTGGAATCGTTACAGAATAGAGTGTATTGGAAATAGTATTCGTACATGGGTAAATGGAATTGCCTGTGCACATCTCATAGATGAAATGACTACCACTGGATTCATAGCATTGCAAGTGCATGGTATTAAAGACGCCGCTCAAGTGGGTAAACAAATTCGTTGGAGAAATATAAGAATCCAAACTGATCATTTAAAACCTTCTCCTGCAGAAAATATTTTTGTTATCAATACGATCCCAAATAATATTTCTGAAGATGAAAAAAAATCGGGTCTTCGATTATTGTGGGATGGCAAAACTACCAATGGTTGGAGAGGTGCCTATAAAGATTATTTTCCTGAAAATGTTTGGTATATAGAAAATGGGACATTGAATGTAAAGGGAAATAATGGCGCAGAATCGGCTAATGGAGGAGATATTGTTACTAAGGATGAATTTTCTGCATTCGATTTACAATTCGAATTTAAAATAACTGATACGGCTAATAGTGGAGTGAAATATTTTGTTACTGAAAAAGAACAGAACAGTGGTTCAGCTATAGGACTTGAATTTCAAATACTAGATGATGACAAGCACCCTGATGGAAAATTGGGTTCCATTGGTAATAGGACAATGGCCTCTTTGTATGATTTGATTCCTTCCTTAAAGATAACTCAAAGTAGAAGAGAGAAATTGCCAATTGGTGAGTGGAATAGAGGAAGGGTTATTGTATTTCCTGATGGAAGAGTGGAGCATTGGATTAACGGATGGAAGGTAGTGGAATATCAGCGAGGCACTCAATATTTTTATGCATTGGTGGCCAGGAGTAAATATGAGAAATGGCAAAATTTTGGGATGGCTCCCAAGGGGCATATTCTTTTACAAGAGCATGGTACCAAGGTTTCTTTCAGAAGTATAAAAATTAAAGAGTTATAGGTTTAAAGGACTCTTTTTAATCTTATCTATAAAAATACCTGCCTAATTTACGGGCATGTATTTTTTAGATAAGAAATATATTTTAAGATTTAAATTTACCGAGAATCAATATTAAAACTTAAAATGTTTTCAAGGGTATTTTTTATTATTTTTTTTGGATGCTTAGTTTTCGCTGCAGATGCGCAAATGACTCGTTTTTCTTTCACTGAATCAAAAATGGGGGCTCCTTTTACTATTGTTTTCTATTCAAAAGATAGTGTTCAGGCAGTGAGCATTGCTAAGCGTTGTTTTGTTTTGGTAGACTCCTTTAACTTTATTTTTAGTGATTATATTGATACCAGTGAGTTGAGTAACTTAAGTAAAACTGCTGGTGTAAATTCAATGCCGGTAAAGCTTTCACCAGCGTTGTATGATATTTTAATTCAATCTAAAAAAGCATACGAGTTGAGTGAAGGTGCCTTTGACATAACAATGGGCCCACTTTCTAAATTGTGGAGAAAGGCTAGAAAACAACAGCTATTTCCAACTGATTCAACGGTAAGGAGTATTCGAAATTTGATAGGATTTAATAAATTGATTTTTGATACCTTAAATTATACAGTGAGATTAACTCAGCCTGGTATGCAATTAGATCTTGGAGGTATTGCCCAAGGTTATGTAGCTCAAAAAGTGATTGATTTTTTAATTTCTCAAGGTATTGACCATGCATTGGTAAATGCTAGTGGAGATATTGTTATGAGCGGTGCTCCAGTCAATAAAGATGGCTGGGTAGTAGGAGTGAATTTGCCAGAAAAAACAGATGAACTATTGAATCAAAAATTAATACTTAAAAATCGGGCTGTTACTACTTCAGGAGACGCCTATCAGTTCATAGAAAAAGATGGAATTAGGTATTCTCATATTATCAATCCAATTACAGGATATGGGGTTACTTTTCACAGAAATGTTACCGTTATAGCCGCAGATGGTACCACGGCAGATTGGTTGGCTACTGCCTGCAGTATATTGTCATTAAAAAAAGCTAAAAAGCTTGCCTCCATTTTGGGTGCAGAAGTTCTTATTACTGAGCTAAAAAGGGGGAGACTTAAACTAAATTCTACTAGAGGATTTAGATTTTTTTGGAAACAAGGCTAAGGGGAATATTTGTTTTAATTAATTGCTTATCTTTCAATTTCAATTATTTATTATTATTGTGAAGCATTTTTTGTTACTATTTTCTATTACTCTTTGTTTTGAATGCCTAACTGCTCAGAATTCTAATATTCCCTTTTCAGCATATCAATTTAATGTTCCAGGCTCTCAGATTTTGTACAAGATGGTTCCAATTAAGGCAGGTAGTTTTTTGATGGGAAGTAATGGTAAAGAAAAAGGACGAGCTACTGATGAAGGACCTCAAAGAAAAGTAACTTTATCTGCTTTTTGGATGGGTGCTTTCGAATTAAGTAGAGATGAGTTTGATATTTTTTATAAGGATGAAAATACAAGTGACAATTCTACAGTTGATGCAATTACTAAACCTTCTCCTCAATATATTGATTTTAGTTTAGGTATGGGAAAAGAGGGGGGCTATCCAGTAAATAGTTTGTCGCAGTATTCAGCATTAATGTATTGTAGGTGGTTGTATAATAAAACGGGTGATTTTTATAGACTACCTACTGAGGCTGAATGGGAATATGCTTGTAGAGCAGGATCCACCACTCGTTTTTATTTTGGTGATGATCAAAAGCAGTTGGAGAAATATGCATGGTTCAAGGACAATAGTGATGACAAATTTCAAAGGGCAGGATTGAAGTTACCTAATGCCTGGGGGCTCTACGATATGTTGGGTAACGTTAGTGAGTGGACCCTTGATCATTACGAAGAAAAAAGAATGGAAAATATGCCACCAAATTCTGAAAATCCTTTTGCAGCGCCTAATAAATTGCGCTATCCAAAAGTGATAAGAGGTGGTGGTTATTCGGATGAAGCGGATGAACTTAGGGCTGCCAATCGAACTAAATCTGATCCGTTGATGAATCGTCGAGATCCCCAAATTCCAAAAAGTAAGTGGTGGTTGACAGATGCACCTTCTGTTGGATTTCGCATAGTTCGCCCGTTGGTTCAGCCAAGTGCAGAAGAAATAAATGAATTTTATAAGCAGTATTTGGGAAAATAAACTACTTTTAAAATGAATGCGATTTTTTTAATCGATTATAAAAGAAAAAATATTTTTATTCAATTTTTTAAATTTTACATTGACCATTTAAATTAATTATTATGAAAGACGATGCTTCAAAATTTACTAATCCAAACCGTAGAGATTTTTTACGTCAGGGTTCAATGCTAGCTGGAGGATTAATTGCTGCGCCTCTAATTACCAACGCCAATTATTTTTCTGGTGCTGACGATGTTATTAAGATCGCCCTAGTGGGTTGTGGTGGTCGTGGTACTGGTGCTGCTTCGCAAGCATTGCTTAGTAAGCAAAATGTTAGAATTGTTGCAATGGCAGATGCCTTTAGAGACAATTTGGATGCTTGTTATTTATCACTAACTAGTGATGAAATGGCGGAATCTATTGGTGGTAAGGCTATTTTAAAAACTAGAGTGGATGTTCCAGAAGAAAGAAAATTCACTGGTTTTGATGGGTATCTAAAAGCATTTGAATTTGCTGATGTAGTAGTATTGGCAACTCCTCCAGGATTTAGGCCGATACATTTTGCAGAAGCAATCAAACAGAATAAACATGTGTTCATGGAAAAGCCTGTTGCAACTGATCCTGCAGGTATTCAAAGTGTGCTTGCAACCGCTGCCATCGCCAAACAAAAAAAATTAAATGTAGTGGTTGGTTTGCAACGTCATTACCAAAATTCTTATCGTGAACTTTTTAAAAGGAAGGAGCTAATCGGTGACATTACTTCTATGCAAGCATGGTGGAACAATGATGGTGTATGGGTTAGACCTAGAAAAGCTGGCCAAACAGAAATGGAATATCAAATGCGTAATTGGTATTACTTTAACTGGTTGTGTGGTGATCATATTACCGAACAGCATGTACATAACCTAGATGCCGTTAACTGGTTTAAGGGAGGTTATCCTGTGAGAGCACAAGGAATGGGTGGTAGACAAGTTAGAAAAGGCAAAGAACATGGAGAAATATTTGATCATCATTTTGTAGAATATACTTATGCCGATGGTAGTATTTTAAATAGTCAATGTCGTCATATACCTGGGACTACAAGTAAGGTGGATGAATTGTTTGTGGGAACAAAAGGAAAAATTCAGGCAGGTGCTGCTAATATCTTAGATCACAGTGGTAAAGTGTTATATCAATTTGATAAAAAAACTGAAAATAATCCTTATCAAGCTGAGCATGTGGAGTTATTTGCTGCAATCGCAAAAGGAGAATATAAATTTGCTGATGCGGAAAATGGAGCTAAAAGTACCATGACTTCAATTCTTGGAAGGATGGCTACTTATACTGGACAAAGAATAGAGTGGGAAAAAGCGATTAATTGCGGACTTGATATAAATCCAAAAGTATATAGTTTTGATGCGATGCCTCCATTGCTTCCAAATGCAGATGGATTTTATCCGATTGCTGTGCCTGGGGTAACCAAGTATACTATGTAATTGGGATGATTTAGTTATATATTTTTAACACCCTATTGCTGGCTAATTAGCTTTTAGTGATAGGGTGTTTTTATCTTATGGAAGATTTTTTTAGATTAAAATATAGTAAAATTATTTAGAAACGTTACTCTAAAAAAATATTTACTATTATAAAAAATAAATAAAAATATTGTGCAGATAGTTATTACAGATGGATATACACTTAATCCAGGCGATCTAAGTTGGGATGCATTTAATGCATTGGGAGAGGTAGTGTATTATGACCGATCATCTAGTGATCAAATGGTGGAAAGATGCAAAAATGCGCAGGTAATTATTACTAATAAAACTCCTGTTACTTCTGAAGTAATCGATGCTGCAAAGGAGCTTCGTTTAATTGCAGTTACTGCTACTGGTTATAACATGGTAGATGTTGCAGCTGCAAAAAAAAGAGGTGTTCTTGTTTGTAATGTTCCAGATTACGGAACCTATTCTGTTGCTCAACAAACCTTTGCTATGTTGCTTGAACTTACCAATCAAGTAGGCCTACATGCAGCATCTGTGAAGGCTGGAGATTGGTCCCGATCAGCAGATTGGTGTTATACCAAAGGTCCGATTAAAGAGTTAAAGGACAATACAATTGGGATAATTGGATTGGGTAAAATAGGTATTCAAATGGCTAAAATTGCCATGGTATTTGGAATGAAAGTTATTTATCACCGGGGTAAAAAAGGAGATGAGGATTTTACTGAAGTAAGTCTAACTGAGTTATTTGCTCAGTCAGATTTTATCTCAATTCATTGTCCTTTAAAAGCAGATAATCATGGGTTAGTAAATAAAGAACTGTTGGCATTAATGAAACCATCTGCTTACTTAATTAATGCATCAAGGGGACCGTTAATAGTTGAACAGGATTTGGCAGATGCTTTAATACAAAATAAAATTGCGGGAGCTGCGTTAGATGTATTAAGTTCAGAACCACCTTCTTCAGATAACCCATTAATCGGTTTGGCTAATTGTATTATTACTCCTCACAATGCTTGGATAAGCTTTGAGGCTAGGAGTAGATTGATGAAAGCTACTGTTGAAAACGTTACAGCGATGATTAACGGCAATCCAAAAAATATGGTATAATTGAATTAATTTTAAACAGTCAAATTTTAGTTTGCTTTTCTAATGGAACGATGCTACTAATTATTTGACTCATCACTTATTTAAAATCAACCAATGAAAAAAAATGTTTTGTTCTTTTTATTGTTATCAATTTCAGCGATTGCAATTTCTCAGGGTAAAATTGTGGAAAGTTTAATTATACACAGCAAGGGTTTAGGTAAAGATGTGAGGTACTCAATTTACCTTCCTTCAGATTATGAAAGTTCTCAAAGACGATATCCGGTCTTGTATTTATTGCATGGTTATTCTGACGACGAAACTGGCTGGGCTCAATTTGGTGAGGTTCAAAAAATTGCTAACGAAACAATTTCAAAAGGGGATGCAACTCAAATGATCATTGTTATGCCAGATGCTGGTGTTTCTTGGTACATTAATGATGCTGCAGGAAAAGTTAAGTATGAAGATTTCTTTATCAATGAATTTATACCATTTATTGACTCTGTCTATAAGACGAGAAGTAAAAAGCAATACAGAGCAGTTGCAGGGCTTTCTATGGGTGGATATGGATCTTTTATTTATGCAATGAAACATCCTGATCTTTTTTCAGCTGCTGCTCCATTAAGTGCTGCTATATGGAATGATGATCATATTACTGGGATGCCTGAAAATGGTTGGAAAAATTACAAATTCAATGAATTGTTTGGAACTGATTTGGCTGGAAAAAATCGTTTGACAGAAACCTGGAACAAAAATTCAGTTCTTAAGTTAGCGGCTACTGTTGCTGTAGAAAAGTTAAACCAGGTTCGTTATTACATAGACTGCGGGGATGATGATATGTTAGTAAAGGGAAATATGGAATTGCATTCAATTTTTTTAGATAGGAAAGTAAAACATGAATTTAGGGTTAGGGATGGTGCTCATAACTGGCCTTACTGGAGATCATCGCTTCCTGAAGTGCTGAAGTTTATAAGCGAGGGTTTTCACCGATAGGGGATTAATCAATAATAAATTTTTGAAACTTTATGCTTTCAGAAATCCATTGTATTTTAGCAATTAATAAATTTCAGGTATGCTTTTATTAGGTATTGATATTGGTACTTCGTCTATTAAAGTTTCTATCGTTGATGCGCAAACGCAAAATTGTATTGCTACCGCACAATATCCTGATTCAGAGACTGCTATTACATCCCATCAAAAAGGATGGGCTGAGCAAAGTCCAGATATGTGGTGGGAAAACGTTCAACAAGCGATTCTTAAAGCGAATGCTACAAAAAAATATAATCCTGCAGACATAAAGGCCATCGGCATTGCCTATCAAATGCATGGATTGGTTTGTGTAGATAAAGAGCAGCGTATTTTGCGCGATAGTATTATTTGGTGTGATAGCAGGGCAGTTGAAATAGGTAATCGTGCTTTTGATACCATTGGTCATCAACGCTCATTGCAACACTTATTGAATTCTCCTGGAAATTTTACAGCCGCTAAGCTTGCATGGGTAAAAGAAAATGAGCCGGCTACTTTCGCATTGATTGATAAAATTATGTTGCCAGGTGATTTTATTGCCATGAAACTAACAGGTGATATTACTACCAGTATTGCCGCATTGAGTGAAGGTGTTTTCTGGGATTTTAAAGAACAGGAACTTTCAAAAGATGTTTTTAATTATTTTGGATTTGATCAATCGCTGATTCCTGAAATAAGAGAAGTATTTACTTCACATGGAAATGTCCAAGCATCTGTCGCTAATAAATTATCATTACTACCGGGCATACCCGTTACCTACAAAGCTGGAGATCAGCCAAACAATGCATTGTCCTTAAATGTGCTAGAGCCTGGCGAAGTGGCCGCTACCGCAGGAACATCTGGGGTCATCTATGGAGTATCTGATCAGTTGGTTTTTGATCAGCAATCAAGAATTAATAGTTTTGCGCATGTGAATTATTTAGAGCAGCAAAAAAGAATTGGTGTGCTTCTTTGTATCAATGGAACAGGGATTTTAAATAGCTGGATAAAAAAAGTGACTGGAAATAATTATACTTATCAACAGATGAATGAAGCGGCTGCTACTGTAACAGCCGGTAGCAATGGATTGCGGATGTTACCTTTTGGTAATGGAGCAGAAAGAATGTTGGGTAATCAACAGGTTCAGAGTCATATTCACCAAATAGATTTTAATATTCATGGACCAGCTCATTTATTTAGAGCCGCACAAGAAGGAATTGCTTTTGCATTTCGATATGGGGTAGATATTATGCGAGAAAATGGAATGCAGCCTTCGGTTATTCGTGCTGGTAAAGCAAATATGTTTTTAAGTGATGTATTTACCAATTGTTTTGTAAATGCTACTAATATCTCTGTAGAACTGCATGATTGTGATGGCAGTGTTGGTGCAGCAAAGGGTGCTGGAATTGGGGTTTCTTTTTATAAATCTCCAAAAGATGCATTTAGCAATGCTGTTCCTATTGATTTAGTAGAACCAACTCAGAACAAAGTATATGATGAACTGTATTGTGAGTGGAAAGAGTTGATTTAATTATATTTAAAATTGAATCTGTTAAACCATCCATAAGCCAACATTTAATTTTTTATTTTATAATAAATTTCTAAACATCTTTATCCAAATAATTAAGGATAGGGGCAAATAAAAACATATGTCAGTAGTAATCGGAAACAAAGAATTTTTTAAAGGTATTTCTCAAGTAAAGTTTGAGGGTGTAGGAACTGATAATCCTTTAGCATATAGATGGTATGATGAAAATAAGATAGTAGCAGGTAAACCTATGAAAGATTACTTGCGTTTTGCTTGTGCTTATTGGCATTCTTTTGTTGGTAATGGTGCAGATCCATTTGGAGAAGCAACTCATTTGCATCCATGGAATGAAAAGTCAGATGCAGTTGAAAGAGCAAAAGATAAAGCAGATGCAGCTTTTGAGTTTATAACCAAATTAGGACTTCCCTATTATTGTTTTCATGATGTGGACGTGGTTGATTATACCAACGATGTATTGGATAATGAAAAGAGATTACAATCCGTGACTGCTTATCTTAAGCAAAAGCAGGCGGATAGTGGTGTTAAATTATTGTGGGGTACTGCTAATTTATTTTCCAACAGAAGGTATATGAATGGTGCTTCTACCAATCCAAATTTTCATGTATTGGCACATGCGGGAACACAGGTGAAAGCTGCTTTGGATGCTACCATCGAATTAAATGGAGAGAACTATGTATTTTGGGGAGGTCGCGAAGGGTATATGAGTTTGTTAAATACGAACATGAAAAGGGAAAAAGAGCATCTTGCAAAATTTCTTCATGTTTCAAAAGATTATGCACGTAAGAATGGTTTTAAAGGTACTTTTTTTATAGAACCAAAACCTTGTGAACCTAGTAAGCACCAATATGATTATGATTGCGAAACGGTGATAGGATTTTTACGTCAATATGATTTACTAAATGATTTTAAAATAAATATTGAAGTAAATCATGCAACATTGGCTGGACATACTTTTCAGCACGAATTGCAGGTAGCTGCTGATGCGGGCATGTTGGGAAGTATGGATGCCAATAGAGGAGATTATCAAAACGGATGGGATACAGATCAGTTTCCAAATAATATCAATGAACTAGTAGAATCTATGTTAGTGATTCTTGAAGCTGGAGGCTTTGCAGGAGGTGGGATCAACTTTGATGCAAAGATTAGAAGGAATTCAACTGATGCAGCAGATTTATTTCATGCACATATTGGTGGGATAGATTCTTTTGCAAGAGCATTGATTATTGCAGATAATATCCTTAATAAAAGCAACTATAAAAAATTGCGTATCGAACGCTATGCTAGCTATGACGAAGGAAAAGGGAAATCCTTTGAAGAAGGTAAATTAACCTTGGAGGATCTTAGATCTTTTGCACTTGAAAACGGCGAGCCAGCTATTATAAGTGGCAGACAAGAATATTTTGAAAATATAATCAATCGATTCATATAGTGAATGGTGAATGGTCAGTGGTGAATGGTCAATGGTGAATGGTCAATGGTGAATTGTGAATGGGCAAGTTTGGTGAATGATATTTATTTTACCTTTTGTTTATGCTTAATACTTTCTAATTCGCTGTATTTTCAAATATTCAGAAAATTAAACTATGTCCTCACTTTTCGAAATATATATTTATGAAGAATGTCTTCTATTCAACAAGATTTTAAAATGCTATCCTCTACTGCTTTTTTGTTTGATTTAAATGGAACCATGGTAGATGATATGCATTATCATATCAAAGCATGGCATAAAATTCTTACTGACTTAGGTGCAAATTTATCGTTGCAGCAAATGAAGGAAGAATGCTATGGTAAAAATGATGAATTGCTAGAGAGGATATTTCCTGGACGTTTTACTATGGAAGAAAAAAAGTCCATGTCTCTTAAAAAGGAATTAACCTATCAAAAAGTTTATCAACCAGATCTTGCTTTAATTGAAGGATTGGATACCTTTTTAAATTCTGCTAAATCTAATGGGATTAAAATGGCGATTGGATCTGCTGCTATTCAGTTGAACATTGATTTTGTTATTGATGGATTAAATATTCGTCCTTTTTTTAATTCGATTGTAAGTGCAGACGATGTTGTGTATAGCAAACCTCACCCAGAAACTTATTTAAAATGTTCGGATCAATTAAAAGTTGATCCTCAAAATTGCATAGTATTTGAAGATGCTATAAAGGGAGTAGCAGCAGCTGAAAATGCAGCTATGCAAACGGTGGTATTAACTACGATGCATTCAAAAGAAGAATTTAGTGAATTCAATAATATCCTTTGCTTTGTCAATGATTATACAGATCCACAATTGCATCGATTTTTCTAGAGGTTATAATTTAAATAGGATTATTTATAAATCATGACAATTATAATTTTTAATGGTACCATTTTTTAACAATTAAAATTTCATTATGAATGCTTTAAAAACTCCAGACTACCTTGTTTTTCTTGTTTACTTTTTTATTGTAGCTGGATATGGCTATATGGTTTACTTCAAAAAAAAGAAGTCTACTGCTTCAGCATCTCATGATTATTTTTTGGCAGAAGGCTCTCTTACTTGGTGGGCAATAGGAGCATCTCTAATTGCAAGTAATATCAGTGCAGAACAATTTATTGGAATGAGTGGAAATGGTTTTAAAATGGGATTGGCCATCTCTACTTATGAATGGATGGCAGCTGCAACACTATTAATTGTAGCTATTTTCTTTATTCCAGTTTATCTGAAGAACAAGATTTATACGATGCCTCAGTTTTTAAATCAACGCTACAATTCAACCGTGGCAATGATTATGGCCGTTTTTTGGTTGTTATTATATGTGGTTGTAAACCTTACATCTATTTTATATCTTGGTGCATTGGCCATTAGTAGTATTTCTGGTATCAATTTATATGTGTGCATGTACGGGTTAGCAATTTTTGCAATTATCATTACGCTTGGTGGTATGAAGGTGATTGGATATACCGATGTTATTCAAGTATTCTTCTTAATATTAGGAGGTTTGGTAACTACTTATATAGCACTTACCATGGTGGCAGATCATTACCATACTAGTGGAGTAGTGAACGGTTTTAAAATGATGATGGAAAAATCAGATGATCATTTCCATATGATTTTTAAAAGTGATAATGCAAATTACCCTAGCTTGCCAGGACTAACGGTATTAGTAGGTGGTATGTGGATTGTGAATTTGAATTACTGGGGATGTAATCAATATATCACACAACGTGCTTTAGGCGCTGATCTTAAAACTGCTCGATCTGGCATTTTGTTTGCAGCATTTTTAAAATTATTAATGCCTGTCATTGTTGTCTTACCTGGTATAGCTGCCTATGTTTTATATCAAGAAGGTTATTTTCAAACCGAAATGATGGTGAATGGTGAATTGGTTCAGGATAAAGCGTACCCTGTTTTATTAAATTTATTACCAACTGGTTTAAAAGGACTTGCCTTTGCTGCATTGACAGCAGCCATTGTAGCTTCATTGGCAGGTAAAGCCAATAGTATTGCTACTATTTTCACTTTGGATATTTACAAGAAAAAAATCAATGTAGATGCTTCAGAAATTCAAATGGTTAAAACGGGTAAGATCGCTGTTTTAGTTGCTATGTTGATTGCTTGTCTGTTATCTCCGTTTATGGGAATTGATAAAAAAGGAGGCTTTGAATTCATTCAAGAATATACTGGATTTGTAAGTCCAGGTATATTTGCGATGTTTATATTGGGTTTCTTTTGGAAAAAAACTACTTCTAATGCAGCTTTGTTTGCAACAGTAGGAGGTTTTGTCTTGTCAGTAATTTTTAAATTTATTCCTTCGATTATTAATCTTTCATTTCTTAAACCGTTAGGTTTTGCGACTCTTGTTAAGCAGTCTGACGGAAGCATGCTCTATGAAATTCCGTTCATAGATAGAATGGGTTTTGTTTTTGCAATAAGTGTTATCGTTATGTATATTATTAGTAAGATTGAAAATAAAAGAGGTGTAATTACCAATGGCTTGGAAGTAGATCGATCTATGTTTAAATTAAATAATTCATTTGCAGTGGGCGCAATAATTATTGCAGGTATATTAGTTGCTCTTTATTCCTTCTTTTGGTAAATTGTTTTTATAAAAACTTGTAGGGTAGGTAGTTCTAAGAATTGCCTACCTTTTTTAATAATCAATAAAATATTTTATAAATTGGGGAAGAATTATATCAAAATTTATGAAAGAAATTAGATCAATTATTGCTGCCTATGATGCACTTGATAAGCAAGTTACTAATGCAGCATTAGCAACGGTCGTAAGAGTAGAAGGTTCTTCTTATCGCCGCACAGGTGCTAGGATGTTAGTAATGGATAATGGTAATTGGGTAGGAGGAATAAGTGGAGGATGTTTAGAAGGAGATGCACTGAAGCGAGCAAGATTGGCCATTGCAAAATCAGTTTCTACATTGGTTACTTATGATACTACAGAAGATGACAGTCATCAAATTGGTGTTGGACTTGGATGTAATGGAATTATCGATGTATTATTTACTCCATTAATTTTTTCAGATAAGAACAATCCAATAGAGATATTAAAATCCTGTTTACAAGAAGATAGGAAATCTCATATTTTAATATCAATTACTCACTTGGAAGGTGATTGGGAGAAATTAAAAGCGGGAGATATTATTCATTATCAAAACCATTCGAGTCTCTCCATTTTTTTAAATCAATCTTTGATTGAAGAAATTCTAAATTCAATTAATCAGCAAATTGCTGAAAATAAATCATCGAATATTTCTTTTCCTACTGATGACCAAAAGAAAATTGAATTGTTTGTTGAAATAGTGAATCCTGAAATCAGTGTAATTGTTATGGGCCATCAATATGACATTTATCCTCTTTGTAATTTATTAAAACAAATAGGTTGGCGGGTAAATATCATTGCAGATCCTCAGAAATTAAAAGGTGAAATTTTTATTATCGCCGATAAGGTGATAACTATTGACCAAGTTTCTACTATTCCTATTGATGAATTTACTGCTATTATTTTAATGTCACATGATTATAAGACGGATAAGAATAATTT
>CAMBTV010000050.1 GCA_945870835.1 Chitinophaga pinensis
GTGGATCTATTTGATTCAACGGGTATATCTATTGGACAGCGTGAAATTGAAGTGGAGCAACCAGATGAGGAGGCCAATAGCCTATTAAACAGACCCCATCGTTTGGGTTATGAAATAAAAGGACTTCTGTAGTTAATAATTAGATGAATTTTAATTTGTAAAAAAAAATGAAAGAGTCAAATTCAGATCGTAGAAAATTCATAAAGAACAGCACTGCATTATCTGGGATGCTACTATTTGGCAGCCTATCAGATAAGACAAAATCAACCACTATCATTAAACCTGTTCCAATGAAAGTTTATCCCAATAGAATCAAATTCGCAGTAATTAATATCAATCACAGTCATATTAATTCTATGACAGAAGCTGTTAAAAGGGGAGGAGGCGAATTGGTAGCACTCTATGCAAAGGAACCTGAATTGGTGGCAGCGTATTTAAAAAAATTCCCAGAAGCTAAACTAGCAAAAAGCGAAAAGGAAATCTTGGAAGATCCATCTATTCAATTGGTATTAAGTTCAGGCATACCCGACGAGCGGGCTCCGCTTGGTATTAGAGTGATGCAGCATGGGAAAGATTATTTAACTGACAAACCAGGCGCAATTAGTTTGGAGCAATTAGCTGAGGTGAAGAAAGTACAAAAAGAAACCAAACGTATTTATTTAATTATGTACAGTGAGCGTTTGGAAAACAAGGCAACTATCAAAGCGAGTGAACTAGTTAAAGCAGGTGCGATTGGCAATGTAATTCAAACGGTAAATTTGGCACCGCATCGAATTAGTAATGGAACAAGACCTGATTGGTTTTATGATAAAAAAAGATTTGGAGGAATATTGACTGATATTGGATCTCATCAGTTTGACCAATTTCTACATTTTACGGGATCTACCGAAGCTGAAATATTACTATCTCAAACAGGCAATGTTCATTACCCGCAGCATCCAAATTTTGAAGACTTTGGCGATGTAATGCTGAAGGGCAATGGCGGAACGGGATATATCCGTGTTGACTGGTTTACTCCAGATGCGTTGGATACTTGGGGAGATGGCAGATTAACAATTTTAGGTACTGAAGGTTATATAGAGGTTCGGAAAAACACAGACATTGCATCTGGAAATAAGGGAGGCAACCATTTATACATGGTTACTCAAAAAGAAATGTTACATATTGATTGTAACAATGTAAATCTTCCTTTTGGCGCTTTGTTTGTGGATGATGTACTCAACCGAACAGAGACAGCTATGACACATAAACATTGTTTTTTGGCTACTGAAATGGCGCTCACTGCTCAGAAATTAGCAAGGCCTTTGGTGTTAAAAAAGTAACCTTAGACTTTTGGTTTGGAGGTTTTGTAAAACAACATCAGGCAGCTATAAATTTTCAACAGGTAGAAATTTAAAAATAGAAATTTGTTTAAGTTAAATTTTTATGCCTAAATTTATTTGAGGTAAACCATTATTAAAATATAATAACAACAATCAAATGAAAAAAATCATAGCCTTGCTGCTTATTGCTACCATTGGATTTCAGTTTATTTCCTCGGCTCAGAAGACGGAAATCAACTCTGTTCATCTATTTGACTTAGACGCACAGTTAGAAGAGAGATATTTGGACTACATTAAAAGGTTAAATACAGTAATAAAGGGAATTGGTTATCCCAAAAATTATTATAGTGTTTTAAGAGTAAAATCAGATGATAAATCTGATGGTTATAGGTATTGTGAAATTGGTCATTGGACCAATGAGGCAGTCTATAAAGCTATTCATACAAATGCAAAATTTTTGGCTGTAAAGGAAGAAGAAAAGAAAAGTGCAGTTTACATAAATCAACAATTGTATCGTAGATATTATAGTTTATTGAATGATCATTGATTTTATTTTCTTTTGCCTCAATATGAATTGTCCTTCAATAGGTTGAAATTTTTTAAATAATTCTCGGTTGCCTCAGGTGACCGGGAATTTTTGTACATAAAATTATTGAAGATTATAAAGCAGTTCAATTTTAAGAATCATGGTTCCATTTCTATGGGTTGAAATTCAAAAAGTTTTTTAGCTAACTTACACCATTTTAAAAACCAGTTATTTTGCTGCTTTAAGCCCAATTATTCCAACTAAAATAAATACTATAAAAACAAACTGGAGGTAGTTAACAGGCTGTTTTAAAATACTTATTTCGATCAGTTTAATTCCAACCAATGAAATCCCCATCCAAGAAGCCAATGCGGTTGCAGTAGGAATTGATTTTAATGCTACAGAAAAGCAATAAACATTTGCAAGACCAAAAAGAATATATCCTATTAATGGAAGCAATGTAAAAATACCCTCCGAATTATTGAAAAAATGAGCCCAATTTATGGACGCTACTTTTTTCATTTCAAGGTATTTTAAAGAAAATGTCCAAGCAATTTCAAACAACGCGGCTGTTATAAGATATATCCAAGCCATAATAGAATGTTTAACAGATTGATAAATATACTGAATGAAATAATATATTATCAATTAATTTAAAGAAAAGGGAGTACCCAATAGTATTTTTCTAAAATCTTATTAGGTATTCCCTTTTCTTTAATTTAGGTGAATTTTGTTTTCAGTAGTATAGGCTATTTAAAAACGGGCATAATTTGTGAATTAAATACGGTCCTCTTTTTATTTATTGTAATTATTTTACTTCAGATATCTTTCTTCTAAGTTTTTTTAAAGATCCTAATTCGCTGTCATAAACTTTTTTTATTCCATCGCCTAAGCCTAATTCGATGTCACGAATATCTCTTACCAATTTTTGCATTCCTTGTGGCTCTACTGAAGCCGCTTGATCGGATCCCCACATGGATCTGTCTGCGGTAAAATGCCTTTCTATAAAACAAGCCCCCATTACTACAGCAGCTAGTGTAGTAGCCAATCCTGTTTCATGACCTGAATAGCCAATAGGCGTTTCAGGAAAAAGATTCTTAAGGGTATGTATCATATTCAGATTTAACTCCGAAGGATGACAAGGATAGGCGGAGGTAGAATGAGCAATTAAAGTATTCTCTGTACCAAATAAATTGATGGTTTCATCTATCTCTGACATAGTTGACATACCAGTTGATAAAATATATGGCTTGTTTAAGCCTTTTACTTTTTCAATTAAAGAGTGGTCGGTTAAAGAAGCAGATGCAAATTTATAAATGGCAGGATTAAATTGCTCAATAAAGTCAACCGCCTCTTCATCCCAGCAAGATACAAACCAATCAATTTTTTTTTCTTTGCAATGGGTATCTATAATTCCATAATCTTCATAACCAAATTCTATTAATTTGCGATAATTTATATAACTCATTCTTCCCCAAGGAGTATCCCTCATAATCTCCCATTGGTCTTTGGGAGTACAAAGTTCAGGTGTACGTTTTTGAAATTTCACAGCATCACATCCGGCTGCTGCTGCTTCATCAATCAGTTTTTTAGCTAACTCAATAGAGCCGTTGTGATTGATTCCAATTTCAGCAATTATATAAACGGGTTCATTTGCTCCGATAGATCTGTCTGATTTGATTTGGAATTTTTTCATTTGGGAATTTTTAAATTTTAGTTATTATATAAAAGATTAGTTTATAATTTGGCGGAAATAATTAATTCAGCTAATTCTCTGAAGGCCCCCTGTCCTCCTTTATTTACACATACATAATCTACTACACTACTCACTGAAGACATTGCATCATTAGGACAAGCAGAAAATCCAACTTCATGGATGATTGATAAATCATTTACATCATCACCTATAAATGCAATCTGAAATGGCTGTAAATTTTTTCTCTCAAGTATTTCTTTCAATACGGCAGCTTTATCTTTACTACCCAAATGCAGTTCAGAAATATTTAATTTTTCAGCCCTTTTTTTAACTGAGGGCGAAGTTTCTCCCGTGACAATACCTGTTTCAATACCTGTGTTTCTTAATCGCTCTACCCCCATGCCATCGCGTACTGAAAACTTCTTCAATACTTCCCCCTCTGCCCCATAATAGACTCCATTATCTGTAAGTACGCCATCTACATCGCTTAGTAATAGTACTATTTTGGCTGCCTTTTCCTGTAGTAATTGTCGCTCCATTTTTTTGTTTTAAATTGTTGTAAAACCTCCATCTACTATAAGGTTGGCGCCTGTCATATAAGAGGATGCTGCACTTGCTAAAAAAACCACCGCTCCCTTGTAGTCGTCCTTTGTCGCCATTCTACCTAGCAATGTTTTAGCGGCATATTTTTGTTGAAAAAAATCATCCTGGTTGTTCTCAACTCCTCCAGGTGAAAGACTATTTACACGAACATTTTTATTTCCCCAATAGGCAGCTAAGTATTTTGTAAATCCGATTACAGCAGATTTGGTAACAGGATAGGCGGGTGATTTATAAAATTGCTGTTCTCCATTTTTATTAATGTAAAGGGATTGATCTGGCGCTACTATACCATAAGTAGATGCAATGTTAATAATGCTTCCACTTCTTTGTTCCGCCATTACCGTACCTAGTATTTGTGAGCAAAGAAACATGCCTGTTACATTTACATCAAGCGATTTATTAAACATTTCAAGGGGGTAATGTTCAAACATAGATTGCTTTGCACCCAGCAATGGATTTTCAAACATATCGTTAATGGCAGCATTATTTACCAACACATCTATACTGCCGTATTTTTCAAGTATAATTTCTTTCGCTTGTTGAATAGATTCCGCATTGGTAACGTCGAGCTTTACCGCCAAATGTTTCGAACCCAATGCTGCAGCTAATTCTATGCACAAGGTTTCATTTAAATCAGCCAC
This sequence comes from Chitinophaga pinensis, assembly GCA_945870835.1. Lineage (GTDB taxonomy): Bacteria > Bacteroidota > Bacteroidia > Chitinophagales > Chitinophagaceae > Ferruginibacter > Ferruginibacter pinensis_A. The sequence continues at coordinate 4,789 of CAMBTV010000050.1, forward strand.
TACTACATTGGCTCCCGCTCCAGCAAGCGCTGCACAATGAGCCTGACCAAGCAAACCAGCTGCTCCAGTTACTATCGCTACTTTATCACTTAAGGAAAATAGACTCATCCAAATAAATTTATTTTTATGCTTTTATTAATAGATTTATTTTTTATCTGTTAATTTTCTAAAAACTGCTTCAACAGGCTTTCCTTTTAATGAAGCAGCTATACTATTTTCAGATAGGGTTGTTTTTAATAATTCAAGTACTTCTTGATAAACTTTTAAAGTATAGTTGATGTCCTCATCTGTGTGACTAAAGCACATATTATGAAAGCCAGACCATAAGATTCCTCTTTTAATTAACTCTTGCTGGACATAGGATTTTAACTCTAACGGGTTGCCAGCAGAAGGATCAAAAGTTATCATAGAGCGACAATCATATCCTACACATTTTGTATAATGTTGAATTCCTAAATCTTCGCATATTTTATTGTATCCGTCTTTGAGTAATTTTCCTTTTTCGGCAAGATAAGTGGGTACATTTTTTTCAATCATTTCCTCAATGGTTGCTATAGCAGCGGCAAGTGAAAGAGCTTCACCACCAAATGTGGTAAAGAAAAACACGTCTTCATTAAACAAATCCATTACATCTTTTCTACCAGTTAACAGGGAGATAGGCATGCCGTTAGCAAATGCTTTTGAATAGCAGGCAAGATCTGGCAATACATTAAAAAATTCTTGTGCTCCACCAATTGCTACGCGAAAGCCTGTCCACATTTCATCAAAAATCAACAAGGTTCCATTTGACGCACACAGTGTTTTTAGCTCTTTTAAAAAATCATTGGTAGGCGCTTCAAAAATAAATGGTTCTAGTATTACACAGGCGGTGTCTTCATCTAGTAAAGCCTTTACAGATTCTATATTATTGTATTCAAAAGTAGCAGTCAGATTTTTAATTTCTTCAGGTACACCGCTATTTCTACTGGTAACTCCAATGTACCAATCGTGCCAACCATGATAACCACAGCACAACACTTTTTTTCTGCCTGTAAATGCTCTCGACACTCTGATAGCTGCACTGGTAACGTCTGCACCGGTTTTACTAATACGAATTGCTTCTGCATTCGGAATAATCTGATGAATCAATTCACTTAAAGTAACCTCTAGATGGTGCATCAATGAAAAGGTGATGCCATTTTTCAATTGCTCAATAATTGCTTCATCTACTTTGGGATAACAGTAGCCAAGGGATAAAGGGCCAATTCCCATATTATAATCTAGGTATTCATTGTCATCCACATCCCAAACCCTCGCACCTTTTCCTCTTTTTACATATTTTGGAGCAACCCCATTTACATACTGACCAGGGCCTTTGGCTAATGTTTGAGTAACTGGTGTCATGATTTTTAGGGCACGATCGTACAACTCATTAGAGACAGTTATGCTTGGATAATCGTTGTTAAAGGTTATTGTATTAGGCATAGGTTCTTTTTAAATTTTCATGAAATTTTGTTTCAATCTTTTCTACAATTTTCTCTGCTGTAAATCCTTCAAACGACAAAACATCATTGAGTAATGCTGGTTTAAACCATTGGTTGTTTAATGCTATTGGTTGAACGTCTGCAGTAATTCTATTTTTAAGCAATGTTTCTGCTACAATAGAGTACAAACCGCCTGTAACAAAATGATCTTCTAGTGTAACCATCATTTTACTGTTGATAGCACTGCTAATGACAATGCTTTCATCTATAGGTTGAAGGCTACGCATATTAATAAGCCCAGTGGCAATTCCTTTTTCTTCTAATATTTCTTGTGCTTTTAATGCTTCTTCAAAAAGAAATCCATAGACTAAAATGGTTACATCTGCTCCTTTTGCTATTATCTCAGCCTTACCCATTTCAAAAGGTTGATGTTTAAAACTGGTTGGTTTGTGATTAATTCTTACATAAGAGGGAGCAGTAGATTGCCAAATAGCAGGCAACATTTTTACTAGGTCATTTTCATCAGCAGGAGCAAAAACTTCCATACCTGGTATGCCTCTCATTAAAGCAATGTCTTCAATCGCCTGATGAGTAGGGCCATTACCATCTGATAAAAACCCAGGAATATATCCGCTTAATTTTACTGGTAAATTGGCAATGCCCACATCTGTGCGAATAAACTCAAAGGCACGCATAGTGAGAAAGGGGGCTAGTGCATGAACAATTGGAATCCGTCCACGAAGTGCAAGACCCGCAGCCATGCCAATCATAGTTTGTTCGGTAATGCCGGTATCTATAAACCGATTACCCAATGTCTTTGAAACATTTCGGACCAATGCTCTGTTTTCCGCAGTCATCACAATGATTCGTTCATTGTCCTGTGCTGTTTTTATTAAAAGTTCTTCGTAAGTCATTTATCGTACAATTAGTGTTTCAGATTTTATTTCAGCTTTAATATTGGTGTGTAATTCGTTTTGTAATTGCTGACCTTCAGCCGGCGTGAAAGCACAAAACCATCTGTCAGCCCTTGCTTCAATACTTGGTAATCCTTTTCCTCTAACAGTATCTGCAATCACCACATTAATTTTATGATTGCTATACGGTAGTGATTTTAAGGCTTTCTCAATTGCATCAAAATCATGACCATCAATCCGAGTAACATGACATCCAAAAGCTTCGAATTTATCAGCTAGTGGCTCAAGAGGTATCAGGTCCTCCGTTCTGATATTTGCTTGAAACTGATTTCTATCTACAATGATGGTAAGATTATTTAGTCCATATGCATTGGCTACTAGCAAAGCTTCCCAAACAGAACCTTCATTAAGTTCTCCATCTCCTGTAATAACTACTATTCTATTTTGTTGATTTTTTATTTTACAATCGTACGCTACTCCTGCGGCTACAGCAGGCAGATGTCCTAAAGAACCAGCATGGAATTCAACTCCTGGTATAGATCTATTGGGATGCCAGTATACTGAGTCATTTGTTTTAAGATGGTTTTCAAGTCTTTTATTATCAATAAAACCAAGCTCTGCAAGGGTTCCATACAAAGCCGGAACATCGTGTCCTTTTGATAAAAACAGATAATCCCTTTCTGGATCACTCAGATTATTTTTATCAATCTGTAAAAATTCAGCATATAAATAAACCATCAGTTCTACACAAGAAAGTGAAGCACCTATAAAACATCCGCCTCCTACACTCATAGAAATGATGTGTTCTCTTACTTTAAGGGCAACTGATTTTAGATGATTATTTTTTTCGTTTGTCATATTACTAATTAAATGATTTTTGTTTGAGATAGGCTAATGGTATTTAATTCATTGGTATGATGGCGATACCAGTTTACTCCAGCATAGCGTTGATTTAAATTGAAAATATCTTCTCTTGATTCCAATAAGGTTACTATTTGATCGCAATCAAATAATGGGTTTACAGGATAAAGCTCATCAAATACTGCTTTTATAAAAAGGTAATCTTCAGGGTAGTCAATGGTAAACCGGTGCGACATGGAATAATCTTTTTTAGTTTTCCATTCAACATTTCCAATTTTAAATTTTGAAGGATTATCCCATAAGTAAGGAGTAGTATGTTCTCTCTCTAAGCTTTTAGTTGCATTTTTCCAGGCTTTTTCTAGAGTTTTAAATGTCATCACTTCTACATCATTTCCATCAGGCCATGAAGCTGGATGAAGGTTGCTTACAAAATCAAATTGTGATTGATTGGAAATAAAAAAACTGATTACTTCATCAATAATTTTCGGGTCAATCAGTGGGCAATCACTGGGGATTTTTACAACTATTGCTGCATTAAATTTTACTGCTGCCTTATAATGTCGGTCCAGCAAATCAGTCTCATGGCCTCTAAAGCAAAAGATGTTATTTTTTTGACAAATGCTTACTATCTCATCATCGGCTGAATGGGTAGTAGTGGCAACAATGATGGTGCCGCAGTTGTTTGCTGCTTGTACCCTTTTGACCATTTGCATAAACAATGGCTGATCTCCCAATGGCAATAAAGCCTTTCCTGGCAAGCGTGAGGAGCCTGTTCTAGTTTGAATAATGGTTACAATATTTGAGGGAGTTGAAATCAGTTTAAGAAGTTTGAATGAATGATGAAGTTTGTTGTGTAATTTGTTTCGACGAAAGAAAATCGATTGGCTTGCCTTTATATTCAATAAACTCTCTACAAATTTTAGCAATATTTAAAGCAGAACTTCCTTGATTTTGTATGGGGGCCAATGATTTTAAATTTTCAATATCAAAATAGGAATGAACTTTTTTTCTAAGCGCAATTCCAGTATAAACTACTGTAGAATATTGTGTGATTAATTCAGCGCAATTAGCAATCATGTGATTGATATTGCCCTCTGTATATATCAACGTATCTGGAGGCGCATGCTTTTTTATCTCTTCGATAGCCCTATCTTTTTTTTCATTAGGATGAAGTTTAAAAATAAGCCTTCTGCCATTTGAAATTTTTACACAGTTATTGATAAACTTTTTCCTATTGTCAATTTTACCAGTTTCTCTTGCGTCTGATGTTGCCACCATTACATAATCGTGATAAGGAAAATCATTTTGTGAAAAAGAATCGATGTTGTCGTAATTCGGTATCCCAGTTACAAAAATTTTTTCATCAACTGTGCCTAAAGCTGCAAACTGCTTTTTGTATCCCTCTGATGCTGCACAATAAATATCACAGATATTGCTACAGCCGTTAAAGGCGGTATTAAATGCTAGATAAGTTGGTAAGCGGAAATAATGAACTAGTTTCCCCCATGGTGTAATTGGGTCTGTCATTCCTTCCTGCACCCAAATAGTTTTATGACCTTTTAGTTTAGAAGGAATTAACAGGTCTGAGCAAAAAACAACTAAACTATAATCATTGTTAAATTGCTTGATCGCATAATCATTTGCCAGATTATTATCAGCAAGATATTGTTCTGATTTTTTTTTGAAAGTACCTGAAAGTACCGTGTTGTTGAGGAGGCCTAATCTTACAGCGAGTTGTATAAACGGGTTATTGCTAAAGAGCTGACTGAAATATACATCATAATCAAGTAAATTATCTGCAATTTGGTGCATTTGGGTCGTTTGATTAAGCGAACCTATAATAAACAGAATTTTTTTCTTGCCAATATTTGCCATAATTCCAGTCTCTTACATTCAAATTATCTATAAATTTAATTTTTTATCTAGCATTCAATTGTCTTAACATAGAATTAATAATTTATTAATAAAATGGAAATAATAATTTAACATTCGTAGGAAATTACTTGGTTTGATTGGCCCATTTATATTATTTTTTTTCAAAAAAGTAGATTCTTTCATCTCTCACTCTAACTAAATATGCTTGCTTTGATTTAACAATTTGATATAGTTTCAATAACTTAAATTTAATCTTGCCTTCAATTTTTAATGAAATAGAATAGGTTATTTTGAGTATGAAATTTTACTTGATAATTTCCTTCATCCTTCTTACTTTCTCTGCCCATTGTCAAATTAGTAATACTTCACAAAATATATTTATTATAACCACTGATGGCTTTAGATGGCAGGAAGTCTTTAAAGGCGCGGACTTGGACTTAATCCAAAATGAAAATTTTGTAAAAGACACTACACTAATTAGACAACAGTTCTGGTGCGAAGACTTAGTAGAAAGAAGAAAAAAGTTGATGCCATTTTTCTGGAATGTTATCGCTGAAAAGGGAATGCTGGCGGGTAATCGTGAATATGGAAATGAAGTGAATGTTTCAAATTTATATAAAATATCCTATCCTGGATACAATGAAATTTTAACTGGCTTTGCCGATAAAAAATTTATTCCAAACCTGACTGTGTGGAATAAGAATACCAATATTCTTGAATACTTAAATAGCTGTGATAATTACAGTGGGAAAGTAGCAGCGTTTTGTTCTTGGAATTTAATGTCTTATATAATTGATGAGAAGCATAACCATTTACCAGTAAATAGTGGATATGAAATGCTGGAGGAAAAAGGTGATTCGCTTAATCAAATAATTAATGCCCTTCAAAATTCGGTAGCTCATAAGTCTACTACCCGTCATGACCTTTTAACTTATGCGAGTGCTAAGAATTATATAGAAAAAAAGCATCCAAAAATATTATTTCTAGGGCTAGGTGAAACGGATGAGTTCGCCCACAAGCGACAATATGATCAATACCTGCAAAAAGCTAAACAATTTGATCAAGTCCTAGCTGAACTATGGTATTATGTACAAACTGATCCTTTTTATAAGGGCAATACAACATTTATAATCACTACCGACCATGGAAGAGGGAGTAGTATTGACAATTGGTCTCAGCATGGTTTTTGGGTTAAAGGTTCGGGTGAATCATGGATGGCAATGATTGGTCCGGGAATTAATGCAGAGGGAGAGTTGAAAACTAAGGGAAAGTTATACCAAAAGCAAATCGCTTCAACCGTTTCCCTATTGGCAAATGAAAATTTTTTTGCAAAGGATCATAGCGTTGCACCACCGATAAATTTCACCAATATATCCTCCCAAAAACAGGCAGCAGTCAATTTTAAACAGCTTGTTGTAAAACTAAGTAAATAGTATAGCAATCGCTTCTGAAAACTAGATTAGCAATCCTAGGAATATAGAAAGAAATGTATTTTTATAAAAATTTATGTCAAAAAATCTACTTTTAATTGAATAATTACTATTTCATGAAAATCTATTCTTACTTCTTTTTTGGTTGTGCATTATTTGTAAGTTTTTTGAATTTGTCTTATGGTCAAAAAGCTCCAATACCTAAAAGCAAAAATGCCTTTGTAGTTATCTCTCATCGGGGAAATCATGTTGCTGCACAAGAAAACACTTTAGCTGCTTTTCAAAATGCAATCAACGTTGGAGCAGATTATGTAGAAATAGATTTGCGTACCTCTAAGGATAGCCAGTTGGTGATTATGCATGATGGAACGGTGAATAGAATGACTAATGGAATAGGAAAAGTGAGTGATTTAACATGGGCTGAATTAAAAGAACTGAAAGTGATTGATAAAAATCATCCTGAATGGGCTGAACAAACTATTCCACTGTTTAGTGAGGTGTTGAAACTTTGTAAAGGCAAGATCAATATTTATCTTGATTTTAAAAATGCGGATGTCAATGCTTCCTATCAAGCTTTGAAGAAAGCAAAAATGCAGCATTCGGTAATCGTTTATATTAATGCAGCTCGCCAATTGGTAGATTGGAAAAAGATTGCACCTCAAATACCATTGATGGTTAGTTTGCCAGATAGCGTTCAGTCTGCCGCACAGCTAAATAATTTTCTAGATCAATATAAGATTCATTTGTTGGATGGTTCCTACAAGGATTATACGGTGGAAATGGTTAATGCAGCGAAGGCTAAAAATATTCCAGTATGGCCCGATATTCAATCCGCTTCAGAAGGGCCTGAGCAATGGGAAAAAGCGATCAATGTTGGAGTCACTGGTTTGCAAACAGATCATCCTGAGGCGATGGTAAATTTTCTGAAAAGTAAAAAACGTAGATCTTAAAGTAAAAAATAAAAACCCATCCAATGGATGGGTTTTTTAGTGCTGTAGTGCAGAGCAGGAGCCTTTTGCTATCTGTTATTATTTATATTATAAAAAAGACGTTAAACTACTGCGCGATTAAACACTGGGTTATGATAAATTAGAAAATTACCCTATGTTTGAAATTTTGTACCGTATCCACTCAAATCTCTATCGGGAAAAGCTAAACACCCCTATTGAAAATTAAAAATGAAGCGTTTAGTTAAATCGAATTTATCGGAAATTAAATAGCTTGGTATATCTCATCTACTTTATCAATGATTTTTGTTATTCCAGTACCATCAATATTGCAGCTATACATGTTTTGCTGATTCAAGCTTGCACTATATAAATTAAAAAAAACTTTTTTACCATCGGGTGATACTCTCATAGATACTACATCAAACTCCATACCCGCGGGTACTGATGCAACTGTTATTTTAACTTGATTAGTGCCATCATAATTGGCTTTCCAAAATTCGTTGTCTTTATCACCATCTTTCCTAAAAAAGACCAAACCTACATTTTGCACAGCAGCGACAGTGGGATTGGTTTGAGCTTCTACCTGTTTCTCACAACTGATGTTAAATAAAATAATTGAAAGAGAAAAAACAAATAATACAAAGGATGACTTAAGTAATGTTTTCATAATGATGTTTTAAATTAGGGTTTGTGATTAATAAATAATTAGGGAATAAAATTAAAAAAAAATGTCAAAAAACATGTGAATCGTTTGGGTTAATATTTAACCACATATAATGACATAATAATTGCATGAGTTATGTTCTTCCCTATGAGGGTTGGTACACGGCATAATTTGTGATTTAAATTAGTTATTGAAACCTAATAAATAAAAACGCTACTATTAAATTGGTTATCAATTTAATAGTAGCGTTTTATTGCTGTAGGGGGAGAACAGAAACCTTATGTTATCCGTTGTTATTTAAAATATCAAAATGGTATTAAACTACTGTAAATCAATGTATTAAAAATATAAGAGTTATTTTTAATATCATTGAAATGTTATTTTAGTGAAACTTTTAGTGAAACTAATTATCTTCGATTACAAATAAGTAATCATGCCCCGCAAACCAGTTGTTCATTTTAGATTGAAGTCCGAAGACAGAAAAGGATTCTCCATCATATATCTTCAATTTCTTTATCAAGGCCGAAGACTGTTCTATTCTTTTGGTCAAACCATTAAAACTTCCGATTGGAATGAAAAGAAAGAAAGGGTTAAAAACAAGCAAACAACAACCGAAGATGGAAAGTTTGCTTTAAATGATTTGTTGGATAACTTGGAAATGATTTGCCTTAAAACATATTTCGAATCATTGAAAGATGGAATTCCAGAGCCAAATGTTTTACGCGATGCAATGGAGAGTTTTATAGATAAAAACCATAACGATAAAGAAGTTACAAACAGGCCAACCCTGTTTTCTCTTGCCCAAAGATTTATTGATGGTGAAATCAAATTTAGAGGAAAGGATAAAAGTCAAAGTAGTTTAGATAACTATAGTGCAGTTACTAAGCATTTAAAAGCCTACCAAACTTTTTCAAAATTGAAAGTTGATTTTGATACCATTGATTTAGATTTTTTTTACTCCTACGTAAACTTTCTTAAGAATAAACAAAAACTAGCTGTTAATTCGATTGCCAAGGATATATCAATTATAAAAGTATTTATGGGCGAAGCTGTTGATTTAGAGTATACAGATAACATAAAGTTCAGGCATAAAAAATTTGCTTTTAATGAAGAAGAAACAGACCATGTGTATTTAACGGAGCAAGAATTAGCGAAATTGTATGCATTAAAAATAACCAACAAAAAGTTAGAAGAAGTAAGAGACCTTTTTATTTTTGGTGCATGGGTTGGTTTAAGGTTTTCAGATTTTAGCAATATAAAAACAGAGAACATTATACAGATTGACGGTGATTATTTTATTAAGATGATTACCCAGAAAACAAAGGAACTAGTTATTATTCCTTGTAATCCTGTTGTAATGGAAATTTTTGATAAGTATGCCGACCGACCAAATAAGCTACCAAAAACCATAAGCAATCAAAAATTCAATGACTACATAAAAGATGTTTGTAAGTTGGCAGAGTTTAATGAAAAGGGAAGGGTGAGTTCAAGGCCAAAGGATATATTGGCAGAGTTAGTTTCTAGCCACACAGCACGTAGGTCTTTCGCCACCAATTACTATTTGCAAGGATTTCCAACTATTGATTTAATGAAGATAACCGGACACAAAACAGAGCGCTCTTTTTTGAAATATATTCGGGTAAGTAAATTAGATACCGCCAAAAGATTGAGTGAGCATATTAAAGCCAATTGGAGTAGGAAGTTGCTGTCGGTGGCTTAGATTTGGCCATTTGTGAAAAGTATTAGTACAGTACAGGCAATAAAAAAGTAGCAACTTTAAGGACTGGTTTGAAATAGCAAACTATCTTAAGAAAATTATAACCGGATAATCTAATTTTTAAAGAACAAAGAATAGCAAATGCCCGAACAACAAAACATAGAGTACAAGCAAAGTTGGCACGATGACTACCTAAAATGAGTTTGAGGTTTTGCCAATGCCGAAGGTCATAAGAAACAATAAAGAAAAGTTACTGAGCATATTATTTGTACTTG
>CAMBTV010000051.1 GCA_945870835.1 Chitinophaga pinensis
ATTTATGATGTGTACCATTTATGAAGAAGATGAAAAGATTTTTGAAGCTTTGAGTGCTGGTGCCAGCGGTTACATCCTTAAAAAAACTGCACCAGATAAATTATTAACAGCAATAAAAGAACTGCAAGATGGAGGTTCTCCAATGAGTAGTCAGATTGCTAGAAAAGTGGTTACTCATTTTCAAAGTACTTCAAATAAAACAACAATAAATGATTCACTAAATTTATTGTCAAATAGAGAAAAAGAAATTCTTGAAATGCTTTCTAGAGGTCTAACCTATAAAGAAATAGCGGAAAAAGTATTTATTAGTCCTCAAACCGTTCGCAAACATGTATATCATATTTACGAAAAACTCCACGTAAGTAATAGAATTGAAGCCGTAAACGCTTTTTATGGAAGGTAACTATTCAGTAAAATAGTTTGGGGAAATAGTATTCATCCTATTCCAACAATCAATTAGCTAGTATTATCATTCGAAATAATTACTTATTAAAAGTAGTCGTTTGATTTTAGCTTATAAAAATCTCCAAAACCAGCAATCAGTTTGTGCTGTACTTCCTATTGGAAAATCGTGTGTATGACCAGAATGAACGAATGAATATTTTTCATAAAATTTTTGCGCCCGATAATTATGTTCCCAAACCCCTAGCCAAACCACTTGATATTGATTTTTTTTAGCAGACTGGATAACAAAGTTCATCAATTGCTGAGCGACCCCTTTTCCATGAAATTCCTCTAACACATAAATCCTTTTCAACTCCAACGACTTCCATTGTTTCATTACAGGAAAGTTAGTGTAATCTTCCATCCAACGACAATAACCAACTACTTTGCCATTTAATTCGGCGAGATAATAAAAATCATTCTCATTGTTTAGTTCTAATTTAACTTGTTTAATATTGAAATATTCTTTCAAAAAAGTATTCATATCTTCTTCCGTACAAGTATTTATAAACGTATCGTAAAATGTTTGGATTGAAATAGCAGAAAGCTTCACTGCATCCGCAATAGTAGCACGTCGAATGATTATTTGCTCCATTTCCATTTTTCCCAGAAGGGCATTGACTTTTATTAAATACTATTATTAAAAATTGAAAGCTGATGGTTAAAATTTATCACCAATTAAGTTGCAATAAATTACTTCGCAAATCGATATCTGCCATCCGTTTGGAAGGATCAATTTCTGCCTTTTTCAAATCAGTTAACCTTTTTTTAAATTCAATAATATAGGTAGGATGAGTCCATTTCCAAGCAGCATGCTCTTCTCTAGATTCGCCTGTATTTTCTGAAGCTTTAGAACCATACATTAAATTAAGTGGTATGTAATGCATTTCGGTACTACCATCTTTAAAGGATAGACGAAAATCAATAGGCATCGGCACTTTCCCCTTTCTTATCAACCTAATTTTTGAAACGCCTCCCTCTTCCCACAAACTATCAATTCCGTAATCAATTGTCTTGGTTGTATTACACCAATACTCCTTGTACCAATCGAGTTTTATTCCACTCATATCTTCGGCAAGTTTGATAAAGTCGCTAGAATTGGGATGTTTAAAACGCCACTGATTATAGTATTCCATCAATATTTTATCTCTCATTTCTGCGCCTACTACATATCCTAATTGCTCAATAAAAACTGCCCCCTTTGAATAGCTAGAAATACTATATCCTAAATTGGTTTCAAAATGATCGGCATGAGTGGTAAGAGGTTCTTGATAATCACTTTTTGCTAAGTAATAATAAGATCGATAGCTTCCGCTAACAACCAATGGCAATATAGAAGCGACAGAATCAAGCGTCTTGATATAAGCAGGATTATTCTTGTACTTTATTTTAGTAAAATTATCCCGATAAAAAGCTGAAACGTGAGCAGAGGAAAAATCTGCAAACCCCTCATCCATCCATGCATTGATGCTTTCATTGGTTCCCAATATCATTTGGTACCAGGTATGCATTAATTCATGAAATACAGTGCCTAAACTAGGTCCAATTAATAAGGTAGCCATTGGGTACTCCATTCCTCCATCACCTCCTTGGATAAAAGAATATTGAGGATAGGGATACTTGCCAAATTTAGACTCTATGAAGGGCAATGTAAAAACTGCTGCATCGGCAACCGTATTCCATGCGGTATCATTTTTTAAATCATTGTTTTTGTAATTATAAATCACATGAAATATAGGACCTCCGTTGGGCATTTTTCTTACTAGATGAATGTAATCAGGATCAGCAGCCCAAACAAAATCGTGCACATTATTGCCCACAAAATGCCAGCTTCGCTTAGCTTTTTCAGTAGGTTTTAAAGCAGACCCTGGTTCATCATAGCCCCATCCAATTTCCTTGTCATTTACTAACACACCCGTGCCCCCAAGCTTATAGCTTTTATCAATGGCAATGGTAACATCAAAATCTCCCCATACTCCGTAAAATTCCCTTGCTACATATGGTGTAGGATGCCATCCTTCGTTATCGTATTCACAAATTTTGGGATACCATTGACTCATACTGTATCGTACACCAGTTGTAGCATTATCCCTACCCGTTCTTCGAATTTGAATAGGAATTTGTGCTTCAAATTCCATCTCAAAAACTACTTTAGATTTAGCAGCTATTGGCTGGGTAAGCGTAACTTCTAATATGGTTTCATTATACTTAAAAGGCTGTGAAACCCCATTCATTTTAAGTGAAATTATTTTTTGATAACCGATTTCATCTTCTTTCAGCTTACCAATTCGGTCCGTCACTCTTGAGTCCCAATCAGGTTTGCCATTAATAATATTTTTTCCCAATTGATTGCTACGAACATCCATACTACTATTTGGCTGAAATGCATTGTAATATAAATGATAGAAAACCTTTTTCAATGCATCAGGAGAATTGTTAGTGTATTCAAGCTTTTGCTTTCCGGTAAAACGGTTCTTATTGGCATCTACATCAATATTCATCGTGTATTTTACTCTTTGTTGCCAGCGGCTAGTCTGAGCATCCAATGAATTTACAAAAAGAAATACTGAAATTAATAACGTAAGAAATTTATACATAGTATGATTTTTTAATGGTCACTTCAGCAAGTAAATAAAAAATAAAATAAAAATTTAAATGAGAAGGACATTGTATTTTGAAATAGAAACCCTTGATTTTTTTTAATTTGTAAATCTTTTTTTATTCATCATTCTTACCTTCTACCACAATGACTATTTCACCTTTTACAGCTTTGGTAGCGAAATAATCATGTACTTCTTGCAAAGTTCCTCTTTTATTTTCTTCAAATTTTTTGGTAAGCTCTCTACTTACGCAACATTGTCTACTTTCTCCGAAATAGCCAATAAAATCTGTCAAGGTTTTGAGCAATCGAACAGGACTTTCATAAAAAACCATTGTTCTTTGCTCGTTGGCCATTCTTTTTAAAAAAGTCTGACGCCCCTTTTTGAGAGGAAGAAATCCTTCAAAACAAAAACTATTTATCGGCAAACCGCTATTAACTAGTGCTGGAACAAATGCGGTAGCTCCCGGCAAACAATCTACTGTAACGCCTTGCTTCACACATTCTCTTACTAATAAAAAAGCTGGATCACTAATTCCTGGAGTACCTGCATCAGTGAGTAGCGCCATGGTTTTACCAGCTAATAACTGCTCAGCCAAATGATGAATCACCTTGTGTTCATTGTGCTGATGATAAGGAGTAATTGGCTTTTGGATCTGGTAATGTTGAAGTAATACGGAGGATGTTCTTGTATCTTCAGCTAAAATTAAATCCACCGATTTTAAAATTTCTATTGCCCGGAAAGTCATATCCGCCAAGTTTCCAATAGGTGTGGGCACAATGTAGAGCATAACTTGAAAATTTGAAAACTTTTCAATTTAAAAATAAAAAAAATGCTAAATAGTTAAAAGAATCTGCATCGTAACCATTTTTCACATTTTTACTACTAACTAATCGTCACTTCAAACATTTCCATCACTGGATTTGCTAATAACTTTTTTGCGGCATCTTCAGCTATTTGTTTTGCGCTCTCTATAGAATTTGCCTCAATTTGAAGACTAATATTTTTACCGATTCTAACATCGTTAATTTCAGTTAACCCTAAATTTTTAAAACCTCCTAATACGGCTTTTCCTTGTGGATCAAGCAGCTCTTTTAATGGCATTACTTTTACCTGTGCAGTGAAGATCATGTGATTGATTTATTTTTGAAGAACAAAGATAAAATAATGTAAGCAATGAAAATAACCGGAATTGCCAACCAGTGTAAAATTGGAATACTGATTACCGCAATACCCAATAAAATAACCTTAGGCAGGTTGTTTTTTAGGGTATAATCCTTAAATTTCAAGGAAAGAATTGATAAATTACAAACCATTAGCCAGCTTAGAATAATAATCAAAGAATACAATACCCATTTATTAATCAGCCACTGATTGATATCGACAAGTCCGCCTCCATAATGCAACATCAACGGAAAAGAGGCTATCAAAAGCCCTACCCCAGGCGTGGGAACTCCTTTAAAGGCATAATTTTGAGTTGTATCAATATTAAATTTGGCTAATCGATAGGCTGCAGAACAGCTCAAAATAAATGCAGGTAACAGATAAATAATCGGAATATCCAATCCGTTTTGTTCTCTCATCCAACTAATGCGCAAAAACTGATAAAGTATTACTCCAGGTGCTACGCCAAAACTAACTACATCCGCCAAGGAATCGAGTTGCTTTCCCATTTCGGAACATACATTGAACAGTCTAGCAACAAAGCCGTCTAAAAAATCTATCACTGCAGAAGCGAAAATAAAAAATGCAGCAAAAGCCATTTTTTCAGGAATATTAAAACTATTGGTAAATTCTTCATTGGAATACAAAATAATACTTTCAGTCTGCAGTGTTAGGACAATAGCAATACACCCAAAAAAGAGATTGAACAAAGTAAATATATTGGGTATCTGTTTCATATTATTCCCGGTTAACCTTACCGATAGGATTACAAACTATTATTTATTTCGTTTCATGTAAGATTCTATCTGCTCTACTGTAATGGGAATGTTTTTCATCAAATCTTGATTCCCATTTCGAGTAATCCAAAAATTATTCTCTATCCTAATACCCATATTTTCTTCTTCAATATAAATACCTGGCTCAACTGTAAAAACCATACCTGCTTTTATAGGATCAGTTTTAGTTCCAAGATCGTGAACGTCAATTCCTAAATGATGTGAAATTCCGTGGTATAAATATTTTCTGTAAGCCCTATTTTCTATGTCTTCATTTTTTACATCAGATTTTTGCAACAAGCCGATTTTTTGAAATAATTTAGTTGCTTCCTCCCCAACTTTTTCTGTATAGTCAACAATGCTAATTCCAGGCTTAAGTATTGAGGCCGCATAGTGATGTAAATGCAAACAAGCATTGTATACAATTTTTTGTCGACTAGAAAATTTTCCATTTACAGGAACAGTTCGAGTAAGATCAGCACAATAGTTTCCATACTCTGCACCAAAATCCATTAAAATTAATTCACCTGCTTTACATGCTTGATTATTTTCAACGTAATGCAAAGTTCTAGCACGATCACCGCCGGCGATGATTGAACTATACGCTGGTCCGGTAGATCTTTGAGATAAGAAAGAATGCATTATTTCAGCTTCGATTTCGTATTCCATTACACCAGGCTTAATAAATTGAAGTAATCTTTTAAAGGTCTTTTCGGTTATATCGATTGCCTTTTGAATAACTTCTACTTCTAATGGAGTTTTAACGGCTCGAAGGTCTTTCAACAATTTTGCACTTCGTTTATATTGATGTAATGGATAGCGTTGCTTCATCTGCTCAGCATAACGATAATCCCTAACCGGTACAAAATTTGCTTTACGGTCATTTTCATTACTGTTTAAATAAATATTATCCGATAAATGGATCCATGGTTGTAACATTCCATCTAACACATCCAACCAAAGAATGGTTTGAATACCTGAAATGGCAGTCGCCTCATTTCGGCGTAGCCGATGACCATCCCACTTCTCTTTTAATTCATTGGGGCGCACCAACACTAGTACCTCTCTATATTTTGGATCAGGATTGTCAGGAAATAAAATCAACATACTGTCTTCCTGCTCTATTCCTGTCAACCAGATCAAATCTGAATTTTGTTTAAACTTAAACAACTGATCGGCATTGGTAGGCAATTCATCATTGCTATTAAATATAGCGATCGAATTTTTATCCATTTTTTCTACAAAACGCTTGCGATTTTGTATAAATATTTTTGGATTTAAAGGCAGATATTTCATTCAGTTTTTTTTATATATTGCAATATAACACTGTTCTTTGGAAATAATCAACGAATGAGTTGATGCTTTTTATTTAGATCTAAAATGGAAAGATTTTTTTAAGTAATCTGACTGATAAATCATTTTAACTATATGTAACAATAAAAATAAAATTCATTTATAAAAGAATCATTTTCATAAATAAGATAAAAATTATTTTTTATCACCATAAAGGAAGGGATTAAAAAAATATTTAAATTGACCAGCTATATCTGGCCTCTTCAACATTGAGAATTTTTCAATAGGCAGTTTTATCTCAATAGGTTTATACAGTTCAAAACGGTCTCGATCTGCTTTGGTAGACATGCTGTCTAAAACCAGTCGAATAAGATCGGTATGAGATACATAATAATCGTAGCTTTCATAATATTGACTGCGAGTAACCTTATGGATAGAAAATATTGCATTCTGCAATTTTAAATTTTCAATTGAGATATTTTTCAAAGAGTCTTTTTTCATAAACTGCTCAGTAAAAACTTCAGCACGAATAATATCCCACATTACAGATTGCATTTTTTGTTTTCCCAAAATTCCTGAGGGGGTGCCTGTTTTGTCATTACAACCAATGATGAAGAAAAATCCTACAATAAAAATTAAATATTTCATCTTTTTAATTCCTCTTTGTACCTAGTAGCATTAGTAATATCTATTTTTTGCAAAATATCAGAAGCCCTAATTTTATCCTGCTGAGTAGCTTTAGAAAATATTTTTATCAACTCATTCGACTTTCCTTGAAAAAAAAACTGATTCATCATAGTATTTTGATTATCCGCATTAAAACTATTTAACCGATTCAATACTGCCAACACTTCAGCTCTTGCGGAATTTTCATCTTCATACATTTTATCCATTCCTAAGTGATAATAACCATAATATACATCATGCAAGACAGCATACCGTGTATTCATCATATTTTCTACCAGCCAGTAGCGGTTGCGTCTACTATCAAAAGCCTTCCAACCACTGATTCCTCTAGTTTCCGGGGCATTGTTGACAATATTTTGCGCTTTCAAGAAATAGGCATCTCCTCCCCTAGGTGAAAATGAGGCATAATCAAAGGCAATAATCATGTTAACATAATAAGCAAAAATTGCAGTCAAATTAGACGTTAAAGGATCAGTGCCCCCCACTCTATTTTCGTTAAATTCCAGTTGCTGAAATTCGATGTATTTAAAATAAACATCCTCATCTTGGAAATTTATTATCGGTGAAGAATATGAACTATTGAATACAGGTCTAGCTGCTTGAATAGTAAGGGTGGCTGAATAAACGTTCGCATCAGCAGTTGCTTGCAGATTTAAAAAAAAATTACAATCAATTTTTTCATTCACCAAAAAAACTTCCTTGGTCCATTTTCGATTATTGAGAAAGGTATTTAGAGAAGTTTGAAGTGTTTGAAAAACATTTTTATTGACAGTAGAACCAATGCGGCTACTATTTACAGTAACTCTAGCGTTCAATTCTTGAGCACTGGCAAAATATGCAGTAGTCAACAAAAAAAATATCAATGTTAATCTGATGAAATACATATTACAGAATTTGAATAATACTATTTACAATATCCACTGCCACTTCTTTTTTTGATTTTTTATCAAAATAATGGGTATTCCCTAGCTTATCAAAAATAGTTATTTTATTGGTGTCGTATCCAAAACCTGCACCCTCATCTTTTAAAGAGTTCAATACTATCAGGTCTGCATTTTTTTCTATCAACTTCTTCTTTGCGTAATTTTCTTCATCTGAAGTCTCCAAAGCAAATCCTATCAATAATTGATTCAGTTTTTTATTCTCTCCTAGGTATTTAAGAATATCTTTTGTCTTAGTAAAAGCAATTGAAAGATCAGCATCAGACTTCTTGATTTTTTCTTGGGCGCTAATAACTGGAGTAAAATCTGCCACAGCTGCACTCATTACAGCAATGTTTACATGAGGGAATAGGTCTACACAAACGTCAAACATCTCAGCAGCCGTTTGAACTTTAATCGTATTAATATAGTCTGGAATATCTAAAGAGGTAGGACCAACAATTAGCGTAACCTCTGCTCCACGTTTTTCTAATTCCAAAGCAATCGCTAAACCCATCTTACCAGACGAATGATTTCCAATAAACCTAACAGGATCTATTGGCTCATAGGTGGGGCCTGCTGTAACCAATACCTTCTTGCCACTAAGTGGCATTCCGGTGGAGAAATAGTTTTTCAACCAATCAGCCATCACCGCTGGTTCCATCATTCGCCCTTCTCCTATTAATCCACTGGCCAGCTCTCCTGAATCTACAGGAAGTACTATATTGCCAAAATTATTAATTATTTGTAGGTTGCGTTTAGTAGCAGGATGAAGCCACATATCTTCATCCATTGCTGGAGCTACCGCCACTTTACAGGTTGCTGAAAGGTAAACTGCCATCAAGAGATTATCGCAGGTCCCTGAAGCCATTTTAGAGAGCGTATTGCAGCTGAGTGGCGCTAGCAGCATAATATCTGCCCATCTTCCTAATAAAACATGATTTTGCCAAGTATCATCATTCACAAGATCCATCAAAACTGGATTACGAGAAAGAGTAGAAAGAGTTAATGGAGATACAAACTCTTTTGCAGCTGGTGTCAATATTACTTTTACTTCGGCGCCAGCTTTTATTAGTAAACGCACCAATATAGCAACTTTGTAAGCTGCAATGCTACCTGTGACACCTAATAATATTTTTTTTCCTTCTAACATAAAAAACGACGGTTCAAACCGTCGTTAAAAATATAAAATCTTAATTAAAAATATTGCTAATATTTATTCAGTCTAATTAGCTAAATAAATCTTCCTCATTTTTACGATAATAAATCTTATCCTCAATAAATTCTTGAGAAGCCAGCAAAGAAGGATTGGGCATACGCTCGTAAGCCTTAGAAATTTCTATCTGCTCTTTGTTTTCATGAATTTCTTCCAAACTATCAGTATGGCTTGCAAATTCTTCTAATTTATTATGCAATTCTTCCTTAATAGTGATATTAATTTGGTTGGCACGTTTTGCAATGATTGCAATTGATTCATACAGATTTCCAGTTTTCTGTTTTAAATCAAACAGGCTTTTTGGCTCTACCACATTACTCGTACTAGCGCTGAGTTGTCGTCTTAATTTGCTCATATTGTATTGCTTTAATATTATTTTGACTTAAAATATTTAATTCTTTTGCTTCTGCGAGCAACTTGCTATCGGGAAAACGATCTGCAAAATCCTGATACTCAGTTACTACTTTTTCAAACCTTTCTGGTTGCTTATCAATAATACTCATTTTTGCAAACCTGAAATAAGATTTGATCACATTCAACTTATACATATCTCCCTGATTTGATTCAGGAAAACTTGACAAAACATTTGCATAAGAAATAGCTGCTGCCCTAAACTGTCCTACTTTGAAATAAAGATCAGCAGACCTTAATTCCTTACTCTCCATTCTTACCCTACATTTATCAATAATGGCAGAAGCCTCTTCGTTTCTTAAGGAACCAGGGTGAGTATTTATAAATGACTGCATCACCCCAATCGTTTTGCCTGTATTTGTTTGATCTAAATCGATTTTAGAAACCTGATTATAAAAACACATAGCATGCATAAAATCCACTTCTTCTGCTTTACTACTATTCGGAAAAACCTCTAAAAAACCTTTAAAAAAATGTTCTGCATCACTGTAGTTTTTCATATAATAAAAACAAAATGCATCCCTGTAATATAGTTCTTCAAATTTATCTGTTCCTTTAAAAACAGGATAAAGTTCCTCATAAAGTTGTTGGGCCTGGCGATACTTATGATCTAAATAAAACTTATCTGCCATCTTCAATTTATAGGTTACATCCTTACTTTTAAGGATTTTGCCATATTTACTGCAAGATTCCAGTAAAAATAAAACTACTACAGCGATTAAAGACAGTTTTAAAAATCTCATACAAGAGTGCAAAATTAGTGATTTTCAATCAAATATCTTGTCAAATTATAAGATGGCAAAAAAGAAGCCGTTAAGATTTTCAAAAATATTTTAAATCATAGTTATAAAACATCCAATTTTAAAAATTTTACAGCCTAGCTGCGCAATGTACCTTTCTTATATTATTAATATTATATATACAAAACTAGATTTCTACTACTAAAAAGCCCTCCCTTTTTGAGGGAGGGCTTTGATATAAAATTATTCGATTAGTTAGATTTGATATCAATTGTATTTTGATCTCCACCTCCAATGCTTTTTTCAGTTGAAACTCTGTCAGAGCTGATACCCAATTTTTCAACCAAGTAATTCTTAACAACATCTAATTTCTTATCTGATACAGACTGTTGAGCTTTAGAAGCAGCAGGATAAGCAGTAAGAGTGATTGAGCAAGTAGGATTATTTTTTAGTTTTGATTGAACAGAAACTAACATTGCAATTGCATCTTTACTCAACTTAGTAGATTTCATTAAAATGCTAGGGTAATCTACAGGACAAGCTGGCTTAAGAGACATTTTTGAAATTAAATCTTTCATTTCATTGCAGCAAGCTGGATCTGGACATTTACCTACTCCAGATGCATCAACAGGCTGACATTCTGTTGGAGTAATTAATTGTTTATCCTTACAATCTGGAACACCATCTCCGTCAGTATCTCTAGTTACACCATGAGTGTCAACAGGGCAACCTGCTGGAGTATTAGGCTCTTTATCTAATTGATCAGTAACACCATCACCATCTGTATCATCAAATACAGGTTTTGGCAACTTCATGTGCTTTGGATTGTTCAATTCACTATATGCATAATCAAGTGGGTTTAACCACCACAATGGAGCGACAGTTTTGGTTTTATTACCAACGTTAACATTTAAACCCAATGAAAGGAAGTTCCATGAATCATAAGCACCTGATTTAGCAGCATCCCCATAAGGAAATGCTTGGTACTGTTGACCATCTAATAAGTCAGACTTAACGAATGTTTGACGATCTTCTAAAGCGATATTAACTCTTTTGCTTAATTTAATTTCAATACCTAATAAAAGAGAAGCAGAAGGTTTGCTTAAATTGCTACCAGATTTTGATGTACGCTTACCACCTTGGTCAGCGTGAGTTTCATAAGTATCATCCATTCCATCTTTTAAAGTCTTCAATAGATCTTTTCTAGAATCATAAACCCCAGATCCAGTTACACTAGAAAAAAGACTAGCATAGGTATTACCACTAGCATCAAGAGCATTTACTTTAGTGTGCCAAAAAGCAATACCTAAACCAGCACCAGCATAAATTGATGCAGATGATTTTTGCTTGTGAAAACGGATATTAGTAAGATTGGCAATACTTTGCAAAGAAAGATCTTGAACTTTAGCTTTATAATTTTGGTAGATCGGTTGAGCAGCTCCACCATTCAGAGTAGTAATTGCACCTGCAGAACTTCTAACGATTGGATTGTAACTTTTACCACCTAAATTACCCCCGTTTGCAGCAGATAACCAGGCTGGATCCCTTTGGTAGTTATCATTTGCTGTCCAATTCATACCGTAAGCAGTAGCGTTAGTATATTGGAACCTTAATGAAAAAGTATATCCAATTGCTTTTCTAAGATGAGCTTCAAAACCCAAACTAGGAACTCTAGAAGGAATATCTCCGTTAATAGCAATTGAACCCAATGAAGCACCAAATTCCCATTGATTGCGAGGAATTGCAGGGAAGTTGTAAGTGTTGTTTAAAAATTCATTGTGCTGCGGCTTGTTTTTAGCAGAAATCACTGCAGAATCAAAAACACTATAACCTGCACCCATTTGTGCAAAACTTGTAGAGGCTAAAAATAGGGACAAAATCCCTAAAATTATTTTGTTCTTTTTACTTGACATAATAATAATATTAAATTTATTTAATGCTGAATTACGAGGTTAATAAAAACAAAATTATCATTATATATCCAAAATACAAAGTTTTTTGACTAATATTTAGATAATAATTGAAAAAACATATTTTATATTAGTTTGTTTTAATAACCATCTCCAATACACGCTTTTGACCGAAAACTGCCAAAGAAAGGTTATTTCAAATAAAATATTTTTATTTGAAGCCGTTGAATACTGAATTATATTGCTTTTTTTTGCTCATGGACTTTGTAAACAAGATTATTGGAGATGAATTAAAAATTTTTGAAAAAAAATTCACCGATGCCGTAAAAAGCCAGACTCCTTTGCTTGACCGCATAATGAAATACATAATCAAGCGGAAAGGAAAGCAACTTAGACCGATGTTTGTGTTTTTGAGTGCAAAATTACAAGGACCAATAAATGAAAGTACCTATCGAGCGGCTGCACTGGTTGAAATACTTCATACCGCTACCCTAGTTCATGATGATGTGGTAGATGAGTCACTTGAAAGAAGAGGTTTTTTTTCTATCAATGCAATTTGGAAAAATAAAATTGCCGTATTGGTTGGGGATTATTTATTATCAAAAGGTTTACTGCTTTCTACCTCCCACCAAGATTATGAACACTTAGATATTTTATCGGAAGCAGTAAGGCAAATGAGTGAGGGAGAATTATTACAAATTGAAAAAGCCCGCAACCTAAATCTAAAGGAAGATATCTATTTTGAGATTATCAGAAACAAAACGGCTTCCCTACTTTCATCTGCTTGCGCGGTGGGTGCATGGACTACCAGCAAGGATCCAATAGCTACTGAAAAAATGAAACTATTTGGTGAGAAAGTAGGTATCGCTTTTCAAATCAAAGACGATCTTTTTGATTATGGAAAAGAGGATATTGGCAAACCAACGGGCAATGATATCAAAGAAAAAAAATTAACTCTTCCTTTGATTTATACACTCAATAAAATTGATGCGGCTAGCAAAAGAAAATTAATTTACATCATCAAAAATGAGAATACGAATCCTGAAAAAGTAAAACTTGTCATTGATACGGTTGTTGAAGCAGGCGGTATAATTTATGCTGCAACAAAAATGAATGACTACAGAAACCAAGCTCTCTCAATACTCCATGAATTTCCCGAATCTGAAGTGAGAAAAGCATTAGAAGAACTGGTAATATTTACGACCGACAGAAAGTACTAAATTTTTTCAAAGAAGTCGATTGATTTATTCAAATTTTTCTTCACTATTAAATTAACGTGAATGAATAAACGCTGGAACATATTAGCTGGTCACAATGAAAAAGATAAAGCACTGTCTCAGTCGCTAAAAATTAATACTACCCTCTGTAAAATTTTAGTCCAAAGAGGTATTGATGATTTTGAAAAATCGAAAGCTTTTTTTCGTCCCCAATTAAAAGATTTGCACGATCCTTTTTTAATGAAGGATATGGAAAAGGCAGTTGATAGGATATCTGCTGCTATTGTTAAAAATGACAAGATTTTAATTTTCGGAGATTATGATGTGGATGGAACTACGTCTGTAGCATGTATGTATCAGTTTATTTGCAAAATCCATTCCCAAAGTCTGGTTGATTTTTATATTCCACATCGATATCGAGAAGGATATGGAATAAGCAAAGCAGGTATAGATTTTGCAGTAACCAATGGATTTAATTTAATCATTGCTTTGGACTGCGGAATCAAATCAGTTGAATTAGTTTTCTATGCAAAACAATTAGGCATTGAATTCATCATTTGTGATCATCATCTACCAGATATTATTTTACCGCAAGCTATAGCTATTTTAAATCCTAAGCAACCCCAATGCAATTACCCCTTTAAAGATCTTTGTGGATGTGGAGTTGGTTTTAAATTAATAACTGCATTGGCTAAACGCTTTGGAATAAACGAATCTTTTTATTTTAATTTCTTAGACTTAGTTGCCACTGCAATAGCGGCTGATATCGTTCCAATGGTAGGTGAAAACAGAATATTGGCTTACCATGGAATGCAGCAAATAAATAACAACCCTTCCAATGGTATAAAGTCATTGATACAACTCAGTGGCATCAAAGGTAAACTGACGATCACCAATGTAGTGTTTGTAATTGCTCCAAGGGTAAACGCTGCTGGAAGAATGGATGATGCAAAAAAAGCAGTACAGTTATTTATAGAACCCGATCCTACCAAGGCACTTGAATTTGCCGAAATGCTTCACAGCGATAACAGCGACCGAAAAGAGGCTGATAGCTCTATCACAGAAGAGGCACTTGCCTTATTAGAAAAGGACCCACAATCGTTCGAAAAAAAATCAACGGTGGTATATAAAGAGCATTGGCATAAGGGTGTAGTAGGCATTGTAGCAAGCCGACTTACTGAAAAATATTATCGGCCAACTGTAGTACTCACCCTCAACGACGGCATAGTTTCTGGAAGTGCTAGAAGCGTTGTTGGCTTCAATTTATATGAAGCAATTTATGCCTGCAAGGAATATCTGCTTGGATATGGAGGGCACTTTGCTGCAGCAGGTCTTTCAATGCTTCCAGAAAATGTGGAAGCCTTTGCCAATAAATTTGAAAAAGTAGTAGCTGCCTCCATAACAAATGATCTTTTAATACCACAAATAATAATCGATAGCCCCATTTCCTTTAGCGAATTGACAATGCCACTCTACAATATAATTTGTCAGATGGAACCCTTTGGGCCAGGCAACATGCGCCCTGTATTTATAGCCACCAA
>CAMBTV010000052.1 GCA_945870835.1 Chitinophaga pinensis
CTTCCACAGGCTGATGAGCGTTAATGGCAAGAAACGCTTCGCCAGTGGTTGTTTTAGAAGGATGAAAAGCAAAAGCATTGGATCCCTCAGATGAAAAACCAGGAATGGTTTCTATATTGCCCCCTAATATTTTAGGAAGCGTTCTTTCCGCGCCACAAAAAATACTGATAGAAAAAATACTCGCGGCTAGGTAATCTTTATTATTAACGGGAAAGGCTTTTTTATACTTGACATCTTTAGGATGGGCTTTTGCATAAGCATTTATACCCTGCACATATCCGCTTATTAACCTAACAAAATCAGGACTTAAAGAACTCCACTGATCTTCGACCAACTGTCTGCAGCGTAAAAGGTTAAATACATAATCAGCTTGAGCGCCCTTTTTTCCTAAAGCGGAGGCTAGCCTTCCTTTGCCTGTTAATATCAACATTTGTAGGGTTGCGAAATCGTCTTCAGCATGAGCCCAAGCAAGACCATAGGCAACCTCTGGGTCTGTTGGCGCAAAAATATGCGGAACACCAAAACTGTCGCGCGCAATACTAATGTTTTGAGGATTAATTTGAGCTTTTGCGAAACTGAAACAAAGTAGTAATAATAGTAAAATGTTTTTCATACTGAAAAATAAAATAAAACTTTCATCTAGCCTAAAAAACGTAGAATACGTAATTCATCATTTTATATTTAAACAAAAGTATTTTATTCAGACCTTCAGGAGTCATTCAAATTTTGATGATTATTTTCTTAATAACCGCCCAATACAATTAGCTTTACCATGTTCAAAAAACAAATTCGAATGGACGAAAGAGAACAAACGATTGGCCAAACAAAAAAATGGATTAACGATGTAATTATAGGCTGTAACTTTTGCCCTTTTGCTGCAAAAGTTGTGAAACAGCAAACGATCCATTACCAAGTAGAAAATAGCGGCACCCCAAAGATTTGTTTAGATACTTTTTTAAATGAAATGATTCGCTTGGACGGAGACGCAACCATTGAAACAAGCTTTCTAATTTTCCCTCATTCTTTTGAAGACTTTGACGACTACCTTGATTTGGTCGCTCTTGCAGAAAAATTAATTTTCGATAAAGGCTATGAAGGCGTTTATCAGGTAGCAAGTTTTCACCCTCTTTATCAGTTTGAAGGAACAAGCTATGACGATGCTGCAAACTATACCAACAGGTCTGTGTTTCCGATGTTACACTTGTTGCGTGAAGAAAGCATTGAAAGGGCTTTGGAAAATTTTAAATCACCCCAAAGCATACCTGATAACAATATTAATTTTGCAAGAGAAAAGGGCTTGGCGTATATGAAATTATTAAGAGATAGTTGTTTATAAAAACATAAAGGATTTAGAGGTTTTAATTTTTCCCTTTTAACTTCTCTTCAGCCAACCAGTAATACTCATTCTGCTTCGATTGGCTACCATTACCTCGTGGACCATTTCATCACTTTTAAAAAATACAGCAGTTTGTGAATAGGGTGAAACTTCTTGTACTCCATTCTCTTGGTATAATTTTAGTTTTCCTCCATTTTCCTCCTCCCAGTTTTCATTTAAATAATTGATGAGAGAATATTTTCTATTGTTATCATTTTTAAATTGGTCTTTGTGTTTTTTATAAGCGCTTCCTTGTTCATACAATGCATAATGAAATTCGTAGTCATTAATTCCGGTGTAGCAGGTGCTGTTAAGGTGATCAATAAAACCTTCTATTTGATGTAAAAATTCCTGTTCAAAAACATTGTCATGTTTTTTATCCATCCAATAAATTTTATCACCTCTGAAACTTTGTTGATTGTCTTTGATTGATTCATTGCCAACACCTGCGGATTGAAGCAGACCATCATTTTCTAATTGAAGAATGTTTTTTTGAAGACCCTTTGATAAGGCGTCGGATATAAATTCGGTATCGATTCCTACTTTATTTTCAAGGTAACTATTGATGAGCAAATCAAATGGTTGGTACATTTTTAGGTTTAAGTTTGGTAAGATAGTTCTTTTGCTTGCGACCTTCCCCCAATCATTTATTGTAAGTATTGAAAAGGGTTTTATCTTTATATTTCATAAGCAATCAATGAAAGAGTTTAAAAAATATTTTATCATACCTGCTTCACCAGATGAGGTATATTTAGCATTAACACTTCCAGCTACGCTTCAGTTGTGGACAGGAGAGGTTGCGGAGATGAGTACCGAATCAGGAACAGAGTTTTCGTTGTGGGAGGGAAGTATTATAGGAAAAAACCTAGCGTTTGAGCCAGGTAAAAAAATAGTTCAACAGTGGTATTTTGGAGATCAGGAGGAGGAGTCAATAGTAACGATTAAGTTGCATGTGCATAAACAAGGCACTTCTGCAGAGCTAGTTCATACCAATATTCCAGAGGAGGCTTATGAAGAAATGGTAGAGGGATGGAATGAAAATTACTTCGGAATGCTTATTAAGTTTTATGTATAAAAACGTATGGTGATTCGACCTTGCTGGCTTATCACCCCCTCTTGTGATTCACCGCGGATGTTTATTACAACGCAAGCTATTTTTCAGACGGTATAATGTATTTTTGTTTCCAATTAAAAACCAAATGGGCTTATTTATTACTCGGACGAGCTGCCCCTGTTGTGGCAGCGTAGACATCGCTAAAGCATTGGGCTGTAAAGATTTCACAGTTTCAAATGAAATATTTGATATCGTGGAGTGCGGAAGCTGCACGCTTCGCTTTACCCAATCTGTACCCGATCAGGCCGCTATTGGAGCTTACTACCAATCGGACTCCTACATTTCACACAATGATACAGAGAAAGGCCTGATAAATAAATTGTATATAAAGGCAAGAAACTATACGTTGAACTGGAAAATGAAGCTGTTAGATAAAAGCGCAGGAAACCAAGAATTTAAAAGAAAGGTATTAGACATAGGTGCCGGAACTGGAGCCTTTCTTGACAAAGCGCAACATTCAGGTTGGGAAGTAACAGGCTTGGAGCCCGATGAAGGCGCGAGAAAAATTTGTTTTGATAAATATGGCATTCAGTGCGAATCGTCAGAAAACCTATTCAGACTTCCTTCTCAAAAATACGATGCAGTAACCATGTGGCATGTACTAGAACATGTACACCAGTTGCACGAATATATAGATCAGATAAAGCGGGTATTGAAGCCCGGAGGCGTGGCTTTGATTGCACTACCCAATTATACCTCCAAAGATGCAGAGGAATATAAATCCTTTTGGGCTGCCTATGACGTTCCACGGCATTTGTATCATTTTTCGCCTCAAGCAATGGGTTTTTTAGCAAGTCAACATGGAATGAACCTAGAATCTATGCGCCCAATGTGGCTTGATGCATTTTATATAGCAATGCTAAGCGAAGAATATAAACATAAAAAAAGCAACCTTTTGGCGGCTCTTTGGAATGGTTTGAAATCAAATGTCTTTGCTTTAAAAGATAAGAGGGTCTGTAGCTCACTGGTTTATTTACTTCGCAATGATTAAATCTTAATAAAATTATAATAATAAATGGCAATGATTCTGATATAAAAATTAAAAAGTAATTTGCATTTAATTAAAAAACCAACCAATGAAATCCATTAAAAAAATCTCTCTTACAGCATTTGCTACTCTTTTATTTATCGCCCTAGTGTCGTTTACTGCACAGCAATATTATTCCTTAAAATTTTCTGAACAAGCATTGAACAAGCATTTTCAAAATTTAACAGTGATTAAGCAAATTGCAGAAAAAAGCAATATGGCCCACCAAGAAGTATTGTTTATTACAGCCAGTGTAGACAGTCTTCAAAAAGACATTATTGATCAGGTGAGGCTTCAACAACAGCCGCAGCCTGCTCCGAAGAAGTAATTAAATTTTTTAAAGAAAATAGTACTAGGAATGAATTAATAATGGCAATTCTATTGCGGTTGATTCATTCCTTTCTTTTCTCTCTTCTTGTTCAGGAAAATCTCCCGCTTGCAATTCAATTCTTTTGGTAATATCACTCAATGAAGTAAGGCGCTGAACGGTGTAAGGGATGGTGTCTAGTCCCGATACAAACTTCAAAATATAATTATAAATACCCACTAAATTACCTGCTAAAATAGTAGAGCCCACCGCTTGGTTTGTAATCAACAGTGCGGCGCCAATGACTACCAAAACTAGTATTTCCATTAAACCAAAGCTCCAGGCTTCTTGATCTGAAATTTTTATCTGCCAACTGCGTAAATTTTTAAAGTGACGAACCATTGCTGGTTTGTCGGCAGCACCAATAATATTTACTTGGTTCTCTAGTTCATCATTTTTTAAGGTATTTAGGCGTTTCATTTTCTTACCATAAAAATAGCTGATCGCTATAACTGGAAGTAAAATAGAAAAACAGAGTAGTACTATTGTGGGGTCATAAAAAAACAGTAATAGTAACGCGCCAAAAATATTGAAGGCAGCTTCAAAAACATATACCAAGTCAAACTCTAAAAAGTCTACAAATTCTTTTGCTAAGTTAGAATGCGCGCTTAATTTTGACACTTCGGTTGCATGAATTCTGCGAGATAAAAAACGAGTGACAAGTGAAGTATATATGCTAGAATAAGTTCTTGTGTCTAACATATGTCGAATGGTGCCAGCAATAAGGTATAGAAGATGGACAATTGATAAATAAACGAGCCCGTCGTAGCTGTTTTTCAACAAATCATCGATGGCCATCCCTAAAAAGAAGGGGCGTAGCAATGAGCCGGTCATCTCTAAAGCAAAAAGCAAATAGGTAAGCACTAGTCGATACCGGTGCTTTAGCATTAATTTTTTTAAAATTTCAAACCTAGACATATTTTTTATTGGGCAAACAGAAAACCACTCAGAGTAAAGAAAATAAACAGGAAACAATCAATCCAAGTTGTTACTGAAATACCTCCTCCTTTGACTTAAAATATAGGCCGAAGTTTAAGTGATGATTATTTTTCTCTTTCTGTAACTGAATTATTAACAATTCCAGTGATTAGCCCCCTACAGTTATTGGCACCGCATTTACAGTTAAAGGGTTCCATGTTTTCATCCAAAAAAGCTGTATAGTCTAACGTGAGCTCTTCCTCTTTGGATATTTTTCTTGTAGCGATAACATTTAATCCTTGGTAAGCGGTATTGGGATTACAGCTATGATTTTGTGGGGCCCATTCAGAGGGGTTTTGGTCCCAGAGCAAAAAGACTTCTTTACTAATAGGGTAGGCGTATCTTCTAAAGGTTTCTTTGTCCCTTTCCTCCCAATTTTGAGTCACATATTTCCGGGTTACTATTCTTTGTGACAATTCTTCTCCCTTAAAAATCAGCTCATCCATTTCTATGTTTTCAGAAGCATAAATGCCATAGCCGGATATGGAATTCCCCCTTATTCGATATTTTTTTTGTTTTATCTGGTGTCTTGCTATTCCTTCTGTTATAATATGACGAAGGAAGTTTGCTTGGCCAAACCCATCATTTTTTAAAATATAATCCGCGCTTCCTTCATATCCATCTTTATAAAAAACGGAGCAAGTAAAATTTATTTCTAAAAAAAACAATTCACCTGCAGCATTCATTCTAAAGTCTAATCGAGCGTACCCCACACCATTAAAACTTTGAAAAATTTGTTCTGCAGCGGTTCTTAATTTTTTTTCAATAGCGTCATCTGTAACTGAGATATTAGCATTGGGGTGTAATTCAGATGTTTTTAAAGCATAGGTTTTAAACTGATCAGCCCCTTGAAAAATATACTCAATAGGCTTAAAACTAGTCACCCCTTTTGCTTCGCCTGCATTAGCAGTAACCATCACCGTAAACTCTCTGCCTTCAATATATTCTTCAATTAATAGTGTACCATATTCATCTATGATTGAATGTATTTTTTCTTTTAGCGCAGTAAAATTATTTACCAAACTTTTATCATCAATACCTAAGCTGTCGCCTGCTTTTGCAGGTTTTACAAATAAAGGATAAGAAAGGTGTTGTATTTGGTTTTCTAAATTTTCTTCCTCTTCAATTAATGCATAGGCTGGTGAATGAACCCCTTCTGTGTATGCGACGTATTTCATTAATTCTTTTGGAGGGTCATACAGTAAGCTAGAGGGCCCGGTGAAAGGGAGGTTTAGTAGTTCAAGTGAATAAATTACATCAATTGAGGGAACCTCCCACTCAAGATATCCTTCGCATAAATTAACAAACACGTCATAATTTTTCTTTTTTAAATCTTTTAACTGTTTGTAAGTAGTCAATTTATTTAGCATTACATGATCTACGATAGCCTCAGGAATAAGTTTAGACAAATCTCTTGGAGGATCGTACTGTTGATAATCAATATTAGCGTTTGAATAGTCAGGTTGCAATACACAAACTTTAATCGGAACACTTTTGTTTTCCGAAGATTTTTCCAATTTTGTGACTGGAGTATTTAAATAATATTTTGTTTCTTTCATGTTGCGAATATTTCAAAGGCTATATTATAGAAACCGGTCCAGAGATTTAGGTGTTTTATTTACATTTTTTTATTCAACAATATGGTGTTTTTTATCTAAAAGAAGAAGCGCTTAATAAAGCAGCATCGATAATTTTTTTTACTAAACCTGTAAAGGTCTGTTTGCTCAATCTTAAAATTGCACCAATAGAAGTATAATCTTCATCCTCACTTATTCCACATTGGGCATTCACTTCAAGCACATAAAGTTTACCTGTTTCGGAATCTTGTCTTATGTCTACCCTGGTATAACCTTTTCCTTTAGTGGCGACATAAGCATCCCAACTAATTTTTTTTAGCTCATCTAAAAGGCTAGGATCAGGGGCTTGATATTCGTAGAAATTTCCGTCATTTGGCATGGGGCCTTCCTCTTCATAGACTTCCCACAATCGATCGAAACTTAAAATACGCTCTTGCTCTGGCAGGGAAGGATGAAAAACGCGTTGTACAGGATTGTATATAGTTGCTTCAGCTGGCCGATCATATGATCCAACAATCAGTGTAGTGTATTCGTTGCCGTTGATAAATGATTCTACTACTATTCCATCAGTAGTTAAGTCCCATCCACGATATCCTGCAAACATCAAATTTATTTGTGTTTTTAAGTCTACCAGATTGCTTACCACATTTTTAATTCCCAGCCCCATGCTGCCTCCGGATACAGCGGGCTTAACAATTAAAGGGGTTCCAATTCTTTCAAAAATAGCATTTAAATTTTGGTCAGCACTTTGAATTGCCTCCCAATTAGCAGTGGGTATATTGGCCTGATCAAAGGCTATTTTCATTGGTATTTTGGAAGTGGTAATGTCATAAAAATATTCATCTGCACCAGTATAAACGAGGCCTTTTTCGTGAAGTAGTTTTACTACAGAAATTCCAGGAGTGCCATTTATTTCATCTCCATCACATATATTAAAAACGACAGGAAATATTTGTGTCGTTTCTTTTTCTATAACAATATTGTCTATGATGGAAGCATAATTAGCCGTCGTTACAGGCTGCCAAACCCAATCTACAGCCAGCTCTTCAAAAGCTTTTTTGTACTCAGCAATGCTTTGATTAAAGTCATAATAGTAGTCAATATTTTCATCGCCATTTTCCAAAGAAGGTGCCAAAACCCAAACCTTCATTCTTTTTGAAGATATTGGCCGGCTAGTCTGAATTGATATTGGCATACTAGATTAGATATAAGATAGTAAATTAATAAAATTTAGAAAGTACTTATATTTAAAAAATTAATTGGGTAGTTAAAAATAAAGGGAGTAGAAAGAATATTTTTTCAAAAAAGAATGACTCCAATTTATTTAATAGTAAATGTATTGAAGCAAAGACTAATAAAAAAGTTATTCGCTAATTTTAATAAAATTATTTACTTCTCTAGGTTGGAGAAAGATGGGAAATAAAAAGGTTTTTCAAAAGCCCACAGTTCCCGTTTTAATTTTTAAATTCCTATGGGCTATATAGTTCTCAATTTAATAAAAAAACAGCATGCGAGATGTTCCAGAAATTCCTGATCCAAATTTATTATTACAATTGGTAAAAATGGAAATGCCTTTTGGAAAATATAAGGGAACCATACTGTGTGATTTACCTGTTTCATATATTGAATGGTTTCAGCGAAAGGGTTTTCCAAAAGGCAAGCTGGGTGTATTACTGTCTACTATTTATGAAATCAAAATGAATGGATTAGATAATTTATTAAGTCCTTTGAAGGGGCCGAGCCGAAAACCGTAATAAGTTGGTTTTAACAAAAACCCATTTTCTTCTTCTTGGAAAAATAATTGGATTAACTTTATAATGGGTCATAAATACAATAATTTTATTCAATGAACAATAGGCTCATATTAACGATAACCTTAAATCCAGCCATTGATAAAAGCACTGTCACGGATTTGATAAAGCCTGAAGCAAAGCAAAGATGTTCTGAGGTATTGAATGAACCAGGTGGAGGCGGCATTAATGTAAGCAAGGCATTAAAAAAATTAAAGGCAGAATCAATTGCTCTTTTTCCTGCAGGTGGACATAATGGCGAAAAGCTAAAAAGTTTACTGACAGCAGAAGAAATACCTTTTCATTCGATTGATTCTTCAGTAGAGACAAGGGAAAACTGGGTGGTACTGGAGTCGGAGACCAACCATCAGTTTAGATTTACATTTCCAGGAAAATCTATCGAGGAGTCGGTATTCAAAAATTTAATAGATGATATACGCTCATTTAGTCCCACCTATGTTGTTGCCAGTGGAAGCTTACCTCCAGGATTACCAGCCTATTTTTATGGATTAATTGTTAAGACAGCAAACTCAGTTGGCGCTAAATGTATAGTAGATACTTCTGGACCAGCATTGCAAGCGATGAAAGGAAAACAAGCGTTTTTAATAAAACCCAATATTAGCGAGTTGTGTAAAATGCTGAATGTAGATAGTCTTCAAAATAATGAGGTGCACGATGCTGCTCAGCAAGCAGTGAGGGATGGCTTTGCTGAACTAATTGCTGTATCGATGGGTCCAGAGGGCGCTTGGCTGGTAACCGCAGATGAAAAACACTTTGCCGCAGCCCCTGCAGTAAAAAAGAAAAGTACCGTCGGTGCGGGCGATAGCATGGTAGCAGGGATCACTTATATGTTGCAACAGCAACAACCCCTTCAACAGGTTATTAATTTTGGAGTTGCTTGTGGATCTGCGGCTACCATGAATGAAGGCACTCAATTATTTAAAATAGAGGATGTACACAAACTATATGAACAAATAAACTCTAATAAATAAGGATCACCCTAATTGCTGACTCGGATAAACAAGGGGTAAATCTTCTTCACATCTAGCTTCTAATAGACAAAAAGCAGTGTAATTTTAAGCGAACAATCGTTAAAATTTCAATTTTTTTGCTTTTTTACTGCTAACTTGCAAGACTAAAATATATGGATCATATGGATTATAACAGATTAGTTTCAGTAACCGGTTTAAGCGGTTTGTATGAATTGCTTTCTTCAAAAGCAGATGGCGGTATAGTAAAATCCTTAGAAGATAAGAGTACTAAGTTTGTAAGTACCCGTTTGCATAGTTTTTCTCACCTCGAAAGCATTGAAGTTTTTACATCTAAAGAAAATGTAAACCTAATAGAAGTTTTTGAGGCAATGAAAAAGAGCGCTGTAAAGCTTCCTGATTCAAAAGCAGACGCCAAAGAGATAAAAGCATATTTTCAAAAGGTATACCCCGACATGGATTTTGAAAGAGTTTATGGAAGTGATATGAAAAAGATGGTTAAATGGTTTTCCCTTTTAGTTGAAAATGGAGTAGATATTAAGTTATCGGATAGCCATGATGGAGATAATACTTCAGTGCATGATGTGGTTACCCCAAAAGTTAAAAGTACAGAACCTAAGCAAGCAGCAGTAAAAGCGGCACCACCCAAAAAAATTAATACACCTAGAAAGATGGCATAAATTAGTTAAAGTTGACTGACGCTACATTTTAAATGTTTGCTTTTTAACAACTTACTTAGACTGCCTATTGTTACCTTTGTTCTACTACCGTAGTTGTTTTCAGCTACGGTAGTCTTGTTACTACTCAAAAATATTTTTTATGTACACGGCTGATATACAAAAAACTCCCCGCCATTTTGTTCCAAAAGAATTTATGGTTACTGACTGGCAAAACCTAGAGCCTTATTTTAAGGATTTATTGGAGAGAAATATTGATTCAAAAGAGCGTTTGGAAAAATGGCTTCATGACCTGAGTGAACTGGAGGCGGTCGTAAGCGAGGATGCTTGTTGGCGTCAGATAAAAATGACTTGCGACACAGAAGACAAAACACTGGAGGCGGCATTTAATTTTTACTGTATCGAACTGCAACCCAATATTCAACCCTACGCAGATGCATTGAATAAAAAGTTAGTGAATCACCCGCTAACCAAAGAGTTGGATACGAAACAATATTTTACCTATTTGCGATCTGTAAGAAAAAGTATTGAGTTGTTTAGAGAAGAAAATATTCCTTTACAATCGGAGTTAGCAGTAATGCAGCAACAGTTTGGAGTTATTTCTGCTAAGATGACGGTTAAAATTAACGGTGAGGAATACACGCTACAACAGGCGGCTAAGTTTTTTCATCATTCTGATAGAAATTTAAGAGAGGAGGCGTATCGCAAAATTCAGGAAAGACGATTACAAGATACTGAGCCTTTAAATAATCTCTATAGTAACTTATTGGAAAAGCGCAACAAGGAAGCACAAAATGCAGGCTTTGAAAATTATAGGGATTATAGATTTAAAGAGTTGGGAAGGTTTGATTATACCAAACAAGATTGCTTCGATTTTCATGAAGCGGTAAAGCAACATGTGATGCCGTTGGTAAATATGATTTATCAAAAGAAAAAGGATAAGTTAGGGTTGGATACTCTTCGTCCATGGGATCTTGAAGCAGAACCAGCTGGTACAACTACGCTTCAACCATTTACAACAGGAAAGGAATTAATTGATTTATCGATTGAATGTTTTTCAAAGTTGCGTCCTTTTTTTGGTGATTGCCTTACAAAGATGAATTCAATAAAGCATCTTGATCTTGAAAGTAGAATGGGAAAAGCTCCTGGCGGATACAATTGTCCTTTGGCAGAGAGTGGAGCACCATTTATTTTTATGAATGCCGCCGGACAAATGCAAGATCTAATTACCATGGTACACGAAGGGGGCCATGCTATTCACTCTTTTTTGGCGCACCCATTGCCATTAACCGGCTTTAAAGAATATCCAATGGAAATAGCAGAAGTCGCCAGTATGTCGATGGAACTTTTTAGCATGGAGCATTGGGAGGTGTTTTTTAGCGATGCTGAACAATTAAAGAGGGCAAGAGAGTACCAGCTAGAAAGGGTAATTACCATTTTTCCGTGGATAGCAATTGTAGATAAATTTCAACATTGGATATATGAACATCCGATTCATAGCAATGAAGAAAGAACTACTGAATGGAATAAAATACTTACTGAATTTAGCGATACAGTGGTTGATTATAGTGGACTAGAAAATTTTCGTAGTAATCTTTGGCAAAAACAATTGCATTTATTCGAAGTGCCGTTTTATTATATTGAATATGGAATTGCACAATTAGGCGCAATAGGAATGTGGAAACAGTTTAAATTAAACAAAGAAGAAGCGCTGAATAATTATTGCAACGCGTTGAGTTTAGGTGGAACTAAAACTTTGCCACAGCTTTTTGAAACTGCGGGATTAAAATTTGATTTTAGTCCGAACACAATCAAAGAACTAATGGATTTTGTGAAGCAAGAAATGCAATAGCTAGTTTTAAATGCAACTATATAATTGGATGTATTTGTCATCAGCCGAAACACAATAAAAGATTTTTCTAAGATTAAGAGGGGTCTAAAATGATGTTTTAATTAACTAGTCTTAATTGCATATCTCGAAAATGAGAGGAACCAATCGAGAATTATTATTCTTAAATTTGTAACTATGGATGAAGTAATCAACAATAAGGTAAGCGAGAGCGCACTGGTTACATTAAACTTAGAGCAATTTTTTCCTTCGGAAGAAATCGCTTTGTTTGATATGAAGGATTATTTATTTATGGGATTGATTTTGAAAGAAAAGGAATTTAGAGAATCGTTAAAAACAATTGACCTCAATCAATATACGAAAAAATCGGTAGCAGTAACCTGCAGCGCAGATGCGGTTATACCAATCTGGGCATACATGCTGGTCGCCAGTTATTTGCAGCCTGTAGCATCGGAAGTAGCTTTTGGAACAGTAGAAGAAGTAACCAATCAATTATTACTGAAAAATATAGGCCAAATTAATTTGATTGATTATACCGATAAAAGAGTGGTAATTAAAGGTTGTGGCGAATTACCCGTAGGAGAATCTGCTTATCTTGAAGCCACCAAATTACTTCGTCCTATTGCTAAAAGTATTATGTATGGTGAGCCCTGCAGCACCGTTCCAATTTATAAAAAGAAGTAACCACTATATTTTCTTGTAATGATTTTCGAACCTTAAGACGAATCAAAATTTAACATAAAAAATGATAGAGGCTGTTTTAAAGGGTTTGGCAATTAGCTTGCTATTGGTGTTCTCGGTTGGCCCTATTGTTTTTACTATTATTAAGCAAAGTATTGTTAATGGCCGTGCGGGTGGTTTTAGTTTTATAACAGGGATTTGGTTGAGCGATTTATTAATTGTGGTGCTTAGCAATGTATTTTCTGAAGCAGTAACGAGTCTGTTAGATTTTAAAAAACCGATAGGATTAACCGGCAGCTTATTTTTAATAGGGATGGGTATATTTTATTTATTTTTTAAAAAAATAAAGTTGCGAACGGAGGAAGAATCGGCTATTCGAATTTCAGGGGCCACTCATGCAAGATTGATAATCGCAGGTTTTTTCATAAATATCCTTAATCCAGCGGTTATCGCTTTTTGGCTTACTACTGCTACTACACTAGCCATTTCCAACTCTCCGAGGGAACGAATAATTATTTTTTCTACCTGTATCTTGGTCAATTTTGGAGCCGACGTAGGAAAAGTTTTACTAGCCGAAAAGCTAAGCAATAAGCTAACCCATAGAAACATTGTGCTAATTAATAAAATTTCTGGTCTGCTTTTATTGATATTTGGTATTGCACTTATTTTAGGAATTTTATATTCTATAACAAATTAAAAATAAACCATTGGTTTGATTTACCTTTCCTATATATATTTTATTATATGAGCCGGATATTAATTATTTTAATTTTGTTAATTGGCTATGAAAGTTTTGGACAATCTTCCGATGTCATTTTATTAAAAAAAAGAAAGCAAACGCTCATTCGATATTATGCTGGATCAGATATAACCATGATAACCACTAATGGTGTTTCACTGAATGCTTATATTACGCACATCAATGATGACACGCTGTTTTTGAAACAATTTGTTGTGCGTCAGACTCCTACTATGATGGGTGTGTTCGTATTAGACACGCTTACTACCTACAATTACCAATATCATTATAATCAAATCAAGTCTATAGCGAAACCAAGTCGCGGGTTTGATTTGTCTGCTAGTGCTGGAAGTTTACTGGGAGGTGGTGCAATTTTAACACTTGCTGGCGGAGTGGTGTATTTAGTTGATCGAGAAAAATTTAGTCCTGCATTGATGGGCGCTTCTGTTTCCTTGACGGCCATTGGATATGTTTTATCAAAGGCGAATAGCAATAATATTACGATTGGTAAAAAATATTCTCTAGAATATTTAAAGATTGCGGATAATAAAAAACAGTAATTAATTTTATTTCAAATCCAATTGTCATTAGCATGCAAAAAGCTGGACGAATCATAAAAAAAGCAATTCTTTACCTTTTCTTCTTCCAACTTTTTTATATTTTATTTTGTAAGTGGATCAATCCGCCCATTACCATTACACAAGCGGTAAGTCTTGTAAAAGGCGATGGATTAAAAAGAGACTATGTAAGCTTTGATCAAATGAGTTCAAATATAAAGCTTGCGGTAATGGCCAGCGAAGATCAATTATTTCCTGAGCACAATGGTTTTGATTTGAAGGCGATTGAGAAAGCGGTTCAATATAATAAAAAGCATCCTAATAGAAGAAGAGGGGCGAGTACGATTAGTCAGCAGGTTGCAAAAAATGTTTTTTTATGGCAGGGAGGAGGTTTTTTTAGAAAGGGGCTGGAGGTATATTTCACCTTTATGATAGAAATTTTATGGAGTAAGGAAAGGATTTTGGAAACCTATTTAAATGTTGCCGAAATGGGAGAAGGAATTTTTGGAATAGAAGCTGCTTCTAATTCGTATTTTAAAAAATCCGCTAAAAAAATTTCTAGAAGTGATGCCGCTAAAATTGCTGCATGTTTACCGAATCCTAAATTGTATACCGTAAAACCAATCAGCAAAAAGGTTTTAAATCGATATGATGATATTATGATTCAAATGAATAATTTAGAAGGAGACGCTGATATTCAAAAATTGATAAAATAGTCCACAGGAAGGTGTTTTCTCCCCAGCCAAGGCTTATTGAATTTCAAATTTATGCATTGAATTATTTGGCATGATTAATACAATTTATTTAAACTTAAAATCATGAATTCAACTATAAAAATTTTCATAAGTTATACAATTGCTTTAATTATTACTTTAATTCTTGCCTTGATTGATAGCGACCCGATAAAAAGTAAAATTGCTATTGTAGTTGATATTTTCTTTATGTCAATTTTAATCTGGGGAGTAGGATTGTTTATTTATGGAATAAAGCTTGTTTTGAAAAAAAGAAATGGCTATTTACGAAATGACTATTCAAACCTCCTGCATAAACAAGA
Source organism: Chitinophaga pinensis (assembly GCA_945870835.1). Lineage (GTDB taxonomy): Bacteria > Bacteroidota > Bacteroidia > Chitinophagales > Chitinophagaceae > Ferruginibacter > Ferruginibacter pinensis_A. Next base: position 14,775 of record CAMBTV010000052.1, read on the forward strand.
AAGGAACATTAAAAAATAATTTTATACTGGCCCACATTGCCATATTTTACTTCTGACACAACCCGATACGAAAGCAAATCCTAAAGGGCTAATATTCTTCATTCCAACTAAATTTTTCCTCAACGATTCGTGATTTTTCTTTTTT
>CAMBTV010000053.1 GCA_945870835.1 Chitinophaga pinensis
AATCCTCCCACAACAATTGATGGAGTAGCAGTAACTGAATTACTTGATTACGAACTACAGCTAGGTAAAAATTTACAAACAGGTAAAAGTTGGAAAATTGATCTTCCCAAAAGTAATGTGCTGCAGTTTGTGTTGACTGATCGTACTAAAATTTCTGCAAGACCAAGTGGGACAGAGCCTAAAATAAAATTTTATTTTAGTGTAAATACTACACTTGAAAAGAAGGATGATTTTTCGGCTGCAGAAAAATTTTGTAATAATAAAATAGCTAGAATCGTTGACGAAATGGGTTTGAAATAAATAATAAAATGAGTGAATTGAATTATTCTAAACTGCTTTTGGCCTGCCTCAATTATTTGTAGCAATTAATTAAATAAGGATGATTTTTTAAATTAGTTTTGAGGTGATCATATGAGAAAATACGAAGATACTTACCGGCATAAGGGACTAAGAAAAAAATTGATAGATCTACTTCGCGAAAAGGGAATTACAGATGAAGAGGTACTTACTGCAATGAGTAATATTCCTCGTCACTTTTTTTTAGATAGTGCATTTGATGAGATTGCCTACGAGGATCGATCTTTTCCAATTAGCGAAGGGCAAACGATTTCACATCCTTACACTGTAGCCTATCAAACTCAGTTGTTACAAATTAGGCCTTATGATAAAATTCTGGAGATAGGCACCGGTAGTATCTATCAGGCAACTGTTTTGGCAGAAATGGGAGCTAAGATCTTTACTATTGAACGTCATAAGTTATTATTTGATAAAACAAAAGAGTTTATTTTTAAGACAAAGTATCCAAATCTTAAATTTTTTTATGGGGATGGTTTTGAGGGGCTGCCTACTTATGCCCCTTTCGATAAGGTGATTATTACTGCAGCTGCTCCTGTAATTCCTCCTAAATTAATTGATCAGCTGAAAATAGGTGGTAAAATGGTGATACCTGTTGATGAAGGGGAGCAGCAACGGATGCTAAGAATTACAAAAAATGAAGATGGTTCTGTTAGTGAAGAGGCATTTGAACAGTTTTCTTTTGTTCCAATGTTGACAGGTAGAAACGGCTAAAAAATAGAAGAAATTTCGAATGACGAATGATTCTATAAAGTGATATATAGTCACCAGATGATCGAAACTGGTTTAACTCCAATTAACTGAAGTATGAAATTTTTTTCAAAAGTCACTTTTATTTGTAATCTTGGTTTTTTAGTATTTATCGCCCTTCGTTTTATAGATTTTACCGATAAAAAGCCTTCTACTGGAAATGCTATTCTTCCCTTATCTTTTATTACCGGCAACTTGGTTATTTTAGGACAATTGGCTATCTTCTTGAATCTGATTTTTTGTTTTATTGTCGGGGTATTATTTTTTTTAAAAAAAACACCAATGGTTGCACGGTGGTTACTAATGAGTAATTTCTTACTTTTATTCATTGAAGTATATTATTTTTTAATTTATTAATAGTAAGATGATACATAATATTTTAAAGGACAAACCTACCAAGTTGTTTATTTTTTTTACTGCCTTCTTTGTAGCAAATGCACTCATTGCAGAATGTATAGGTGGTAAAATTTTTTCTCTTGAAAGATTATTAGGTTGGGTTCCTTCTAATTTTACTTTGTTTGGTCAAAAAAATTTGGCGTTTAACCTTACTTGTGGAGTTTTATTGTGGCCTTTAGAGTTTGTTGTTACTGATATTGTAAACGAGTATTTTGGCCCTAAGGCAGTAAAGAGAATCTCTTATACTGCCATTGCTTTAATTGCATATGGATTCATCATGTTTTATTTTGCTATGGCAGTGCCTCCAGCAGATTTTTGGTATAGTACCGGGGTAGCAGATGGTATTCCTGATATGAGTAAGGCATTCAATGGTATTTTTGGACAAGGAATGTGGATTATTTTCGGTAGTTTATTTGCCTTTTTAGTAAGCCAGCTGGTAGATGTAACTGTATTTCATAAAATAAAAAAGTATACAGGTGAAAAAAAAGTGTGGCTAAGAGCGACTGGTTCTACCTTGATTTCTCAGCTAGTGGATAGTTTTATAGTACTCTTTATTGCCTTCAAAATTGGTAAGGGATGGAGCTGGCAATTGGTATTGGCTATCTGTTTATTAAATTATACCTATAAATTCACAATGGCTATTTTACTTACCCCTTTAATTTATTTGGTAGAAAAAAGAATTGAAAAATATTTAGGTCCAGAAACTGCTCATAAAATGAAGCAGGCCGCTATGGGCAAAGACAATGAATAAGCTTACACTTCAATCCAGGTATGATCTGCTAGTAGTTTTACGGGTGCTATAAATTTACTATAAGGACCCGCGCCACCTCCATATTCTTTAGCACTTATCAAAGAAAGTACATGGGTAGAATCAGTTTTTTCGTAGAGAAAATAGGTATGTCCAATTACGGGCACAAAACTAAGTTTGGCACCATAAATAATCATGCTGAGTTCTTTGCGCATCTGAATTTCCTGCGCTTGAATGGCTAATAATTCAATTTGTTTTCTAATTTGGTCGAGCTGCATATTGGTTTGCTCTTCCATTGCAGTAAGCGCCTTATGACGAATTACACCTTCTTCAGTGGCTTTAATTACCGCACCGCTCACAGAGGTTGAATAAGGCATTACACTTAATTGCTTATGGTAAATTTCAGTATTGCAATAAGCAGTTCCATCTGGCCTATTACCCTTTTGAGTCACTTTTAAATATCCATTGGGCAGTAATTCATTTACAACAATTAGCGAAGATTCTCCATTTCTTAAAAAATGAATTTCAAAATTTAAAGCATTAATAAAAATCGCTTTTACTTCATCTGCAATGGTTTTATCCTCCAATGGGTTCGGTTCTCCATCTGAAAGTAAAGTATAGGAAGATGTAAATGCATTGTTTTCAAGGGTTACCCAATTGATACCAATGGTAAATTCCTTTTTGTTGGAGGTTTGCTCAATTTTATAAATACCAGATTTAGGCCTTTCGCCTTGTTCATAGGTCCCTTTTTCTGGAAATAACTGCCAAGAAGAAATGAAATTATATAATTGAATCATAATAAGTTTGTGAATAGAATGACAGTAATACAAAATAGGCAACCATTTTGTTTGGCTATAAATTCAGCTTTTTGCAAAGTTAAGTCCCTCACTTATTCATTTTTCGATTTTAAAATAGATATTTTTTTGTTTTATGTTAAAATTACTTCTCAATTTCAATTTAAAATAAGGAAAATTCAATGTGTAAATTTTTGAGATATTCTTCCTGTATTATAGATTGATAAGGAAAACCTTTTTGAATTTCGTATTTTTGAATCAAATTACGAATCCATTATCCTATTCCTTAAGACTTTCTACTTCATGAAATAATTTGAAATTATATCCTTTAAAAAGTTACTAGTGAAGCTAAGGACTTTTGATTATGGAGATTTTTCACCTAGGAAGCGATATCGATTTCTAATTGCGAATAGAAAATATTTAAAAAATGATTACTCGATTCACCGATTCTTTATTTCAATTGATTCAGTCGCTTGAAAAGGCTGAAAAAAGGAATTTTAAACTTTTTATTAAAAGAAGTTCGGGTAATGAAAATTTAAAAATTGTTGAACTATTTGACGCCCTTGATAAATTGCATGATTATGACGAAGCTGTTTTGCTTAAAAAGCTTTCTTCCATTCGAAAGCCTCAATTGTCTAATATCAAAGTACATCTCTACAAACAATTATTGGCTAGTTTACGGATTTTAAAAAGTACTGACAGTATTGATATGCAGCTCAATGAACAATTGGATCATGCAAGAATTTTGTACAACAAAGGATTGTATTTACAAAGTCTAAAAATTTTAGAAAAATTAAAAGAAACTGCTAAGCATCATAATAAATTTAATTTTTTAACACAAGTGATTTCTTGGGAAAAGAAGATTGAATCATTGCACATTTCAAGAACGATGCAGGATAGGGGAGAGCTTTTGTCTTTAGAAGCCATAGAGGTCAACGCAAGAGTAAATATGGTGGCTAGGCTTTCAAATTTAGCTCTGCAACTCTATAGTTGGTATATTAAAAATGGGCATGCAAGAAATGAAAAAGATGAAACTGGAGTAAAAAAATTTTTAAAAAGTAATTTGCCTGTTAATGCTCACGAGCAAACTGGATTCTATGAAAGAATGTATTTGTATCAAAGTTACTGTTGGTATGCTTTTATCCGACAAGACTTTTTAATGTACTATAGATATGCTCAAAAGTGGGTAAATATTTTCCATGATCATCCTTTAATGATAAGGGTTGAAACTGGGTATTATATCAAAGGGATTCATAATTTACTCAATGCTCATTTTGATTTGAAGAATTATCAGAAATTTGAAATAGATCTTCAAAATTTTAAAAAATTTGCTAAGACTTCCGTAGCTGTTCAACATGATAATCATCGAGTACAAACTTTTGTATACATCAGCAGTGCCTTAATCAATCAACATATTATGTTGGGTACCTTTGCACAGGGTTTAAAGGAAGTGCCATTGATTGAATCTAAATTGAAAGAGTATTCATTATTTCTTGATGACCATCGGCTATTAGTTTTCAACTATAAAATTGCCTCTTTGTATTTTGGAAATGGTGACTTTGATATTTCAATTGACTATCTTCAAAAAATTATTTATGGCAACGATGCCATGCGAGATGATTTACAATGCTATGCTCGATTGATGCATTTAATGGCACATTATGAGTTGGGGAATTTTGAAATTATAGATTCCCTCATTCGGTCAGTCTATCGTTTTATGTCAAAGAAGGAAAATCTCACAATTGTGGAGCAGGAAATGTTTAAGTTTCTGAGAAATTCTTTTCACGTCCATCGCCAAAAATTAAAACCTGCGTTTAAAGACTTGCTGGTCAGTCTAAAAAAATTGGAAAAAAATCGATTTCAAACTCGCTCTTTTGCCTATCTCGATATTATTTCTTGGATAGAAAGTAAATTATTGGATAAACCAATGAGTGAGGTTATAAATGAAAAGTATCTACAACATAAAAAAAGGATTTATTAGTTCTTAGTCCAATTGTTTTTTTACATTACTTTTTTAAAAAATCTTCTTTTTAAAGGGTCATAAGCTAAAAGCAGGCAGTTTAATAATTATGTAATATTTTTGTTTCCTAAATTGATTCATTTGAGTGCTACCGTTTTTTTTATAACTCCTCCATTTACACAGCTCAATACACCCTATCCGGGAACGGCGTATTTAAAGGGTTTCTTAAACACGAAGGGTATTTCTTCTTTTCAGTCTGATCTTGGCATAGAAGTAATGATGGCAATTTTCTCAAAAAATGGTTTGACGCATCTGTTTGAATCAATTAGACCATCTGATGAAAAGCAGTTTACAGAAAATGCGTTAAGAATAATAGCTCTTCAAAATGATTATATACAATCCATTGATGCGGTTATTGTTTTTTTACAAGGAAAAAATCCTACCCTCGCTCACTTGATTTCTAAAAGAAATTACTTACCAGAAGCGAGTCGCTTTGCACAATTGGATGATTTGGTATGGGCTTTTGGTAGCATGGGTGTTCAGGATCGGGCAAAACATTTAGCCACCATGTATTTGGAAGATTTATCTGACTTGATAAAAGAATGCATAGATCCACATTTTGGTTTTAGTAGGTATGCTGAAAGGCTAGGAAGGTCAGCCAATAGTTTTGATGAATTATACGAGGCTATGCTACAACCCTATAGCTATGTCGATGAGGTACTTTTAAAAATTTTAAAAACAAGAATAGAAAATAAAAATCCTCTGTTGGTAGCTATTTCAGTACCTTTTCCGGGTAATTTATATGCTTCCTTGCGATGTGCACAATGGATTAAAAAAAATCATCCTTCCATTAAAATAGCGATGGGTGGCGGGTTTCCAAATACAGAATTAAGGTCATTAACTGATGTTCGTGTTTTCGAATTTTTCGATTTCATTACTTTGGATGACGGAGAAGCACCTATCGAAAATTTAATCCATTACCTACAACAGAAAATACCGGTTACTTCTTTGAAAAGGTGTTTTACAATGGTAGAAGGCAAATTGCTTTATATCAATAACGCCGATTGTATTGATTACAAACAGGGGCAAGTAGGAACTCCAGATTACAGTGATTTTTTACTTGATCAATATATTTCCGCTATTGAAATTGTAAATCCAATGCATAGTCTTTGGAGCAACGGAAGGTGGAACAAACTAACGATGGCGCATGGTTGCTATTGGGGTAAATGTACATTTTGTGATATCTCCCTTGATTATATTAAATTGTATGAACCGATTACTGCATCCTTGCTTTGCGATCGAATGGAGGAAATGATTGCCCAGACTGGCGAGAATGGTTTTCATTTTGTAGATGAGGCAGCACCTCCGGCAATCATGCGCTCGCTTGCATTGGAAATTATTAAGAGAAAATTAATTGTTGTCTGGTGGACCAATATACGTTTTGAAAAAAGTTTTACCCGTGATCTATGTTTATTGTTGAAGGCTGCGGGATGTATTGGCGTGTCAGGCGGATTAGAAGTGGCTTCTGATAGATTATTGGAACTCATCCAAAAAGGCATTACCGTAAAACAGGTGGCTGGTGTAAATAAGAATTTTACCGAAGCCGGTATTATGGTCCATGCCTATCTCATGTATGGCTTCCCTACACAAACTGCTCAAGAAACCATTGATTCCTTGGAAATGGTAAGACAGTTATTTGAAGCTGGTATTTTGCAATCTGGCTTCTGGCATCAATTCGCCATGACTGCACATAGTCCAGTTGGGATGAATCCAGAAAAATACAAGGTTAAAAAGCAAACAACTTCAATAGGTAGTTTTGCTAACAATGATATTGTACACGCTGATCCAACAGGGGCAGATCATGATAGTTTTAGTTTTGGGCTAAAAAAATCGTTGCTCAATTTTATGCATGGTGCTTGTTTGGACCATCCGCTGCAAAAATGGTTTGATTTTAAAGTACCTAAGACTTTAGTGCCATCTGATTATATTATTCAGGCAATACAAGAAGAGGGGTTGAGCAGTAACAAGCCAACTTCCAAAATCGTTTATTTAGGTAATCAGCCAGTAGTGGAAATTTATACTAAATCTAAAAAGGGGGTTCAGTGGGAAATGTGTTCGATTACTTTCCAAGGTAAGAGGGAAACGCTTGTTATAAAAGTAAATAAGGATCAGGGACAATGGTTGTCTAAAATGTTAAGCAAATTAACGGTTGATGCCAGCAAATTGTATAGTTTGCAGGAAGTGAAAACTGACTATGAAGCTACTGGTTTAGAAGATTTTGAGTTATTTTGGGATAACAAACCTGTCAATACGCTTAATAAATTGGGTTTATTGCACTTGTGATAATACTTCTATTCCTCCACGCTAACATCTATTAAAAATCATTGTTGTTTTAGCTCTTATTCGATGATTTCGCTAATACTGCTTTCATTTTCCAAAATCCATTTTGGTAAGGGTAATTCAATTATTCTCCAGCAATTATCTATTTTTTTAATATTAAAAAATACCCTGGAGTCGCGCTCATCTTCCACATCTACAGTAAAATCAATCTCCTGTTGGACGTTTATTTAGAGAAAATTAAATTCTTTCAAATTAACTCCATAGTAAGGGAATTACATTGATTTTAGTAAAAAGTTAGCGGCTATTTTGGTAGGTTCAATCAGAAATATCCCTTAATTTTGACTTATGACAATTGAACATTTGAAGGATATGAGAGACCGTGTGTTGGTCTTGAGGAGGTTTCTTTGACGTCACTAATAGGGAAATAAAAATCAATAGCGATAAGCAACTCTCGCTTTCTCCGGGTTTCTGGGACGATAATGCCCGGGCTACAGCCATTTTAAAAGATACCAAAGTAAACGAGTATTGGGTAAATATGTATCACGATGTAACGTCGATGGTAGAGGATTTTGCTGTGCTATTTGAATTTTGGAAAGAAGGGGAAGCGGCTGAAGAAGAAGTAAGGGAGGCTTGTAATTTGGCAAATACATCCATCGATGAGGCCGAATTTAAGAGTACCCTCAATGAGCCCACCGATGCATTACCAGCTGTTTTACAAATAAATAGTGGTGCTGGTGGTACAGAGAGTCAAGACTGGGCCGAAATGCTTGCTAGAATGTACCGAATGTATGGAGAAAAGCAAGGTTGGACAGTAACAGAACTTGATTGGCAGTGGGGAGATGGTGCCGGTATCAAGACCTGTACCTTTCAGTTTGATGGACCATTTTCTTATGGTTTTTTAAAGGCAGAAAGCGGTGTTCACCGACTGGTTCGAATTAGTCCTTTTGACAGCAATGCAAGAAGGCATACCTCCTTTGCAAGTGTTTACGTATATCCCCTCATTGATGATACAATTGAAATTTCAGTAAATCCAGCTGATGTGGAGTGGGCATTTTTTAGAAGTGGGGGTAGTGGCGGCCAGAATGTAAATAAGGTAGAAACGGCTGTGCGCCTTACCCATAAGCCAAGTGGATTTATAGTAGAGTGTCAACAAGCACGTACCCAAGGCGAAAACAGGGAAAAAGCTATGGCCATGTTAAAAAGTCGTTTGTATGAAGAAGAAATGCGCAAGCGCCAGGCAGCCTTAGATGCTACCAACTCATCCAAAAAGAAAATTGAATGGGGTAGCCAAATTCGTTCCTATGTTTTCCATCCATACAAAATGATCAAGGACCATCGTACTGATTTTGAAGTCGGAAATGTAGGTCCAGTGATGGATGGAGAATTAGATGGATTTATAAAAGCATTTTTAATGAGTGAAAAAGAGGCTGCTGCTTCTTAGAATTAAAAATGATTAAGTATTTAATAATCAATATTTTAAATATAATTATTTAAATATTTACTAAAGGAAGTAAGTAATGTTAAATTCAGATACTTTAGACTTAATTTATCTAACTTAATTTGAATTTACCGAAAGAAATATGACATAATTATTTGAAGAAATAATTAGCTTTATTGCTGAGATCATCTTTTAGGCTAAAGTATTTATATTGAAAATACATAGATTTGAAAATCAGCAAACTATCCTAATTGGATATTTTATCAATTAAAAATGTAATTGGATGCAATACGGAGATTTTTATTATCCAATGCCGGTCAATGAGCCTGTATTGAATTATGCCCCTGGAAGTAAGGAAAAATTGGCATTGAAAAAAGTCCTGAAAAAATTAAAATTGGAGAAGGTCGACGTTCCGATGTATATCGGTAGCAAAGAGGTGAGGACTGGGGTTAAAAAATCAATGCATCCTCCCCATGAACATAGTCATTTGCTTGGTAATTATCATGAAGGAAATGCAAGCCATGTTAAAAATGCCATTCAAGCAGCATTAGAAGCCAAAGATAAATGGGCTTCATTAAACTGGGAAAACAGGGCAAATATATTTTTAAAGGCGGCTGATTTATTGGCTACCAAATACCGCCCACATATTGTAGGCGCAACGATGCTTGGGCAAAGTAAAAATGTTTATCAGGCAGAAATTGATGCAGCTTGTGAGCTAATTGATTTTTTGAGATTCAACGTGCATTTTCTTAGTGAAATTTATCGCGAACAGCCAATCAGTGGGGCTGGCATGAATAACAGGCTTGAGTATCGACCATTAGAGGGATTTGTTTTGGCAGTTTCTCCCTTTAATTTTACGGCTATTGGAGGAAATCTTCCTACTAGCGCTGCAATGTGCGGCAATGTGGTGGTATGGAAATGTGCTCCTACACAGGTGTACAGTGCTCAGTTATTCATGCGTATTTTAAAAGAAGCAGGATTGCCTGATGGCGTAATTAATTTAATTTATGTAGATGGACCAGTATTAGGGGATGTATGTTTTCATCATCCAGATTTTGCTGGCGTTCATTTTACGGGTAGTACGGGCGTATTTAATTTTATGTGGAAAACAATTGGCGCTAATACTGATATTTACAAGTCGTACCCTAGAGTAGTGGGTGAAACGGGCGGTAAAGATTTTGTGATTGCTCATAAAAGTGCTGATCCCGATGTGGTGGTGGCAGCATTAGCTAGAGGTGCATTTGAATACCAAGGTCAAAAATGTTCTGCTGCATCAAGGGCATATATTCCCTCTAATCTCGCTGCAGAAATAAAGAAAAAGTTGGTGGCTGAAGTAAAGACCATGAAAATGGGGACGGTAGAGGACTTCACCAATTTTATTAATGCCGTGATAGATGAGAAGAGTTTTCTTAAACTTGAATCCTATATTAAACTCGCTAAAAAGCGGGAGAGTAAGGTAAAAATATTAGTAGGAGGCAAATGTGATAAATCCAAAGGATATTTTATTGAACCTACTATCATTGAAACATTGGACCCGCAATATGTAACCATGTGCGAAGAGCTTTTTGGTCCCGTACTTACTCTATATGTTTATGATGAAAATAAGTTTGAGGATGCATTGCAGTTAGTTGACAAAACTTCCTCATATGCGCTTACTGGTGCAATAATTGCTCAAGACCGTTATGCCGTTGAACTGGCAACTCAACAACTCAGGTATAGTGCGGGTAATTTTTATATCAACGACAAACCGACTGGAGCAGTGGTGGGCCAGCAGCCATTTGGCGGAGCAAGGGCAAGCGGAACCAATGACAAGGCGGGTAGTCTTTTAAATCTTTATCGCTGGCTTAGTGCTCGAACAATTAAAGAAGTTTTTACTCCTGTCACAGATTATAGATACCCATTTTTGTTAGAAAAATGATTGGCTATCCCAATTTTAAATGATTGATTCATTCAAATTCTTTTTAATTCAAACAATATCAGATAAATTCGTTCTTTAAAATTTTAACTTGAAAACAATACTAGACAAGCGTCAGCTACACCTTACTATTTTGCGTCTGGCTCACCAGTTGCTTGAAAATCACCAAAATTTGGATGAGGTGGTTTTTATTGGATTGCAGCCCAGAGGAGTACAAATTAGTAAGCGTATAGTAGATACTGTCCGTAACCTTAGTGTAGGTCAAAATATTCAATATGGTATATTGGATATTACTTTTTATAGAGATGATGTAAGAAAAGAATTACACATTGCTAATACTACCGATATCCCTTTTTCTATTGAAGGCAAAGCGGTGATTTTAATCGACGATGTGTTATATACCGGTAGGACTATTCGGGCTGCATTAGATGCCCTTCAGGACTTTGGAAGGCCTAAAAAAATCGAATTGTGTGTTTTAGTTGATAGGAGATTTAATAGAGAATTGCCCATTCAGCCCGACTATTGCGGTAAATCTATTGATACCGCTTATTCTCAAAAAGTTAAAGTAGAATGGGAGCGAGAAGAGGTTATCTTGTATTGAAATAACTCAGTATAAACCAGAATCCTGAAAATTTGTTTTTATTTGAAGCATGAAATTCAAACAAATATATTAGCTTTGTCCCTTAATGCAACTATCTACCAAACATTTATTGGGCATTAAAGATCTTTCTTCGGAAGATATCTCTCTTATTTTAACCACCGCCTCTCAATTTAAAGAAGTTTTACAGCGTCCCGTTAAGAAAGTTCCCTCTCTTCGTGATATAACCATCGTTAATTTATTTTACGAAAACAGTACTCGCACTAGATTTTCTTTCGAACTGGCTGAAAAACGCTTGAGCGCTGATGCTATTAATTTTTCTTCTTCAGCATCTTCTGTTTCAAAAGGTGAGACCTTATTGGATACGGTAAACAATATTTTGAGCATGAAAGTGGATATGGTGGTAATGCGCCATAGTGCAAGCGGAGCACCTCATTTTTTAGCCAAACATATACCTGCTGCGATTGTAAATGCCGGTGACGGTATCAATGAGCATCCTACACAAGCATTGTTGGATGCCTTTTCCATTCAAGAAAAAATAGGTAGTTTGGAAGGTAAGAAGGTTTTGCTAATTGGAGATATTATGCATTCAAGGGTAGCCTTGAGTAATATATACTTATTAAAGAAAATGGGTGCTGAAGTAATGGTAGCGGGTCCTCCTACTTTGATTCCTACTTATTTAGAACAGGCTTTACAAGTAAAAGTGGAGTATAATTTAAAAAAGGCACTCCAATGGTGTGATGTTGCTAATGTATTGCGAATACAGTTAGAACGTCAAAATCAAGTACTTTTTTCTTCATTAAGAGAATATAATCTTGCCTACGGAGTGAGTAAAAAATTATTAGACGGTTTACAAAAAGAAATTGTTATCATGCATCCCGGGCCTATCAATAGAGGAGTGGAAATAGATAGTGATGTAGCCGATAGTAGCCAGTCAATCATATTGCAGCAGGTTGAAAATGGGGTAGCAGTTAGGATGGCAGTATTGTATTTATTGGCAGGAAAAAAGGCTGAATAATTTTTCAAGTTGATCTACTAAAATAACTTTCAGACAAATTAAATATGCAACGTATCTGTTTATTTCCCGGAACATTTGATCCTGTTACTATGGGGCATATTGATATTATCAATAGGGCAATGCCCTTGTTTGATAAACTAGTCATCGGTATTGGTAGAAATGCGAATAAAGCTCCGATGTTTAGTGAAGAAAAACGCTTGAATTGGTTACTAGAAATATATAAGGATGAGCCAAAGGTTACAGCTGTTTTATATGATGGTTTAACAGTTAACTGCTGTAAAAGTGTGGGGGCTAATTTCATCTTAAGAGGTATAAGATACGTCAATGACTTTGAATATGAAAAGGCAATCGCAGATATGAACCGAAGTATTGATGGGCATATTGAAACGGTATTTCTAACCTGTTTGCCTCAGTATACTTCTGTTGCTTCTACGCTGGTTAGGGATGTTTTGAAAAATGGGGGAGATGTGTCCCAGTTTTTACCTAAAGTAGTTAATGATTCTATTTTGAAAGGCGTTTAGTTGGGCTTCTAACAGGCTTGAGCGGTTATTTTTAAAGCTTTTGATTAAAATTGATCGATCAAAAACTTGCAGTTAATTTATTTCCTTACAATTCTTCTTGCTTTTTTTAGGAGTTAGTTTTATTGGGCTTGAATTTCCTTTCTGAATAGAGTGCTTTTACTTTTTTGCCTTGATGCAAAAAAGTAACAAAAAAAATCAATCCTGCGAATAAAAAGGCTGAAATTTAAATTATCAGCCTAAAATCAAGGAACTCGCGAAAAGAGTTTGTTACTTTAAAGGAAGTGCCCGCTCAGACAGCCTTGATTTTTTAACGGCTGATAATTCAAATTTCTAGCACTTTTTATTCGAGGGCGTTAAATCAACTATATTATTTTAGATTGCCTATTTACTAACCCTACTTTTTTAGGGTCAACTATTTAATTAATTGGATTCCTAAATTTTTCAATTATATCTCTTATCGATGCGTAGGTGTTTTTAAGCGGTATATCTATTTCGTTTGAATTTAGCCATTTTAGCTCAGTTATATTTTCTTCTATTTGTGGAATCAAGGTTTGAGTACCCTGACATTTCATATGAAACCAATGGGTTGTTTTTAAGAAATTTTTTCCATAAGCCGAATAGGTATGATAAGTACAGCCAATTGGATTGATCAAATTCAGATTTTTTACTCCGGTTTCCTCTTCAACTTCTCTGATGGCAGCTTGTTCATAATTTTCTCCCTTTTCTACTTTTCCTTTGGGTAAGTCCCATTTGTTGAGTCGAAAAATAAAAAGTAGCTGTTCTTGTTCGTTTTGAACTATTCCTCCCGCAGCGTCAATGGTGTCAAATTGTTTAAAAAATTCCTTTTTCAACTCATCTAGGTCTGAATGAATTAATACACCTGCATGAGAGACTTCTTTTTTAATTTCATGCAGTAAGGATTTGATTGCCGCATTGGATATTTCATCTATAAAAATAGCATCCGGGTGGTGGAGTATTTCTTCAATTTCCTTATCAATTTCATTGCATAAATAGACTGGTTTGTCGTCAAAGTAAATTTTTAAGTACATATCAACCGATTTTAAAGTTTGTCCTATGAATGCTAATTGGTAGCTTTTTGTTGGTTTTTTAAAAAATGCAAACCTTAATAGTTAAAGTCCAATTGCTTTTTTGTTAATTTGCAGTATGATCAATGAAAAAGCTACTGCTGAAAAGCTACTACAAATTAATGCAATAAAATTGAGTCCGCAACAACCATTTACCTGGGCAAGTGGTTGGAAAAGTCCTATTTATTGCGATAACCGCAAAGTATTGTCATTTCCATTTAGTAGAGATTTTATTAAAAGTGAAATGTGTAATGTAGTGTTCGAACAATTTCCAGGGGCAGACATTTTAGCTGGAGTTGGTACTGCAGGTATACCTTGGGGTGCAATGGTATCCGATCAGTTGAAATTACCCTATATCTACGTTCGTCCAAAGCCAAAAGAACATGGAATGGGCAATCAAATTGAAGGGGTTTATGAGAAAGGGGCTAAGGTTGTGGTTATTGAGGATCTTATTTCTACTGGTAAAAGTAGCTTAGAGGTGGTGGATGTTCTGCGCAAGGCAGGGGTGGAAGTAATCGGTATGGTAGCAATTTTTACTTACGGTTTCGATATTGCAGCTAAAGCATTCTCGGAAGCGGGAGTTCCCTACATTACACTTACCAATTACAACACATTAATCGAATTGGCAGTAGAAAAGGGGATTGTCACCACCGAACAGGAAAAAACTTTGTTAAACTGGCGCCAGGATCCAGCCAATTGGAACGTAATTTGATAACTTTAATAAAATATTCACTCAATCTAAATTATATGAAATCTATTAAATTGACATTGTTGGCACTAATAGGATTTGTTTCTATAGCTTCTGCCCAACAAAAAACAACCAAAAAAGTAGTAATTAATACCCCTTCAGTACTATGTGAAATGTGTAAGGATAGGATAGAAAAATACATGAGCCGGGAACCAGGAATCGTTTCGGTGAAAGTGGATTATAAGAAAAAGACTACTACGGTGAGTTATTTAACG
>CAMBTV010000054.1 GCA_945870835.1 Chitinophaga pinensis
GTAAGGATGATTTAAAAAAGCATTTTAGAATGGCCTTGTATGGGAGGTATAGTTTCAATAAGGCAGATATACACCAACAGGAAATTGAAACAATGGGACATAACTCAGGATACGAGGCTGGATTCATTGCTACACAATTATTACACAAAGTGGCTATTAGTAGTTCGATTAGTTATGAAAGGGCACTAGATAATAAACCGAATTATAAATTTCCTAGCACAGAAAGTAATAGTGCCATGAATTATACTTTATCTGCAGGTAAACTAATGCTACCTAAAGTGTATACAAGCTATAAGCAGGTGAATATGAATCTGATGCTTGAATTCATTGGACAACGATTGAACGATAATCAAAAATCATTTTTAGATATTGCACCTTCGGTTCAATTTATATTTAACAGCCAGGCAAGGGTTGATATTGGATACCGTAGGCAATTGTATTCAACTATGGAAAGAACGGCACCCAATGGTATGGTACTGAAATTTGAGTATTTGCTTTTTAATGTATTTAAGTAATTGTTTAATTATAATTTTTTTTATGAAAACAGTTTACATATCATTATTGTTGATAGGTATTTATTTGATCTTCCAATCATTTAAGATTTTAGATGTGGTTAAAACAGAGAAGCAAGCTTATAGAGTGGTAAAAAAAGAAGCCGGATTCGAAATCAGGTTTTATCCTTCTGCGACAATGGCCACCGTTTATTCAAAAGCGACCAATTACAAATCAGTTGCTAGTTCGGGCTTTAATAAACTAGCAAAATTCATTTTTGGAGGCAATCAAGAAAAAGAAAGTATTTCTATGACAGCTCCAGTGATCATGCGTATTACTGACAAGGGTTCAAGTATGAGTTTTGTGATGCCTCAAAAATACAATGAAAAAGCATTGCCAACTCCTAATGACACTCAAATAGAAATTAAAAAATCTGAACCAACTTATTTTGCAGCAATCAGCTTTGGTGGATACGCTAATGATGAAAAAATAGCCATCTATCGGGATCAGCTTGCAGCCATGTTGAAAGAAAAAAAGATTGTAAGAAAAGAAGGATTTTACTTTTTAGGATACGATGCGCCATTCCAATTTATTGGAAGAACCAACGAAGTAATCATCCCTGTAGAATGGAAAGAATAGACAAAGAGCAAATAAGGGGGGGGTGCTTATCTCATTTTTTTAGCAATCGTAGCAACCCGCTTGCCAAGATTAAACCCTTTTTGTAAAAATATATTGTCTAATTGCCCTGTTTTGAAAACACCTTCATTTGTAATGGCAGAAGCTCCAAATGGCGAAGTCCAATCATCTCCACCCACCACAATCATTCCAAAAATCAACATACTGTGTAATACATTCATCTGTGCGAGCTCCTCCCCGGCTGATATGCCACCAGCTGTAACAAATGCAGCACCTATTTTATTTTTTAAAGGGTTGCCCTCAAATGGCCATTCACTAATAAATTTAACCACTTCGGGTGCGAGGTTCGCATTGTAAACGGGGCTGCCTATAATAATAGCATCTGCACCCAATAAATCCTTAGTTGTTGTTTGAGTAATACTTTTAAGTACCACCTGAACGCCTGGTATAGATAGCGCTCCTTTTGCTACTTCTTCTGCAAAGGATTGCGTATTGGCTGTTTTACTATAATAGGCAATCAGTATATTTTTTGTCTTTACCTGTCCGTAACTTAATTGACTGATAAATAATAAAGAGACGATTAGATATAGTTTCATAGTATAAATTTAGAAATTTAATGCTTCAATTTTTTTTCAATTGATCAAATGAAAATCTATCTAGTAAATTTCCATGTAAAATTATAGCTAATTTGATTCTTATCACCGTATGAGAACTTAAGTTCAAGTTCACTTTTGGTGGCTTTAATTGGGACTAAATTTAATCCACCCCATACGATTAATTTTGAAGTTTCATCATAATACCAAAAACCATTTGTTGTTATAGGTATGGGAGCACCAAAATCTAAACTTCCTAAGTTAGCACCAGCGTCTAAAGCATCTTTTGCTTTGGCTCCACCAAGTGCTGAAGTATTTGATTTTGTTGAATAGAGCTCTATATATGGGGTGCCTTGGAATTTAGAAAAAATGCTTGTTAAATCAGTAAGTTCATTATTTGCATAAGCAGAATCGGACTTACTTTTTAGAAACCATTTCCCTTTTATTATATTTTCAACGCTGTTTAAATTTGAGGAATTTGAATTGCTTTGATTGTCTTTAGAACAAGCATTTAATCCTATAATCATTAATAAAAACCAATAGATTCTTTTATTCATAACGAATATTATAAAGTAAATATATATAATTTAAAGTAAATCTGAGTAGGATATGAACCATCGCCATTTTTTGAGCTAACAGCCTCTTTTAACACTTTAAACTCAATAGCAATTACCCCAAACAAAAAGGGCCTATGCCTTTGACAGCATAAACCCTTAAAATTTTATAAAGAAGGTATTATCAAAACTCAAAGAGTTACTTATACCCTTTGTATTTATTTAAAGCAAGGACAAAACCAACGCCAAATAGAATAGTAATAACTGCGGCAAAGTAAGGTATGATGTCAGTCATGTTAATCTTTATTAATTAGTTTTAAATAAATGGCGAATCCCATAATAGAAGGAACCCAAATCCCTATAAATATACCAGCCTCTCTATCTCCGCTAAACCATAAAATTTCCGAAAATATCAAAGACAGGAATGCAGCTAAAAACATTAATATATCAGTTGTTGTAAATTTCTTAAACATGAATCTTATTTTTACCAAATATAACAATTTTATCTTGCTACATTGGTATCTTTCACTTTTTTTATAAGATAGACATTACCAAGATAAATTCTGATTTCCAACCATAAGCATAACAAACCCAATGAACGAAGCACTAAATGTTTTCAACGAACCATTAATGGTTTGCGGGACAAGCCCAATGACGGGAGCATACAGAGACGGCTGCTGTAACACAGGCGTAAACGATAGGGGCACCCATACTGTTTGTGCGGTGGTGACCGATGCATTTTTACAATTCTCAAAAAGTAGGGGCAATGATTTAACAATGGACTACCCACCTACTAATTTTATAGGGTTGGTGGATGGAGACAAATGGTGCCTTTGTGTGTCTAGATGGATAGAAGCCTATCAAGTAGGAGTCGCACCTTCGATTATTTTAAAAGCCACACATATTAAAACCTTGGAATATATCTCATTGGATGAATTAATGAAGTTTGAATATATATCCCCAATTAGTGAATCCTAGATTAAGTAAAAATATATAGTTATGACCTCTATAGACTGGACCGAATTAAATAATAAATTAGAAAGGACTTTTAAGTTTGACAACTACAATGAGGTGGTCTTATTCACGAATCAGGTGATGCAAATAGCCATAGATCAAGACCATCATCCAGAAATCCATGTCCATTACAATTTTGTAAAAGTTCGTATCACAGATTGTGAGCAAGGAACAGTTTCAGAAAAATGTCAACGCTTTGTCGCTGCCGTCAATAAGATTGTATACTAAAAGACTTAAGAAAAGATAACAACAAAAAAGCCCTGCAAATTGCAGGGCTTTTTATAGCAATAGTATTTTAGAACTATGCAGGAATAAGTACAGTATTGATTGCATGTACTATTCCACTCCTGCACGCCCCTTCATCTCTTTTAACCTGGTTTCTTATATACTAAACAGGAGCTTGGCGGCTTATATAGGCTAATTTTATAATATAAGTGAACATGGCATGTAAAAAGACTAAGTTTGATTTGGCTAGGATAAGTTCTTAAACATTTTTGAATATAAACTTGAGATAAATCAATAACATTATGAGACTTTCTTTTACATTATTCATTCTAATACTATTCGTTGCATGCTCGCCCTATAAAAAGGTAACTATTTCAATGAGTACAATACAAACTAATAATTGGAGTAATAAATCAGAGCAAGCTGTTATTTCAAGTTTCGGCAACTATAAAAGAAAGGAAAAAATAGATTCTGGATATAAGCTTTCATTTGATTATAGCTCTTATAGAGCTCCTAGTAATAAAATTTATACTAAAAGCTATAATGTTTCTAATAGCAATATTGTAGATAAGAAAGGGAATTTGTTAGTGCAACGTACCGACGCAATGCCAAATAATAATATGCAAAATTATAATACTCAATTGGAGGTTGTTAATTTAAAATATCTTGAATTTTACTTTAATAAAAATGGGAAAGTTTCATATGTTATCGCCTTAGGGTATCCCGATTCAGTTAGATATGAATTGCGAAAAAAATAGGAAAGCCTTCAACATGTAAGCTTCCTGTCTATTTTAGCATAAAAAAACCAATTGAATAGGTCTTGGCCTCTCCGGATATGATCACACGATCTCCTTTGTCTTCACAGAATAATTCCCCCATTCTTTCTGAAATTTGAAATGCATGAAGTACTTTTTTATTTAATCGCCTTGACCAAAATGGAATTAAAGAACAGTGTGCAGATCCAGTTACAGGATCTTCAAAAATGGAAGCCTGCGGCGTAAAAAATCTTGATACAAAATCACAGTCGTCTCCTTTTGCAGTAATAATTACACCGCCTGGATCTAAATTAATTTCATCAAATAAACTTTTATTGATTTTAATATTTCTTATTTCAGCTTCATTTTCAAATACTAAAACATAATCTCTAGACTTTAGCACTTCTTTAGGCAAGATATTCAGAGAACTTTCTATATTAGAAGGTAAAATAGCTAGTAATGGCATTCTAGAAGGGAAGTCCATCTTATAAATGTGGTCACAAACGGTAACAATTAAATCACCGCTTAAGGTTTCAAAAATTATTTCATCACTTTTGTAATCTAAAATAGTTTTTAAAGCGTGTGCTGTTGCAATCGTAGCATGACCACATAAATCCATTTCAACTTCAGGCGTAAACCATCTTAAATGAATTTTATGCTCCTTCAAAACAAAAAACGCAGTTTCTGCAACTGCATTCTCTTTCGCAATTTTTAATAATATTTCATCACTTAGCCAATTTTCAAGTGGCACCACGCAGGCCGGATTCCCACCAAATGACTTATTAGTAAATGCATCAATTTGGAATAAATCATATTTCATTTAGTGCCTATTTAGATGTTGAATGTAAGGATTTTTTATTTTCGACATCTTCAACTCCATTTACCCCTGTTTTTCACCTCTTTTTTCAGGTTTTTGGTGAAAACCTGGCAGGGAACTTGGCCTGGCTTTTTATTTAATCATTAGTATTTTTCTTTAATATATTTTTTAATTTCTCATATCTAAGAACAATTAATAATCCAACTACAGAGAAAAACAAATAGACCAAACTAAAGCTAGCGTGAATCCAACTTTATTTTTATAGCCTAATAATCCTACGAATAGTGAAAAAATAATCCATACTAAAATAAAAATTTCAGTATACTTAATTGAAATTACATTTTCTTCCATAATATTTTATTTTATGAATAAGTTATTCCAATATAGATTAAAAGTGAATTTATTAAAAGAAAAAATGAAAACATAGTTAAATTTATTAATCTATTCATTCTTTTCTCAAAAGTATCAATTATTCCGTCTTTAAAAATTACGGATGGAAGTACTGCCAATAGCCCCATCATAATAATTATAATAACAACACATAAAGTATTAATAATTTCGGCTAATGAATAAAAATTAGTTGCTGGAAGTTTAGAAGCTAATATATAGTTTGCACCGGCTGTAGTAAATAAGGCACCAGTGGTATATCTACTAGGATCGGTTGAAAATGGTGCAATAAAAGTTACCAAAACTGCTATATATAAAATTAAAAATAATTTTAAAATAACCGAGAGGCCTCCTTTATATATCCTAATTGCCATTCTAAATTGAGAAAAATCCACTTTATAACCAGATGAAAATTTTGGATTTCCTCTAGCTGATTTATAAGCATGTGTTTTTTCTATAACTTTTATATCATTACTTTTTTCGTAACCATTTACCATTACTCTGGAACTTACTTTAGAGTCAATTGTATCAGGTTGAAAATATAATTGATTTTTATCTAACCATTTGTGTTCAATAGGAATTATTAAATCATGTTTGTCAATTGGATAGAGTGAAACATCAAAAAATTGAGTATTTTTTGCTTTAACAAAATATTGAATGTACTCAATATTATTTACACTATCATAGTATTGATTAACTATATCACATTTTATTACATCACCATTAATAATTGAAAAAGGCAATTCATTTTTATGATTTTTATCTCTTTTCCCTAAAAAATCGATTTCACTTGATTTCCACTTAAACCATAAATAAAATTCATAACTCCAACTTGATTCCTTAACATTTAAATCTTCAACTCTTTCTAGATAACTCCCAATTATAACCTTTTTTGAAGTACTTGGAATAACCAAATTTTCTGATTGAGTTTTTCCTGGATCAGGAGCTTTTGGATCCATTGTATTTTTCATATTCCTTGAAACAGAAGATGCAATTTCCATGACATTATTGGAAACCTTCATCGTAAAAATTGAACCAGTAATTAATATTACAAGAAAAATGATAATTAAAATTATATGTGATTTAGGCCTATTCTTAAACATGCTCTTAATTCGTTTCAGATTCTATTAATTTTATTAATTCTATCGCTTTATTTTTCAGTAACAACATTTGATTTTTATTAAGTGTCTGATTTCCATTGTCACTTGAGATCCAATAAACTAAATTATTAATTTTCGTTTTATCATATGAAAATAATTCTTCATCTTTTTCTAATGGTTTAATATAATATTTATAATTTTTATTAATTTCCGAGTTTAACATTTGACTAAATATTTCTGCTTTAACAACTTGAGATACCGAATTTCTCAATTGCAGTAAAATATTTTCTTCAGTTGTATTATAATCGTAAATTGTTTTTCTTATATGTAAATATTCATTAACCTCAGTAATTATTTTTTTATCCTCAATCAAACTAAATCCGCCTGAGCGTAATTGATTAAAAGTTCCATCAACTCCTTCAAATGCCTCCACTCTAGTCATAAGTCTAGTTAAATAATAAATATCTTTTGTGTTTGAAATCACAGGTTGGCTTAATAGCGATATTAATTTTTTTGCATTTGTATTTTTTTCAATTCGAGATTCAATACAAGTATTTAATCTTGATGTGTCTTGGCGTAAATCATAAATTAAAGAACTTAAATATTCATGTTCTTTGTTTCTTTCAATATAGTTTTCACGATAATTTTCTGCAAGTGCACCAAAAAGAACTGCTAAAAAAAGCATTAAAAAATGAACGAAATGATCTTGAATATTTGATCCTACTTTGTGCGGAGGGTGAATGTGCATATATTCTAATATTTGTTTTTCGAATTTATTTTTTTTTAAACATTACAAACAAATTGTAAAGACACATAACAATTTGTTAATATATTGAATTAATTTATTTATAAAACATTGTATCCTAATTTTTTATATTAAATTTTATATTTTTTTGTTATTCAAAACTTGGCCGAGAGTTCCCACAAACAAAAAGGGTCTACGCTTTTGACAGCATAAACCCTTGAAAATCTTGCCTTTCGGCTGTGGGCCCACCAGGGCATGATCCTGGGACCCCCTGATTATGAGTCAGGTGCTCTAACCAACTGAGCTATAGGCCCGATCTCCGGCGGTTTCCCGCGAGAGGAGGACAAAAATAATCAAAAGCCACCAATTTATCTCTTGTTAGTCTTTTCTTATTTTCTTTATTTTTATCCCCGTATGCGAAAGCCATCTACTTTACTACTGTTGATACTCTGCTGGTGTACCTCCCAACTCCCCCTCGCTGGGCAGGTTAGTCAGTTTAAAAAATCGGTGCTCGACTCACTCGAGCAAAACAGATTATACGGGGTAGGCGGACTTTCCTTCCTGCTCAATCAGGATAGCAAGGCCGAACTGTTTGCCCTCGCAGATGCTTCCTTCTTATATGCCACCCGCAAGCATACCATCGAATGGCTATCTAGCCTCAACTATAATAGTACCGACCAGATTTCTTCTACTAACCGCTTTTATTCCATGATTAGGGCCGGACTTTTCCGTAATGTGCACGATAGCGCCAATCAGCAAGTATTGAAAAAAAAGCGCCTGTTCGCCGAACCCTTTATGTTTTTTCAGTGGGACGAAAACAGGGGCATCGCCCAACGCTGGCAGTTTGGTTTGAATACCGTGTATGCTTTTCGCTCCCAATCGAGTCGCCTAAAATGTAATATTGGGGCAGGATTGGTATTTGAAAAGGAAGACTGGCGAGTTTTTTCAAGAGAAAAGCAACAGGCATTTGATACACTGCCTCCCGCTTTTAAGCAATTAATTCAACAAGTATTAGGCATCAATAGCCGGGGTCACCTTTTTCGTGAAAACTGGCGCATGAACTTCTATAACAACTGGTTTTATGATAGTAAACCCTTTTCGGTAAACCTGTTTTTGGGGCTCCAACAGCCTTTTAAAACCCCTTTCGAGGGATTACCTGATATTCCTTTTTACCCCTATCCCAAGAAAAAATTCCCTCGGGTTACAGCAGATATATCCCTTACTTATAAAATATCCCGCTATATGTCGCTACTAACCCGCTACTATATGCAGGTAGATAAGGGCCAGCTTACCCAGTTTGTGCCCGATTTTGTGTATTCATTCTCACAAGGTATCTCCGTTACCTTTTAATCAATAGCTTCGCCGCCATGGCCACTATTCAACATATTATTTTTGATTTGGGAGGCATTTTTTTAAACCTCAACTATGCCAACACGGCTACCGCTTTTCGGCAGGTGGGAGTAGCCAACTTTGATGAACTCTTTACGCAACACCATGCCAATCCCCTCTTTTCTGGACTCGAAACCGGAGCAATTTCTGAGGAGGAATTTTATAAGCAGATACGCGCTATTACCTCACTTCCGCTTACCGATACCCAAATTGCCGAAGCCTGGAATGCTATGTTATTGGATATGCCAATGGAAAGAATTGTATGGTTGCAACAAGTGGCCCGGCAATATCCTATTTACCTGTTCTCTAATACCAATGCCATCCACTACCAGCAGTTGATGCTAATCTGCCGCCGCGACCTGGGGGAAATAGATTTTAATGGATTGTTTCGCTTTGCCGGCTACTCGCATCAGTTAGGATACCGAAAGCCGGATGTAGCATCGTTTCGATTACTCCTGAAAAAATTAGCCATTGAGCCACAGCATACCTTATTTATAGATGATACACCTGGTAATATCCAGGGCGCACAGGAACTGGGATTGCATACCTTGTTTTTGCCCCCTCCACAAGAGGTGCTGGAACTGGATACCCAAAACTGGAGTCGGAATCAAGGCTTTACCTCTTCAAACTCGATATAGTCGCCTGCCTTAGTTTCACTGGGCGGCGGCGTATTGCGGGAAACTCGCTCGGCCTCCTGCTGCCGTTGAAAAGCTTCCTGGCGGTCTTGCATTTCCTGCATCTTTTGCTTCATCTGTTGCGAAGCTTTCCCTACGGGCATTACCAGTTGGGTAATGAACTTATACAGGAGGTAAAATAAGAATCCGTATAAAATAAATTTAGCCATAACCCCACAAAGATATTGATTCACCCAACAGCTTTATTACGGTATTGACCAGCGGCTAAAAAGCAGGCCCCAATGGAATTTTTTGGCAATTCAGGCAGATTTTACTACATTCGCACCGTAATTGAACAACTGAAGGGAACGATAACCGTTCCCTTCTTCTTTTTTATATGTCAAACGAAACAATCACTCAATTGGATAAAATGGTGGCCGAGGTGCTGAAAGATGCCCCCGAACACTTTCTCGTTTCGCTGCTTATCAAGCCTACCAATAATATTAAGCTATTGATAGACGGCGATACCGGCATTACCATTGAACAATGTGTTCGCTTTAATCGCAGACTGGTGCCGATGATTGACGAAGCCGGTATTTTTCCTCCCGGGGAATATTCGCTGGAAGTTTCCTCCCCAGGGGTAGATGAACCGTTGAAACTGCATCGCCAGTATGTGAAAAATATAGGCCGTACAGTGCAGGCGCTGCGTACCGATCAAACTACCCTCACCGGTGTATTAAAAGAGGTTACCGACGAGGCCATCACCCTGGAATACACTGAAGGCAAAGGCAAAAAAGCCGTTATTCATCAAACAAGCATACCCTTTACTGAACTACATTCCGTAACCGTACAAATTATATTTTAACCCGGAACAGTCCCAAAACTCTACGTAATTAAACCGTTTATCTATGGCCAGTATTAATCTGATTGAAGCATTCCAGGAATTTAAGGATGCCGAAAACATTGACCGCCCCACGATGATGAAAGTGGTGGAAGACGTTTTTAAAACCCTGCTGCGTAAAAAATATGGCAGCGACGAAAACTTCGACGTAATTGTAAACGCCGAAAAAGGTGACCTCGAAATCATCCGCCGCCGGATGATTGTGGAAGATGGTGAAGTGCTGGATCCCCTGGCAGAAGTGGGCTACTCGGATGCAGTTAAAATAGAACCGGATTTTGAAGTGGGGGAAGAACTGTACGAAGAATTAGACATGGTCGACTTCGGTCGCCGCGCCATCCTTGCTGCCAAACAAACCCTCGCCAGCCGCATCAACGACCTGAAGAAAAATGTGCTGATTAAAAAATATGGCGATCGCGTAGGCGATATCATCAGTGCCGAAGTATACCAGGTTTGGAAGAAAGAAGTATTGCTGCTGGATGAAGAAGGCAACGAACTGATTCTGCCTAAATCCGAACAAATACCGCAAGACTTCTTTAAAAAAGGAGAAAATATCCGTGCTGTTGTAGCCCGGGTTGATTTGAAAAATAACAATCCCGTAATCATTCTATCCAGAACCAGTCCGCTATTTCTGGCTAAGTTGCTGGAAATTGAAGTGCCCGAAATTTTCGATGGACTGATCTCTATCAAAAAGATTGTTCGCGATCCGGGAGAAAGAGCTAAAGTGGCCGTAGAATCTTACGACGATAGGATTGATCCCGTTGGAGCCTGCGTAGGGATGAAGGGAAGCCGTATCCATGGCATTGTGCGGGAACTGAAAAACGAAAACATCGACGTAATTAATTTCACCAATAATATTCAATTGCTGATTCAGCGTTCGCTAACACCGGCTAAAATCAGTTACATGGAGCTGGATAACGAAACTAAACATGCCAATGTTTACCTGAAAGCCGACCAGGTTTCTCTGGCCATCGGTCGCCGGGGGGTGAACATTAAACTCGCCTGCGAACTTACCGGCTACGAACTGGATGTGTACCGCGAAGACGAAGAAATTGTGGACGAATTTGATATCGACCTAGATGAATTTAGCGATGAAATTGAGCCATGGGTGATTGATGCCTTCAAACGCATTGGTTGCGATACGGGCAGAAGCATCCTGAAACTCACCGCCGAAGAATTGGAGAGAAGAACCGATTTGGAAAAAGAAACCATTTTGGAAGTGAGAAGAATATTACAGGAAGAATTTGACAGAGAAGAATAAGCAGCCGCAAAGAGACTATATTTGCTACTGCGAACAGAACCGGAAACCCGAAAGCAATGGCTGCTAAAAATCAAATGCAATCAGCGTAAAAAATAAAGCGGGAAGTACTAAATACAAGTGAATGGCAGAACTGAAATTACCAAGATTACTGGCAGCCGCCAAGGAATTCAACATCGGTCAGGATACCCTGATTGAATTTCTGGTGAAAAAAGGGTTCAACCGCGACGACCTCAAACCTACCGCTAAACTTACGGAAGACCACTACTATGCCCTGCAGGCCGAGTTTCAGAGTGATAAAGTTGCCAAGAATAAGGCCGATCAGGTTGAAATTCCCAAAGTAGCCCAATCTGAACCTAAGAAGAAAAAAGACGAAGAGGAAATATCCTTTAAAAAGGACGAGAAAAAAGCGGCTCCTGCCAAAGAGGAACCCACAGCCCCCCCCGAAGCACCCGCTATTGTTCCTGCTATTCCCGAAGCCCCTCAACCCGAACCCGCCAAGCCGGTACAAGAGCACATTAAAATTGCAGCTCCCGAACTGGAAGGCATGAAAGTGGTGGCCAAGATTGATTTGGATGCAATCGAATCATCCAGTAAACCTAAAAAATCTGCTAAGAAAAAAGAGGATGTAGAAAAAGAACCCACTCCTGCGCCGGCTGTAGAACCTATTCTCGAAGCGCCTCCTATTGCAGTGGTAGCCCCTCCAGAAGAAGAAGCCCCTACACTATCTAATATAAAAGCAGAAAAGCTGGAAGGCCCCAAAATTTTAGGTAAAATCGAGCTTCCTGTTGATAGTGATACCCGTCCCAAACCCGGAATGCACGATGAAAAGCGTATGCGCAAACGCATTCCGGTTGATAAAAAACCCAACACTCCTAATACACCTTCTAATGCGAATAGCGGCCCTAACCGACCCATCACCCCGGCAAATAACCGCGGTGGTCAGGGAGGCGGCGGTGGTCAATACAATCGTGGCGGCGGAACCCAACAACGTAGTCAGGGCGGTGGTAAGTCGGCTCCTCGTGGTGCAAATACCCGTGATGACAAAGAAATAGATCAAAAAGCCATTCAGGAGAAAATACGCGAAACCCAGGCCAAGTTAACCGGCACGGGAGGTCGTGGAAAGAGCCTGAAAGCAAAATACCGTCGTGCTAAAAGAGATGAAGCTGCCGAGGCCTTAGACGGGGAATCAACCGACAACAATAAACTGCAGGTTACCGAATTTGTTACTGTTAGCGAACTTGCCAACTTGATGGACGTGAGTTTTGCCGACGTAATCGCCAAATGTATGAACCTGGGTGTAATGGTATCTATCAACCAACGCCTAGACGCAGAGGTTATAGAACTGGTGGTAAGTGAGTTTGGATTTGAAGTAGAATTTATCGGACTCGAAGAGGTGGATGATCTGGAAGAAGACGATGAAGACGACAACGAAGCAGCCCAAGTTGCCCGTCCGCCAATCGTTACTATCATGGGTCACGTAGACCATGGTAAAACTTCTTTGTTGGATTATATCCGCAGTGCCAATGTGGTAGCCGGTGAAGCCGGAGGTATCACACAGCATATCGGTGCCTATGAAGTTACCCTACCCAACGATAAAGCCATCACGTTCTTAGATACACCCGGTCACGAAGCCTTTACTGCGATGCGTGCCCGTGGTGCCAAGGTAACCGATGTGGCCATAATTGTGGTAGCTGCCGATGATGCCGTGATGCCGCAAACGAAGGAAGCCATTAGCCACGCCCAGGCCGCTAATGTGCCCATGATTTTTGCTATCAATAAAATTGATAAAGACGGAGCCAATCCGCAAAAAATATACGAGCAGCTTTCACAGATGAATATTCTGGTAGAAGCTTGGGGTGGTAAATACCAAAACCAAGAGCTTTCTGCTAAGAGTGGTTTAAACGTAGACAAGCTGTTGGAGAAAGTATTGCTAGAAGCAGAAGTGTTGGAATTAAAGGCCAACCCCGACCGCGATGGAATGGGCACTATTATTGAAGCATCGCTGGATAAAGGGCGAGGATATGTGGCAACTATTCTCGTGCAGAACGGCACCCTTAACCAAGGCGACCTGATTGTATCTGGTCAGTATTATGGCCGTGTTAAAGCCATGTTCAACGAACGGAATCAACGTATTCAGGTGGCACCGCCTTCTACCCCGGTAGTGATATTGGGATTGAACGGAGCACCTCAGGCTGGTGAAAAATTCCGGGTATTTGAGGATGAAGCCGAAGCCAAAGAAATGGCCACCAAGCGGGCTCAGTTGCTGCGAGAGCAGGGATTGCGCGCTAGAAAACATATTACCCTCGATGAAATTGGCCGTCGATTGGCATTGGGTAACTTTAAAGAACTTAACATCATCATTAAAGGAGATGTGGATGGTTCGGTGGAAGCCCTTAGTGATTCATTGCAGAAATTATCTACCGAAGAGATTGCTGTTCGGGTTGTACATAAAGGGGTAGGACAAATTTCCGAGAGCGATGTATTGCTTGCCACCGCCTCCGATGCGATTATCATAGGATTTAATGTGCGTCCTTCTATGCAGGCAAATAAACTGTCGCAGACTGAAGGGGTGGAAATTAAATTGTACTCTATCATCTACACTGCCATCGACGAAATCAAGAGCGCCATGGAGGGAATGCTGGAGCCTAAATTCCAGGAAAAAATTACCGCTAACGTGGAAGTACGCGAGGTATATAAGTTCGATAAAGCCACTGTGGCCGGATGCTTTGTGCTGGAAGGAAAAATTGCCCGTAACAGCCGCATCCGCATTATACGCGACGGTATTGTGGAATATCCCAAAGGGGAAGGCCAAAGTGCCGAGTTGGGCAGCTTGAAACGCTTTAAAGACGATGCAAAAGAAGTATCTACCAATATGGAGTGTGGTTTAACCATTAAAAACTATAACGACATTAAAGTGGGCGACATAGTAGAAGCCTTTGAGGAAGAAGAAGTTAAGAGAACCCTCTAGTTCCCGGTTCTAAAAGCGGTTTATATTTTGTTAAAAGCCGCTAGCTTGTTGGGGAAAGCAATTGAATTGATTATTTTTGAAGTCATGAACCTTCGTATGAAAGTATTATTCACTTTGTTTATCTTGTTGTCGGCTGTATGCTTTACTGCCGAAGGCCAAACCCTAAAAGTGGTTGCCGATAAAATTGTGAGTCA
>CAMBTV010000055.1 GCA_945870835.1 Chitinophaga pinensis
ACCGCCTACTAACTCACAAGAAGCCGGATGCGCCGGATGCGCCTTGAAAACTACAGGACATCCTGCTGCTAGAGCAGAGGCTGTGTCGCCTCCAGCAACAGAAAATGCTAAAGGGAAATTACTTGCACCAAAAACTGCCACTGGTCCAATTGCAATTTGCATTTGTCGAATATCTACTCTTGGTAAAGGTTTACGATCTGGTAAAGCCTTATCAATAATTGCATTTACCCATGAACCTTCTGTTAGCTGAGCAGCGAAAAGACGCAACTGGCCAGTAGTTCTACCTCTTTCACCAGTAATTCTTGCAATAGGCAAACCTGTTTCCTTACTGGCTGTTTCAATCAACTCCATATCTAAGCTTTCTATTTCTGTAGCAATACATTCAAGAAAGGCTGCTTTTTCCTTACCACTTTTATTTTTATAAACACTAAATGCTTCTGCTGCTAAAGATATAGCGGCATTAATTTCTGTTGGGGTAGCCTCAAAAAACTTTTCAGCTAATGGGGTATTGGTTGCCACTTCATAAGCGTTGAAACTACTAGTACCTTGTGCAGAAAGGTTATTACCGATTATATTTTTTCCGTGTATACTCATTAGGCTACTGTGTTTTTTAGGGTTCCAATATGTTCAATAGTTATTATAATGCTATCTCCGCTTTGTAAAGTAAAACTATTGGGTGGTACAATTCCAGTACCAGTCATTAAAAAGCATCCATTGGGAAATGAACATTCTTTATACAGGTAACTTACTAAATCGGTATGTGTTCTTTTCATTTGACTGATGGCAATTTTATCACTATACATCACCACAGTATTTCTTTCGATTGAAATTTCAATTGTAGCATCGGGTGATATTGGCTGATCTGGCACATAGATACAGGGGCCTAATGCAGCACATCCTTCATACATTTTAGCTTGAGGTAAATACAAAGGGTTTTCTCCTTCAATACTTCTTGAACTCATGTCATTTCCAATGGTATATCCTACAATATTTCCAGCACTGGTAATAAATAATGTAAGCTCGGGTTCTGGAACATCCCAGGTAGAGTCTTTTCTTATTCTAACAAAACCATTTTGTCCAACGGTTCTTTGTGCGGTTGCTTTAAAAAATATTTCAGGTCTCTGTGCATCATACACTTTGTCGTAAAAGGTACCACCTCCTGAATCCTTGGATTCTTCTACCCTTGCATGGCGACTTCTTAAATAGGTAACTCCTGCAGCCCATATTTCCTGTTGGTCAATAGGGGCTAGAATAGTCTGCTCATTTAGCCATTCAAGACTTACTATTGTTTTGTTGGATGAAAGTTCTGAACTAAGCAACTGGTATAAATTATCTCTATTGATAAACTGATCCCAGTTGGAGGAAGGTAATAAATGATAGGCTCCCTGATGTTCAATTACATTACCCGAATTGGTTTTATAGATTTTCATATATTAAAATTTAATCTCAAAAAGAATTTAAAAAATCCCTATTATTTTATTATGTCTGTGATGCGAAAATAATCTATCTAAAATTATTGGCTTTAAAACTATTTTACTCTAAATGTAATAGCTTTTATAATATCTTTCTGCAAAAACATACAAGTTAATTAAATTAACTATATATCCATCCAATCGCCAAAAGAAGAAATTTCACGTTGACTAATTATCTAACTGATTTTAAATTTGAATAACTTAAAATGCTTTTAAAAAAACAGCTCGATGTCCATTGCTATTTTGCTTTTGAATAGTCCGAAAAAAAACGATAATTTTAATATTAATAATTAAAGTAATGAAAAATTCGTTCATATTTATAGCTGCGTTTATGGTTACAAAAGTAGTGGGGCAAAATTCTACAGAAATACCTCTATATAAAAATGGAGTGCCTAATTCAATTGCAGCACCCAATAAGGAAAATTCAACTTTTAGAGATAATATTATTCGTATCGCTAAGGTCAGTGTACCTTCCCTTACGATTTTTAAACCTGCCAAACCAAATGGTAAAGCTGTGATTATCTGTCCGGGCGGTGGATATTCAATTTTAGCTTTTGATAAAGAAGGGACCAATGTTGCAGCAGAATTTAATAAATGGGGAGTTACTGCATTTGTTTTAAAATATAGATTACCAGATGACTCAACAATGGTAGATAAAAGTATTGCTCCTTTGCAAGATGCTCAACAGGCGGTCCGTTTGATAAGAAATAATGCAAAACAGTGGGGGATCAATGCGAATCAAATTGGGATAATGGGATTTTCTGCTGGAGGACATTTGGCTTCTACAGCCGCTACTCATTTTAATTTCAGAGCAGATCCTAGCAATTCAGATACGACTTCCACAAGACCTGATTTTGCAATTCTAATTTATCCAGTCATCAGTTTTGATAGTTCTATCTATAATAAAGGCTCTAAAGAAAATTTAATTGGTGCTCGTGCTTCAGCTAAAAAAGTTAATTTTTTTAGTAGTGATTTACAGGTTACTCCCGATACACCTCCTTCTTTTTTAGTTCATGCCGGAGATGATAAAGGTGTGTTGGTAGAAAATAGTATCCGATATTACCAAGCTTGTATAAAAAATAAAGTATT
The DNA here is from genome assembly GCA_945870835.1 of Chitinophaga pinensis. Taxonomy (GTDB): domain Bacteria; phylum Bacteroidota; class Bacteroidia; order Chitinophagales; family Chitinophagaceae; genus Ferruginibacter; species Ferruginibacter pinensis_A. Next base: position 2,562 of record CAMBTV010000055.1, read on the forward strand.
GGCCGAAATGCATTTGTATCCTAAGGGTGGACATGGATTTGGTATGAATAACAAAACTACTGATGATAATTGGTTGGAGAGATTACACAATTGGATGAATCGTTTGTAAAATCTAGGATGTATAAAGATTTGCTATTTCAACTCCCAAGAATATAAATTATTTCGACGATTGACTTATGAATGAAAAAACTACTTCTCTACTGCCTACTAAAATTCCACAGCGAATTGATGCCCATCAGCATTTTTGGAACTTTGATCCTGTTCGTGATAGTTGGATAAATGATGAGATGGCTATTATTCAAAGAGATTTTACGCCTCAGGACCTTCAAACTCAATTGGAAGAAAATAATTTGGATGGTTCGGTGCTAGTTCAATGTGATCAAAGTGAAATGGAAAACGAATTTCTATTGAATCATGCAAGTAATTTTGATTTCATTAAAGGAGTAGTTGGTTGGGTTGATCTTCAATCTGAATCGGTAGAAGATCGATTGGCTTATTATCATTCTTTCAATAAGATGAAAGGATTTCGCCATATTTTACAAGGGGAAGCTGAGAGGGGGATGATGCTTCGCCCTGCTTTTATGAATGGTATAAGTAAATTAAAAAACTTTGATTTCACTTATGATATATTAATTTATCCAGATCAAATTCAATACATCAGTGAATTTGTCAAGGCTTTTCCTAACCAGAAATTTGTTATTGACCATATTGCAAAACCCAATATCAAAGAAAAGAGTATTTTAGAATGGAAAAAGGGAATGGAGTCTTTGGCTGAATACCCTAACTTGTACTGTAAAATATCAGGAATGGTTACTGAAGCAGATTGGAAAAATAGGGGTAAGGATGATTGTAATCCTTATATGGATGTAATCGTAAATTCTTTCGGTACCAAAAGAATTATGTTTGGTTCTGATTGGCCAGTCTGTTTGGTAGCAGCTAACTACCAGCAAACTTTGGAAATTGTCATTAATTATTTTTCTTCTTTTACCCAATCAGAGCAAGAGGATTTTTTCGGATTGAATGCTATTAATTTTTATAAACTTTAATCACTTAATATTCACACGATGAAACATTTATTTAAACTCACATTATTTCTTTCAATTATTTTATTCTCTTTTACCCCACCTGTTAAAAAAGTGAAGGTAGTTTTCTTTGGAGATTCAATTACTCAAGCGGGGGTATCACCTACTGGATATATTGTAAAAATGGATAGCATTATCAAACAATCCAATTTATCAGATCAGATTGAATTAGTGGGTGCCGGAATTGGTGGAAATAAAGTTTATGATCTTTATTTAAGGATGGAAGAGGATGTTTTAAAAAAATCTCCTGACTTAGTAATTATTTATGTTGGGATCAATGATGTGTGGCATAAGGCAAGCTCTGGTACAGGAACAGATGCTGATAAATTTGAAAAATTTTACCGTGCTATTATAAAAAAATTGCAGGAAAAAAATATTAAAGTAATTGTTTGTACTCCTTCTGTTATAGGGGAAAGAAATGACAATTCTAATCAGCAAGATGGCGATCTAAATAACTATAGTAATATTATTCGTTCGATTGCGAAGGGTATGTCATTGCCTGTATGCGATCTTCGCAATGCATTTTCAGAGTACCTAAAATCTAATAATCCATCCAATTTGGAAAAGGGAATTCTTACTTCTGATCGAGTACATCTTAACCCAAAGGGTAATTTATTTGTAGCAGGTGAAATGTGGAAAGTGTTACAAAATAATATTAAGTAATTACTTGTTTATTAATTTTACAATTTCTAGTAGTTAGTTTGTCTTTATCGTCATCTCTATACCATAGACCTAACGCTTAGAATAAATAATTTTGACGAACTTAGCATTTAATTTAAATAAGATAATTCATGGTACTTTCTAAAATTAATCTCAAAAATATCGAAACTGGAAATGCAACTCTTTCTAATGAAAGTCTATTTGCTTTGCCAGAAAGGGTATTGCAGTTTGGAACTGGAGTTTTACTAAGAGGGTTGCCAGATTACTTTATTGACAAGGCAAATAAAAAAGGTGTATTCAATGGAAGGGTTGTCGTAGTAAAATCAACTGACGGGGGCGATGCTGTTGCATTTGATAAACAAGATGGTTTGTATACGCTCTGTATGCGAGGCTTGGTAAATGGACAATCTGTTGAAGAAAATGTGATATGCTCAGCTATTAGTAGGGTATTGTCAGCGGCTACCCAATGGGAATTGGTTTTGAAATGCGCTCACAATTCTGAATTGAATATTATTTTATCTAATACTACTGAGGTAGGCATTGAACTAGTGAAAGAGGATATTAATAGTTTACCGCCTAGTTCATATCCTGCCAAATTATTATCTTTTTTATATGAGCGTTATAAGGCTTTAGGTGGAAGTTCTACTTCAGGTATGGTTATTGTCCCAACAGAATTAATATCAGACAATGCAAAAAAATTAAAGGCGATTGTTTTTGAATTGGCTCAGTTTAATAAGTTGGAAGAGGATTTTATCAGATGGCTCGAGCAGCACAATCAATTTTGCAATTCATTAGTAGATAGAATTGTTCCTGGAAAACCTGCAGCAGATAAAAAATTATTATTAGAAGCGCAATTGGGATATCAAGATGATTTAATTACAATGAGTGAGGTTTACAGTCTTTGGGCGATTGAAGGAAATCAACAGGTTAAAGATGTCTTGTCTTTTGCATCGGTAGATAATGGCATTGTAATAACAGATGATATTACTCAGTTTAAGGAATTGAAATTGAGGTTATTGAATGGAACTCATACACTGAGTTGTGGCGTAGCTTTTCTTGCTGGCTTTACAACGGTTAAGCAAGCGATGGGCGATAAAATAATTGGTAATTTTATTAGGCAACTGATGTTAACTGAAATTGCTCCAGCAATTCCTTATCCTGTTGCTGAAAAAGAATCTGCTGAATTTGCAGCAAAAGTCATTGATCGTTTTAGTAATCCAACGATAGAGCATCAATGGATTAGTATTACTCTAAACTATACTTCTAAATTAAAAATGAGGGTAGTGCAGGTTTTACATCGTTATAATGAACTTTATTCGGCTGTTCCTGAAAAAATTTCGATTGGTTTTGCTGCATGGCTAATTTTTATGAAGGCGGTGAAAAAGGAGGGTAATGTTTATTTTGGTGAATTGAATGGCCAATCTTATCCAATAAAGGATGAAATGGCAGAATACTTTTTTAATCATTGGAAAAATCTATCTTCTGGAAATTTAGTAAAAACAGTTTTGAGTGATGTTGCTTTATGGGATGCTGACCTTACTAAAATACCAGGGTTTGCCAACAACGTTACTGAAAATTTAATACAAATAATGGAGGAGGGAATTTTACCGGTGATTCAAAAAGCAGGAAAGTAGTTGATAGTATTATTCAAATATTTATCAAGGGGTTAATAATTTTTGTATTTCGAAAAGATGAAATTGTATGAAAAGTTTTTTAGATAAAGATTTCTTGTTGCAAACTGAAACAGCTAAGCAACTATATCATGAGTTTGCAAAAGAAATGCCTATTATTGATTACCATAATCATTTGTTACCAGAGCAAATTGCGAATGATCTAAATTTTGAGAATCTTACTCAGGTTTGGCTTTATGGAGATCATTATAAGTGGAGAGCAATGCGAAGCAATGGTGTGAATGAAAAATATTGTACAGGAGATGCTTCGGATTATGAAAAATTTGAACAGTGGGCTGCTACTGTACCCTATACTTTAAGAAATCCATTGTATCATTGGACACACTTAGAATTACAACGTTATTTTAATGTAGATAAAATTCTTTCCCCTGATACCGCGCGCGAAATTTATGATCATTGTTCTGCTAAATTGAAAACGCCTGAGTATTCAGTTAGAAATTTATTACGCAAAATGAACGTAAAAGTTCTTTGTACTACCGATGATCCAACTGACTCGCTAGAGCATCATAAAAAAATAAAAGAGGATGGATTTGAAATTAAAGTTCTTCCAGCTTTTCGACCTGATAAGGCTATGAATGTTGACGATGTTGACACTTTTAATGCTTATGTCAATAAATTACAAGCCGTTTCTAATATTTTGATTGCAAGCTGGGATGATTACTTAAAAGCTTTAAAAAGTCGGCATGATTTTTTTGCAGAAAATGGCTGTTGTATAAGCGATCATGGATTGGAGCAACTTTATGCGGTGGATTATCAAGAAGCTGAAATTAGAAATATTTTTAGAAAATTGACGGAAGGAGAGACTATCTCGCAGCCAGAAAATATGAAGTTTAAATCAGCAATGTTGGTAAAATTTGCTGAGTGGGATCATGAAAAAAAATGGGTCCAACAATATCATTTGGGTGCACTTAGAAATAACAATGCGAGGATGTTAAAAACCTTGGGCGCAGATACTGGTTGGGATTCAATTGGTGATTTTTCTCAGGCAAAGCAATTATCTAAATTTTTAGATCGTCTAGATAGTACCAATCAATTGACAAAAACAATTTTGTATAATCTTAATCCTGCAGACAATCAGCTGATGGCGGCTATGATTGGTAACTTTAATGACGGGAGTGTTGCTGGAAAAATTCAGTATGGTTCGTCTTGGTGGTTTTTAGACCAAAAACAGGGAATGACCGAACAGATTAATGCATTAAGTAACCTTGGATTACTATCTAGGTTTATTGGAATGCTCACTGATAGTCGCAGTTTTATGAGTTACCCTAGGCATGAATATTTCAGGAGAATTCTCTGTAATATTTTTGGAGAGGAAATAGAAAACGGAGAATTGCCCAATGATCTAGGATGGACGGGAAAGGTGATTCAAGATATCTGTTATAATAATGCAAAAGAATATTTTGGCTGGTAATTCTCTTTGAGAGATAATAAAAAATGCAGCATAAAATGCTGCATTTTTTATTTGCTTAAACCTAAATAGTTGAAATTATTATATACGCACTTTCATTACCAGTTTTTTGATGGAATTGTCATTTACAGCAATCATAGGTGCATGAACATCTTCTGGAAATAAAATAACAAATTGTCCATTAGTTAGTTGAAAAAACATATCAGGCGCATCTTCATAAAAGCTTACATCTTTTTCGGAATTGTATTCCCCTTTTAATTTAGTACAATGATTTCTTGATTTCCATCCAAAGGTTTCATTTCCGCTAATGCACAATTGAATATCTATATTTTTATTATGACATTCAAATTTAGCAGTTGATTCAGCTGAAGTCATTCCTTTTTTATCAGAAAAGATGGCCAGTAAACCATCGGCAATTTCATACTTTCCAATTTCAATATTGGCTAAATCAGCACTAGCTATGTATTCAAATGCTTTTGCAAATAAAGGATGAACCGATGTATATTTATTTGCGTTTTCTATACTGTCTATTATCATGTAAGTTGGGGTTTGTTAATTAAATAAATGGTTAAAAGTTGATTAAGATTTCAATTAACGTTGTACTCTTCCACTTCCATCTCCTTTTACAAGTTCTTTTACTTCGTTCAAGGTTGCGTGGTTTAAATCACCTGGAATGGTATGTTTTAGTGCAGAAGCGGCTACGCCAAACTCAGCAGCGTCAGACATACTCATGCCAGTTACAAGTCCATAGATTAATCCACTGGCGAAGCTATCGCCACTGCCTACACGATCCACGATTCTTACCTCGTATTGTTTAGTATGATAAAATTCATTTCCATCATAAACTAGGGCGCTCCAACCATTGTCGCTAGCACTGTGACTTTCACGTAATGAGGAAGCGATAAATTTAAAACCAAACTTTTCTTTCATTTGTTTGAAAACATCTTTAAAACCATCTAGATTTAGTTCTCCTTTGGTAACATCGGTATCTTTTGCTTTAAAACCAAGAGTGGTATCCGCATCTTCTTCGTTACCAATACAAACATCTACATGTTGGCAAAGTCGGCTCATTACTTCCCTTGCTTTTTCTTTAGTCCATAATTTTTTACGAAAATTCAGATCGATACTGGTGGTGATTCCTTTTGCCTTTGCAGCCTTTAGTGCAGCTTCGGTTAAGGCTGCAGCTTTATCGCTAAGTGCAGGGGTAATACCAGTGGTATGAAACCAATCTGCCCCTTCAAAAATTTTATCAAAATCAAATTCACTGGCGTCAACTTCAGCAATAGAAGCACCTGCACGGTCATAAACAACTTGAGATGCTCTCATAGAGGCACCCGTTTCTAAAAAGTAAATTCCTAGTCTTTCTCCACCTCTTGCAATAAATTGAGTATCCACTCCATAGCGACGTAAATGGTTGATGGCTGATTGACCAATTGGATTGTTGGGTACTTTGGTTACAAAAGTTCCGTTCAATCCATAATTGCACAAAGCAGCAGCTACGTTTGCTTCTCCACCACCATAGGTAATATCAAAGGAATCTGCTTGAACAAATCGTTTATAATCGGGCGTAGATAAACGCAACATAATTTCTCCAAGGGTTACAACTTTTTTGGACATAGTATTCAAATTTTAAATATGTGTATATTATATGGGAAAATAAGTTCTAAGTTCTTGATTAATTGTTAAAGCAACAAAGATAAAGGATTAATTTCACGGACTATTTACGCAATCGTTTACGTAAATATTTAATGTAGTGTTGTTAATAAAAAATAATATTGATTTTAATAAAAGAAATTGAATAATGAAAAAACAAATCTTATTGTCGCTGATCCCTCAACAGGGTATTTTACCACTTTTTTTTAATAAAGATGAACAAGTTAGTATTGAATTAATGAAGGCATTGTATGGTGCAGGTATACGCACCATTGAGTATACTAATCGGGGGGAAGCTGCGCTCGCTAATTTTAAAGCAATGCGCAAAGTATGCGATACGGAACTGAAAGATATGTATCTCGGTATTGGAACAATTAAGAATGGAGAAATGGCAAAAATATTTATAGATGCAGGCTGCGATTATATTATTTGTCCGGGTCTTGTAGAAAGTGTTGCAAAAGTTGCCGATGCCAATGACATGCTTTGGGTACCTGGTTGCATGACCCCATCGGAGATTATTACTGCTGAAAATTTGGGAGCTAAAATGATTAAATTATTTCCTGGAAATATACTAGGAATGGAGTTTATGCAGGCTATTCGTGAGTTATTTCCAGCTTTATTGTTTATGCCAACTGGAGGGGTGGACACTACCAAAGAAAATATTGAAGGATGGTTTAAATCAGGAGTATGTGCGGTAGGAATGGGAAGTAAGCTAGTTACTAAATCAGTGATGGAAAATAAACAATATGCTGAACTGATTGCCGCTACCAAGAAGGTGTTGGATATTATTCAAGATTGCAAAAAATAAAATTTCTACTATATGAATCAAACTACTATGGGAAAATATAGGTGGACCATCTGCTCCCTTTTGTTTTTTGCAACTACGGTAAATTATTTAGATCGTCAGGTATTGAGCCTGTTGGCCCCTGATCTTTCCAAAGAATTTGGATGGACCAATGGTGATTATGCGAATATCACCGCCATCTTTCAGTTTGTATATGCAATTTCTATGTTGTTTGCTGGGCGTATTATCGATAAATTAGGGACTAAATCAGGTTATGCTTGGGCAATTATTATTTGGTCTATCGGCGCTATCGTTCATGCATACTCGATCTTTATAGGAAGTGTAGTCGTAAATGCAATGGCTTTGGTTGGTTTAGCAGCCGTTCCAGTTTCAATTGTGGGATTTATGATTTCTCGCGCCTTATTGGCTGTTGGTGAAGCAGGTAATTTCCCCTCTGCTCTTAGAGCTACTGCAGAATATTTTCCTAAGAAGGAGCGTTCCTTTGCAACGGGAATTTTTAACTCTGGAACTAATGTGGGAGCTATATTGGCGCCACTCACTGTTCCATGGGTTGCAAAGCAATGGGGTTGGGAGACAGCATTTATTCTTATAGGAGCACTAGGTTTTATTTGGTTGATATTTTGGCAGATTTTTTATGAGAAGCCTGAAGATCAAAAGAGATTGTCAAAAAATGAATTGGAATATATCAATTCTGATGCTGGTGAACCACTAATAAAAAATAGCGAAGAAGTAAAAGTACCTTGGATAAAATTATTGGGTTATAAACAAACATGGGCTTTTGCATTTGGTAAATTTATGACTGATGGAGTTTGGTGGTTTTTTCTTTTTTGGCTCCCTAAATATTTAGAGGCACAGTACGGAATGGTGAAGACAGAAATTATGCTACCGTTAGCTGTTTTATATAGCATGACAATGTTTGGTAGTATTGGCGGAGGCTGGTTTCCGATTTATTTTATCAAAAAAGGATATACTCCATACGATGGAAGAATGAAAGCAATGTTGCTCATAGCATTTTTTCCTTTAGTAGTATTGGCAGCACAGCCTCTTGGTGGTTATACCTTTTGGATTCCTGTAATTTTAATTGGTATCGGAGCCTCTGCTCACCAAGCCTGGTCAGCAAATATTTTTACTACCGTTTCTGATATGTTTCCTAAAAAAGCAGTTGGATCTATAGTTGGTATTGGTGGGATGGCAGGTGGATTTGGTGGGGTGGTAATGTCAAAATTGGGTGGTGCCTTTTTTGATCATTATAAAGCACTTGGTCATATACAGACTGGATATACCATCATGTTTGCTATTTGTGCCGTTTCTTATCTGATTGCTTGGACGGTGATGAAATTATTGGTTCCAGTTTACAAACCTATTCAAGATTTATAAATTGTAAGGATCTCCTCTAATTTGTATAAAATATTAATTCTACGTAATTGCATTTTATGGAAAAATTTAAATTAACCGCCGAGCAAATTGAAAATTATAACCATAACGGTTATCTGATCATTAAAAATTTTATTTCCACTGATGAAGTGAATAAACTTTATGGTATTGCCAATAATGATGATTTACTTCAAAAACATGCCTTTGATTTGAATGATCAAACAGGAAAAAAAACAAAACTAACCTTGTGGTACACTCCAGGCAATGATGCATTCGGATTGTTGACAAAAAGTGAAAGAATAGTGAACGCTGTTGATGATTTATTGGAAGGCAAAAGCGCTGTTTGCCATTTCCATAGTAAACTTTTGCAAAAAGCTCCAAAGGTTGGCGGGGCATGGGAATGGCACCAAGATTATGGCTATTGGTATAAGAACGAATTTTTGTTACCCGACCAAATGATGTCAGTGATGGTATCAATTACAGATGCCACCAAAGAGAACGGTTGTATTCAGGTAATTCGTGGATCGCATAAAATGGGCCGAATTGAGCATGGCTTTTCTGGAGAGCAGGTAGGGGCTTCGCAGCATTATGTGGATTTAGCATTGAAAACAATGGACCTGGTTTATGTTGAAATAAAAGCGGGTGATGCATTACTTTTCCATAGCAATTTATTGCATCGATCTGAAGCGAATGTATCAGACAAAGCGCGTTGGTCAATTATTTCTGTTTACAATCGCGCGTCCAATATTCCCTATAATGAACCCTCTCAATCAAGTACAGTGCCTTTGCAGGCAGTACCAGATGAGGCTTTGATGGAATGGAAAACAGAAGGTATTGTTGATCAGGCAAATTTTTTGGAAAAAGAAAAGGACGAAGCTTTAAAATAAATTTAAAAATAAGGACATGTGTAGAAATTTATTATTGCTTCGGTTAAAAATGTGCATTTTTTTAATTGGATTCATTTGCTTTTTTGGAGGAGTATCTGCACAAAATTCTCCTTTTTATAAAGAGATACAGGCATTCAAAAAGAAAGATAGTATTCAAACTCCAATTAAAAACGCTATTCTATTAATTGGAAGCTCTTCCTTTAAAAATTGGGTAGACGTTCAGAATTATTTTCCTCTTTTTCCTATCATGAATAGGGGTTTCGGCGGGTCCACCTTGCCAGATGTAATCTATTTTGCCGACGATGTTATTTTCCCCTATGAACCTAAACAGATTTTGATCTACTGTGGTGAAAATGATCTCGCTTCAGCAGATTCTGTTACAGCCACAATGGTTTTTAATCGGTTTAAGCAATTGTTTCAAATCATCAGAGATCGATTGCCAAAGGTTTCTGTAGCTTATATTTCCATGAAGCCAAGTCCCAGTAGAGAAAGACTTTTGCCAAAGATGATAGAAGGAAATAAGTTGATTAAAAAATATCTTGTAAAAAAGAAAAATACAGCATTTATAGATGTTTATTCAAAAATGTTTGATGCCAATGGAGAAGTAATGAAAGATATATTCTTAAAAGATAACCTTCACATTAATTCTAAAGGGTATGTTATATGGCAAAAAATTATCGCCCCTTACTTGTTAAAATAAATCTTAATATCAATAAAATCTTGTCCTTTTGAATTGTTGAATTTTAATTTAACTCAATAATAATATAGGTTGCAATTGGGTTTTGTTAGTTTTGATGAAATTCATTTTTCCGAATTTTTTAGGTAAAAATAATTCCAAATATTTTTAATGTAATTAATCATGACTAAGAGTTATTTACTGCTTTTTGTAGCTTCAATATTTGTTAATTCAACAATTGCTCAAAAACAAGCGACTGTTTTACAAGTGCCTGGAATCAATCAGTTTTGTACAATTAATGAAAAAGGAGTTTCAGTTTTACCAAGTGGAAGGTATGTAACGCCAGCTGGAAATTTAATCCGTATTACCAATGATCCTTTTGGAATGGCCATTTCTCCTAATGGGAAAAAAGCTATTACATTACACAATGGAGTATTTACAGTCATTGATCTTGCCTCTTTGAATAATACCAGGGTTCCAGGATACGAAAATAAAATCAATTCTCCATTGGCTCATCAACCATTAATTAATAGCCCACTTTCAAATGATTCAGTCATTAAAAATTCTCTTCCCGGTGTTCTTCCAGAAGGTTCTTTTATCGGTGTAGCTTTTGCATCTGATTCCAAAACCATTTATTTGAGTGGAGGTGATGATGGCTCAGTAATTGTTTATGATATTGAAAAATTCCAACGAATTGATTCCATTTCTCTGAATGGTAAAATTGGTGAAATAGTTTTTGGGGATAGTTTTACTTCTGATCTTGTTTTGAATGAAGAAAATAATGAGTTATTGATTTTAGATAGAGGTAATTTTCGACTGGTAAGATATGATCTTGCTAATAAAAGAATTACTGCCTCCATACCCGCTGGACGTCAGCCTTTTGGATTGGCACTTAGTGAAGATAAAAAAATGGCTTTTGTTGCCAATGTTGGTATGTATTCGTATCCTTTAGTTACCGGTATGACTAAGCAGAATTACGATTCATTGATGATTTCTCATCATCCTTATGGGAATAATACAAAAGAATCTATAGAAGGTACTGAAGTGGAAGGAAAAAAAATACCTGGCATAGGGAGTCCTAATTCTCCTGAGGCCATGAGTGTTTTTTCTATTGACCTTACTACCAATAAAGTAGTAGATAAATTTAAAACAGGTTTACAGGTTGGTGAGATGATCGAAGGTGCAGAAGTAGTCGGTGGGGCAAGTCCTAATTCTATTGCAGTTGGTAAGCAATTTATTTATGTTACCAATGCAACCAATGATAATATTGCTGTCATCGATTACAAAAATCATAAAATAGTAAGACATATTCCTATCAAGGTTGATAAACGCATCGATCAATTTCGTGGTTTGTTGCCTTTTGGAATTACACTGAGTAAAGATGAAAAAACTTTGTATGTTGCCCTGCTTGGTTTTAATGCAGTGGCCGTTGTAGATGTAGCTACTCAGTTAACGAAAGGTTTAATACCGGCTGGCTGGGGACCTACTAGAGTCCAGTTATCTGCTGACCAAAAAGATCTTTTTATTATCTCTTGCAGGGGACTTGGCGCTGGACCCAACGGGGGAGTAGGTTTTGTAAAACCACCACAAGGTAGTTATGTAGGAGATATACAGTTGGGTACTTTTCAAAAAGTAGCCTTGCCCAATAATGATCAATTAAAATCTTATACATCCCAAACCATCAATAATACTTTTGTGAGTAAGCTTGTCAATGATAATCCCAAAAACCCTCTTCCTGCATTACCAGGTTTGCGTGAGAGTCCGATTAAGTATATCGTTTATATCACTAAAGAAAATAGAACTTACGACGAAGTATTTGGACAATTAAAAAATGCCAACGGTGA
>CAMBTV010000056.1 GCA_945870835.1 Chitinophaga pinensis
GGGCAGCTTTGATAAGTAAAAAAGGTGCCACCGTATTCACTTGAAAAATACGTTGTAAAAATTCACTGTCAGTGGTGTGGATATTAGAGGAAGCAACGATTGCAGCATTATTGACGATTGCATCTAATTTCCCAAAATTTTTCACAGCAATTTCAACTAAGCGTTCAGCAGTTCCTGGCTCGGATAAATTATCAATATGCAATACAGCATTTTCTTTTCCTAATTCGGCAACTACTTCTTCACCCCATTTTTGTTCCAAACCATGAATCACCACTTTTGCTCCTTCCGAAACGCATTTCAGTGCGATTGCTTTTCCAATACCAGTAGTACTTCCGGTAATAATAATGACTTTATCTTTCAATCGCATTTATACAGGTTTTAAAACGCTTTTTACAACTTCCCCTTTATGCATTTTTTCAAATGCTTCATGCCAATCGGTAATTGCCCATACGCCACCAATGATAGGTTTTACATCTAACATTCCTGTAGAAAGTAAGCGAATTACTTTTTCCCAAATTGGCCAGTTGTGACTAAAGCTTCCTTTTAAGGTTACATTTTTTTGAACTAGTGGATCCAAAGAAAAACCAAGTGGTTGAGGTCCCCATCCAACTTTAGTAATATGTCCATTAGGTCTTACCAATTGTATTGCAATTTTAAGAGTGATACTTGCACCTGCAGCATCAATGATAAAATCAGCACCCAATCCATCTTTTTGTTTTGCCCATTCTGTAGCATCGCCAACGATTACATCACAGCCATATTGCTTAGCAATATTAAGGCGATGACGGTCATTTTCTAAACCAACAATAGCCACTTCAGCACCACACAATCTTGCCATCGCTGCACAAAGGATACCAATGGTACCAGGACCAAGAACGATGACTCTGTCACCTGGTTTAATATGAGAGTTTTCAACTACTGCATTATAAGCTACACAGCAAGGTTCAGTTAGACAAGCTTGTTCAAATGGAAGGTTGTCGGGAACATTGTGTAAACACCTAGCGGGTACTTTTACATATTTGGTCATTGCGCCATTAACGCCATATCCAAATCCTTTTCTGTCAGGGTCAAGATTGTATAAACCTGTTCTAGATAAAGGGCTATTGGGATTGATAATAGCAGCTGTTTCACTAACAACCCTGTCACCTTCTTTCCATCCGGTTACCCTACTCCCAATTTCTGCAATATGGCCTCCAAATTCATGTCCAAGTACTACAGGGTAATTAACTGGCCAGCTATGGTCAGATGTCCATTGATGTAAATCGCTTCCACATACTCCTACATTTGCCACTTCCAATAATACATCCTCTTCCCCAATGATGGGTCTTTCGATTTCACGTATTTCAACGGAGCCTTTATCTGGAGAAAAGTTTACTACTGCAGCTGATGTGTTTTTTGTTGACATATAAATTAATTTTAAAATATTTTAATCAATTTAGGCAATATCGCCATAAGCATGAATCTTTTCGCAAATCAACCTCAAAGAGGCTTCTAGGTTGCCATCAGCAGTTTTGAACGCATCTGCATCGATGGTAAGTGGTGCTCCTAATACTACTAGTGGTGCACCAAAGGCAGGACATTGGATAGCCTGTTCTAGCGTCAATCCACCCACTGCTTGCACAGGTATTTTAACTGCATTCACTACTTCTCTTAGTTGGTCTAATGGACTAGGCATGCGTAAACCTTGAGCGGCGATACCTCTTCTTTCATCATAGCCAATATGGTGAATTACATAATCACAGCCTAGGTCTTCTAACCATTTAGCCGCTTCCACCATATCTGGACAACCCAGGTTATCACCCATCACTTTGGCGCCAAAATCTCTTCCTGCTTTCACTACACATTTAATTGTTTCGGCATGTGCACGGGCCATTACCACCACATGTGTTGCACCAGCTTTGGCCATCATTTCTGCTTCAAGATAGCCGCCATCCATGGTTTTTAAATCTGCAACAATAGGAATACCAGGAAATGCCTCACGGAGTTTTTTAACACCATGCAATCCTTCAGCTAAAATTAAAGGAGTACCTGCTTCTAGCCAGTCAACTCCTGCGCGCATAGCCATAGCAGCGGTTTCTAGCGCTTCATCAATATTTGTTAGGTCAAGTGATATTTGTACAATTGGCTTCATCTGTTTGGTTTTAAGTTAAGAGCTTAAAATTAGGTTAAGAATCTTATGTATAGCAATTTGGAACTGTTTTTTTTATTGATATTTTTTTTGTATAAACTTAGACTTTAAAAGGTCCTCAATGGGTGTTGCAAACAAAAATTGATCATTGTTTATCTGTAGTGTACCAATCAAAAATTTGGGAAATTTACGATTGATTGTATAAATTACTGTATCTATTGTTTTAAATAGATGAAAAAAATAGAGATATGAAAAATAACCGTGGCTACATTTTACTTATTCTAGTGGCAGTAATTGTTTTAGCAACTGCTTTTAAGAGTAACCAGCATTCGTCTACCTTCTCAGAAAAATGGATTTCTTTATTCAATGGAAAAGATCTTACTGGTTGGACTTCAAGAGGGGTGGTAAATTGGAAAGTCGTTAATGGGGTAATCACTGGATCGGGAGGACTAGGTCATCTTTATGCAGATCCAGTGGTGACTGATTTTGAAGCAAAAGGAGAATTTCGAATTACCGATTTGGGCAATGGAGCAAATAGTGGTTTTTATTTTAGATCCAATGAATCTAAAGATAATCCGAACGGATTTCCAAGAGGGTACGAAGCTCAGATTTGTAATAGTCAAGATGCTTTTACAGGATGGCTTTGGAAACCTGGAACACCTACTGGTAAAGCATCTGCTCTACTAACTAAGAATGGTGAATGGTTTACGATGCGGGTAAAGGCAGTTGGATCACATATTCAGATTTGGGTGAAAGATTCATTGGTTACTACACACGATGATGCAGACTATTCGCAAGGCCATTTTGCTTTACAATGTCATAATGATAAAATGCTAGCTGAAGCGCGAAACTTGTATTACAGAGTAATCAAATAAAATTCAGCAACTTTATTAGAATGGTGATATTTTTTCTACTTACTTGCTAACAAGTTTATGCCCTCTAACTGCATAAAATAAAATAACTAAATAACAAGGAATTACCATCCAGTATGCTTGATGAGGAGAAAAATGATCTGCTATACGTCCATAAATTAATGGCAGAATTGCTCCGCCACCAATAGCCATAATTAAAAGGGATGAACCAATTTTTGTAAATGAGCCTAATCCATTTAATGCGAGGGGCCAAATGGAAGGATAGATAAGTGCATTTGCCAATCCAAGTAAAGCGATAAAAGTCAGTGATATCTTTCCGTTGGTTGCTAGTGCAAGAAGGCAAAATACAATTCCTAGGATGGCTGAAATTTGCAATGCTTTTTCTTGTGATAGGAAACGTGGAATAGCTATGATACCAATTAAATATCCAATCAGCATTCCTGAAAGCGTAAAGCTGGTGAAAAATTTTGCTGTAGAAAGGGCGATACCTTGAGAAGCTCCATACAAAATGATACTATCTCCTGCAATTACTTCCACCCCTACATAAAGAAAGAGTGATAATACACCTATCATTAGATGTGGGAATTGAAAAACACTGGTCTTATTTTGATCATTTTTTATAGAAGTATCTTCTTCTTTTTCTGGGTCAATTTCTGGAAGTCCTGATCGGTAAATAAAAATAGCAATGAGTAATAATAAAATCGTCATAAAAGCATAAGGAGCGATTACTTTATTAGCGATTTGTTGCAACACCATTGATTTTTTTGCTAGGTCTGCGGCATATTGATTGAGATTAGTTTGGTCTGAATCGTTTAAAAGAATTGCACCTAATATGATGGGAGCTATGATGCCTGCAATGCCGTTACAAATACCCATAATGCTGATTCTTTTGGCGGCACTTTTTCTGGGTCCTAACATCACCACATAAGGATTGGCGGCAGTCTGTAAAATCGCTAGTCCACTTCCTTGTATGAATTGACCTACAAGAAATAATAAAAATATTCTAGATTTTGCAGCAGGAATAAAAAGTAAGGTACCTACTGAAATAAGAACCAATCCTACCACCATCCCATTTTTAAAACCTGTTTTTTTTAATAATGCTGCAGAGGGTAGGGCTAGCAATAAATATGAAATGTAAAAAGAAAATGCTACTAAATAAGAAGAGATATTATTTAGCTGGCAAGTTATTTTTAAATAAGGAATTAAAACAGATCCTAACCAAGTTACAAAACCAAAAACAAAGAACAGTACTCCAATGATGAATAAATATTTGAGATTATTTTTTTCATCTGTAGCAATTGGTTCGGACGAATGAATGGATTGGGTCATGCTTTTCTAATAATATCAAGTGCTTTTTTAACACTGCCGATGGTTAATAGTATTTCTTTTACTTGATCGTAATCAGAAAGTCCAGACTTCTCCATCAACATTTTTACTGCTCTATCTGTAATTTTATCATTGATTAATTTCACATTAACCATCCTATTGTCCTCCACTCTTCCCAATCTGATCATGGTAGTGGTACTGATCATATCAAATAACATTTTTTGTGCCGTTGCACATTTCATCCTTGTACTTCCGCAGATAAATTCAGGCCCAGTAATTACTTCCACAGGATAATTAGCTTTTGCTGCAATGGTTGAATCTGGATTGCTTACAATGCAACCTGTGGTAATATTATTTTTTTGACATTGGGTAAGGGCTGATAAAACAAATGGAGTAGAACCACTTGCAGAAATACCGAGCACAATATCTTTTGTAGAAATATTTTTTTCAACCAACATTTTCCAACCTGCTTCTGTATCATCTTCTTTTTCTTCCAGCGCTAGTACTAAATTTTCTTTTCCACCTGCAAGAATTACATCCACCATACCTGGCTCAACGCCATAGGTGGTTGGAAGTTCAATTACATCTAAAACAGATAGTCGACCTCCACTTCCTGCTCCGAGATAAAACAATCTTCCACCTGATTCTAGCTTGTTCACGATTGCTTCAATGAGCGCATTAATCTTTGGCAATTCTTTTTCGATTGCTAATGCAACTGTTTTATCTTCAGAATTGATACTTGCTGTTAATTCATGAATAGACTTTTTTTCTAAATCTCTATGCTTACCAGGTTGCTCTGTTATTTTTGTCATAATAGTAAAATGTTATTTAAAATAATTGAAACAGATTAGTTAGAAACTAAATGCTTACAACTAAAAGTGTTCAAATGTTTTTTGAAATAGTTTTCTTTAATTTTTTAAGTCGATTTTCTTAAATTCACTTGCAGCGGGAGATTCAGCCACTAATTTTAATGATTCATTTACAAGAATCTCTCCGGTCATTTCACCTAAACTAGTTCTACTTACATAATCATATCTTTTGAAACTTTGAAAATCTTCTTTTGTCAAAATGTAACCAAAGGCATCGTTGGTTAATCCGAAAAGGAAAGCTTGTTTAGTATTCATTTTTCTTTTAAGATAATATCCAATATTAGGTAAGGCTTCACCAGGAATTGTTAAAATTTGCGCAGTACCAATATTGATTAAATTTTGTTGAGTTGAAATTATATTTCCTACAGCTTTATCAGATTTTAACTTTGAATTTTCTAAAATATATTTCATCAACGGCGAGGTAATCGGGAATTGAACAGTTCTTGCGGTGCAATACAATGTAGGGTCAACTTGAACCTTTGCCTTATTAATTATTCTCAAGGCTTCATCTGCTAATAATTCACCAATGCGTTTACACTCATTCCAATCATTTGCTTCTACGCCGTTTTTAACTCTATTGTCTGCAGTCACCATTCCCCCCTGTGCACCGTTCATAAAAATAGCCATACCGCCTACTTTCTGCTCAATTCTTGAATACAATGGGCCACATAAATCTGGACTAAGAATACCTCTTCCTGAGCCAATCACTTCAGGGTGAACTGCATAATTTACCAAAGTAAAAATTGGTTTGTCTTTATTAGAACCAGCACTGGCAATTGCCTGTATTACTCCGCAACGTGGATCATACAATTGATCTGCATAATAATTATATGCAATTTTCCCAATTGCTTCATCAACATTGGTTTTAAGTGTGGCTGGTTCCAATTTTGAAATTGCTTCATTTACTGCATCTGCAATCTGCTGTACACATAAGTCAAGGTATTTCAGATCGGCACCAGTATTTCCTTTTTCATCTGGAAAAGCATATGCATCTGGTGCACTATGGGTATGGGTTGCACCAATTAAAATATTTTCAGCAGGGATACCCTTGATAAGCTTTCTTGATCTATCTCCTAATATAGAAGTCCAACCTAAATTGTCAACACTAACGATTGCAATACGAGTTGTACCTTTTTCAATTACAACAGCCCTCGCAAATAAATCTCCTTGTTTTTCTTTTGAAGGTTTAGGTATTCCAACTCCTCCAGATATTGGTAATAGGGGATTGGGAGTTATTATCCTTAGCGCTGCGCCTGCTTTAAATTCCTGACCATTCAATAAGGTAGTTAATAATAGGAGACTAATAAAGCTGCTTATTTTGATTATAAAGTATTTCATAAATATTAATTAAAAGGATTTTATTTTTTATTGGTTTTAATTTTTGAAGGGTCGATAGAAACATATTTAATAGCCTCGCCTGTATTACCTAATTGATATGAATAGGTAATTCTAATTAACCCATCAGCAGCTTGAATCAAAGAAGGATAAGAAAAACTTCCCTTACCAGGCTCTTCATTTTCCAAAACTGACTTCCAAGTCCAGGTACTTCCTTCGTCATTTGAAATGTATAGACTTAATCTATGACGACCATTTTCTTGGTCGTTGCTAATGTAAGCCCAGCGGCCATCTTGCAATACCAATGCTTCTACACTACTTCCGGCATTGGGAATATCAGTTTTGATTGCAGCAGACCAAGTTTTGCCTAAGTCAGCAGATTCGCTTAATTGTAATCTTCCGGGATCATCTCCATTATCACGCATGTAAGCGATTATATGTTGATCCTTTTTTTGAACAAGGGCAGGTTGTACACCACCCCTGCTAACGATCGGAAGACTGGGATACCAACTGGTTCCGTCATCATCTGAAATAGCAATCAAAGAAAAATTAAATCCATCTGAATAAAGCGGTAAAAGTATCTGACCATTTTTTAAAATCAGTGGCTTGATGCGGGTCATCCATCCAGTGGAACGTTTGGTAATATCTTTACTCGCTTCTATAATTGTTTGATCATATTGGTGAGCAAATTCAGACCATCCGGCTCCTGATTTAGGCAATAGCTTGAATTTAGATTCAGTTTCAGTAGCAAATTTTTCGTTTGGTTTTAGCAATATATTATCTTGCCACTGCCAAACAGGTGCTCCATTTTGATTGTAATTAACGGAGGTTCTAAATTTTAAAATAGAGAATTGCCATTTATTAGCTTGAACGGCAATCCAAACTAAAAATAATTTACCCTGCGCATTTAAAAATAATACAGGATTGCAATCAGGTAAATCAGGAGTGTCTGCTAATAAAAAAGGAGTAGACCAGATTTTTGAACCTTTTACCAGTCTTGCTCCCATAATTTTCACATCATCCGCAGTTCTTTCACCATGCCCTTGAAACCATGCTACCAAAAGGTCTCCATTGGGTAAGCTTACAATACTGCTTCCGTGTACATGTTCTTGTACTGGTTGAAAAATAAGTGTCTCGAAATTAATCGGTGCTTTTTCTATCAATTGCTGAGCAGGCAAATAGCTAATAAAAATTAATAGTATCGAGAGTAAAAAAAAATTTTTCATATTCGTACAATATATTTTGAAAGTAACTTTATTTATTATTAGCGGCACTAATTACCTGTAAGTACCTGCCTAGCCAATAGGGAAAAAGCCAAATATCTCCAGCAGAATATTCTGAGGATCCATTTACATCACCACCATCTAATCCAAATCGATTGGCATTGTGTCTTTCAATGGTCAGCTCACTAGGAGGAAGCACTTCTTTGGTAGTCTGCTCTCTGAAATTGGGTGCAATAAGCTCTATGTCATTTCGTTTGCTATTGACCATTCTCCAGTTAACCAAGTCAAGTGGATATTTTTGTAAATACCATATCGCTTCCTTTAAGTCAAAATTTTTCTCACCTGTGATGGAAGTGAAAATATTCCATGCTCCTTCTTTTTCAGGTCTTTCTATTTCCCAATGGTCAATGATTGATTTTTTGAATTTTGTTTTTAGTGTATCGTTGAATGCATACCTGTAAAGTCCCCAGTAACCAAGGAAATACATCTCATCATCTGAATGATTCCAGGAGCTGGAAAGTAGTTTACTCAAACCGTTCGCATCTGAAGGAGCTTCATTGATTACTTTCATTGGACGCATTAAATTTTCAAGGTATCCATGTTTATTTAAAAGTTCCATTGCTTTGTCCTTGTATATTTTTTTACCAGTAAAACGATAAGCAGTTTGCAACATAGCCGTGATGTTGGACGCTGTTATTTTTCTATCCCCAACTTGAATAGGGAATGCGTTTACATATTCTGGACTCCAACGGCCCCATAAAGTAGGCTTACCATGCCAATCGATCAAGTAATATCCATTATCGATGATGTGTGTCATTAGCGTATCGATTAATGTGATGGCTCTTTTTTTCAAATCTGCATCATCCACTAATTCTGCAATTGCACCGAAAGCGAAAATGTGTCCAATAGCTTCATCACTGCTGGTAGTAGATTTCCAATCCCAATCTGGTTCTGCTGCTCTGCGCCAAGGGGTATCTCCACGATTATAACCTGTACGTTCGTATGATCGTGCAGGGAAGCCTGGTATTTTAGTAATAGAATACAATCTTTCCAATGCATCAAATGATTCACGACAATTTTGAAGTGCTTCCGGAGAACGTGTAACAGCATATCTGAAAATTTCAGCTCCTAAATACATCGTAGTCCAAAGTCCATCGTTGTCTGAATTTTCAAACCATCCAGTAGCAGGATCACCATCTTTCATTCCAACTAAGGATGCATTGAATCCATTTCTTAAATGCCTTTCTCGCACTTGCTTTTCATAAAATGCAGCTTTTTGTTCTAGCGTCATGTTGGCTGAAATTATTTTCCCTAAGCCTTTATCAGTAAGAATAAGAATAGAATTATCTGGTCCACTTTCAATGTCAATTACTTGATTGGAGGGTAGCCAACGTTTGGATGCATAGTAATCAAATTTATTATCTTCTTTAAGTTTGAATGCACCCATTGAAGATCCAAACCAAATGTTTTTGCCAATCTCTTTAATAGATGTAATATCATTGTTTGGAAGTTTTCTATTGTAATCACCTTTTTGTTTTTTTGAATCGGCATCTATAATAAAATAGCCATTGTGAGTACCAACAAATAATTCTGAATTATTTCGAGCGGATGCAAAACTTGTCAACGCTTCGCCACTGAATACCGTTTGAAGTATTTTATCTTTTACAGAAAAAGTACTGATTGATTTAGAAGATAATATCCAGAATAGATTTCTTTTTTGATCAAAAGAAATATTTTTAATATTGTCAGTAACTGCACTTTTCCAGGCGATAGAAGAATCTTTTATGAATTGCAAATTAGTTCCATCAGAAATAAGAAAACCAAAATTATTGTCTCCATCAATTAAATTAACTTCTGGTAAAGTATGCTTAGCATTTAGTTTACCCGCCCATGCGTTGCTTAAAACTACTTTGTCATCAGCGTATACAAATTGTTTTCTATAAATATTAATAGCTTTAATATTTTTATCTTTCATTGGACGAGAAGACATATCAGCAACTAGCTTTCCTGGATATAATATTTGGGCTGCTACCGGCTTAAGTATTCCTGTAGAAGAAAGAATTTGTATCACTCCATTTCTATCACAATTGACTTTTATTAATTGTGATGAAGGAAGACTTTTTTCAAAATTAAATTTTTCACTATATTCTTGAAGAAAGGGAAGGTCTTTATGATTACTTTGAGCAGCAGCAAATTGGAAAATTGACTGCATAAAAAGTAGTAAAAAAATAATTTTTTTAAATGTTCTAATAGTCATTGTGGTACAATAATTTTGTGAATAATAAAAAGCTTTTTTAATCAAAGTGAAGATATCATTTTTAGCTCAAAATTTTACCTAAAGCTGCATTAAAAATTGTCTGGATTGATTGTATTGTGGAAAACATTTTATAATCAATTGAAAATATCAAATTTGTATCATTATTTTGGTAGTATTTGGGGATAAAATAGTAGTATTGGTGACTATTTCAAGTCATTTTTATTAATTTAATTATGTTTTCAAAATTGTTATTTATGTCTAATAAATATTTGAATCTATTATTTAAAATATCTTTAATAACCACGATTTAATATTCATCTCTTTTCAATCAACTTTACTTATGAAATATTTCTTCTTATTTATCCTGATTCAGATGCTATCATTAGTGGGTAAAGCCCAAACAAATGATTTGATGCCAGTACCTTTTTCTGTGTTAATGAATAAAACTAACTTTCGATTGTCATCTAATTTTTCAATTGCAAT
Organism: Chitinophaga pinensis; assembly: GCA_945870835.1. GTDB lineage: Bacteria > Bacteroidota > Bacteroidia > Chitinophagales > Chitinophagaceae > Ferruginibacter > Ferruginibacter pinensis_A. The sequence goes on from CAMBTV010000056.1 coordinate 10,494, forward strand.
ATCAGGACAAGCAGAAGATAGACTGTTTAAGGAAGCTAGTCGATTTTTCCAACGTTTATCTGAAAGGACTGGACTATTTTTTAAAACTTGGAATGTTACCAAAGAAAATGTGAATCCACTCGCTGCACTTCAGATTCATTCTAATAAAAAAGGGATTGTTCAAATCAATATGGATGAATCTTATGAGTTAATAGTAGATGATTCTAAAATATCAATAAAGGCGGAAACTGATATTGGAGCAATTAGGGGTTTGGAAACACTTCTTCAATTGATCTTTTCTGATCAGAAGGGATTTTATTTTAAAGGAGTCACTGTTAAAGATTCACCTCGTTTTTCTTGGAGAGGATTATTGATATCACAACCTTATCATTTTATGCCAATGGATATAGTAAAAAGAACGCTAGATGCAATGGCAATGGTAAAAATGAATGTGTTGCATTTGTATATTAGTGATGATCAAGGCTATACTATTGAATCAAAAGTTTTTCCAAAACTTCATCAACAAGCTTCAGGTGGTAATTATTTTACTCAGTTACAAATTGCAGAGATTATTCAATATGCTGATCAACGTGGAATAAGGGTAGTTCCTGAGATCGATTTGCCAGGACATTCAACTGCTATTCTCACCGCTTTTCCTGAATTGGCTTCTATTCCAAGAGCTTATCAACTTCAAGACCATTGGGGAGTTTTTGATCCTACCGTTGATCCTACCAAAGAAAAAAATTATGTTTTTTTAGATACCTTGCTTACTGAAGTTGCTTCGTTATTTCCAGATCATTATTTCCATATCGGCGGTGATGAAAATACAGGAAGAGATTGGGCAAAAAGCCTTCCTATTCAGGCCTTCATGAAAGAGAAAGGTCTAAATAGTACGGTATCTCTTCAAAATTATTTTAATAGACATATCCAAACTATTCTAAAGCGCTCTGGTAAAACTGTAGTTGGTTGGGATGAAATTTTAATGAAAAAAATGGATGATGCAAAAGCTAAGGGGCATTTTGAAAAGGGTGAATTCGATCAATTAATAGAGCAAGATGTACCTAAGGATATTGTTGTACAATCATGGCGTGGAATGGAAGCTCTTTTATCTTCAGCAAAAAATGGATATAAAAGTATTTTGTCTAAGGGTTATTATATTGATTTGGTTCAACCGACTTCTTATCATTATTTAAATGATCCTATTCCTTTTAGAAATAAAGTGATTACTCCAGATAGTGAAGCGAATTTAAATAGGTTTGAATCAGAAATAATTAAGAAAATTGAGATGGGAGAAAAAATCCTCACCTCAAAAGAGGAAGAACTTATCATAGGAGGTGAGGCAACCATGTGGACAGAACATGTTTCTGCCGAAACATTTGATTCAAGGGTATGGCCAAGGACGGCTGCCATTGCTGAAAGATTATGGTCGCCTGCTTCTGTTAGGGATGTGGATGATATGTACCGTAGATTAGATATTATTTCTCTTCTATTGGAATCGGTTGGGTCTACTCATTTGAAAAATAAAGAAATGATGTTGAGGCGTATTGCTGGAACTGAAAATATTCAACCTCTTGAAAATGTGGTTGACTTTATTGAACCTCTTAAAGGATATAAAAGAAATGCTGCAAATAATTTTACTAAATATTCACCCTATTCACTTTTAGTAGATATCGCTGTACCTGATCCATCTCCTTTGCGTGCTTTTAATAAATTAATCGATTCACTCATTAAACAACCTACAGCGATTCAAATAAAAAGTTTATATCGTCAATTAAATATTTGGAAAACAAATCATCAGCTAGTTATTGCAATGGCTGTGAATAAACCTTTGCTTGCTACTATTGCAAAACATTCGACTTCACTTAATTTAATTTCAAAATACACATTAGAATTTTTAGATAGTAAAGAGCGCGATCAAAGCCCTACTCAGCAGTGGATGAAAGAATACCTACAAGTATTGAATGAGTCTATGAAACCAGCGGGTTATTGTGAATTGTTAATAGGGGAGTCTTTAAAAAAAATGATTACAAACTATAAAAAATTATAGTTTGCTGTAAAATTTAATTTACAATATAGGCTTGGAATTCCTTTTGGAATAGAGTGCTTTTACTTTTTTTCCTTGATGGAAAAAAGTAACAAAAAAAATCAATCAGCCGCGGCGGATGAAATTTGAAATATCAGCCTAAAATCAAGGAACTCGCGAGTAGAGTTTGTTTCTTTAAAGGAAGTGCCCGCTCAGACAGCCTTGATTTTTTAACGGCTGATAATTCAAATTTCTAGCTCTTTTTATTCGAGGGCGTTTAAATATTTATTTTGTGAAATTGCATAACCCGAATTTTTGGGGGTCGATTGACTACAAGGAATTTTAGTCTGATTGGTATAAAAAAAATCCATTGGATTTGATACTTGAAAAAGTATAAAGTCCAATGGATTTTTTATTTTAAAGAGCCAATTTAAGATGGTTAACTTTTTTATTTAAACTCTTAAGAAGATTTTTTTGCGGTACATTAAATAAAGTACCGACCATTGAATCAGTACGTAACAGATTGTTAAAATAACCATATCATAAGGTGTTCCTACTAATTGACCCAACCATTTGAATAATCCAGCAGTAGTATATTTCCAATCAATTAAATGTTCAGATATGTAAATGAAGATGGAATTCATTCCGATTATTCTAAAGAAAAAAGCCCACTTTTTATAGCCTTTTACATCTATCAAATAATAAAAAATCGCTAACAAAATAAGGCTGTAGCCTCCTACATTCATTGCAAAAGAACTGGTCCATAAATTTTTATTAAAAGGTAAAACCAGATTCCATATATGAGCAATCGCTAAAAAAATGAAGCCAAGTCCAGCCATTGCTAATGACTTTTTAGTAGGGTCCATTTTTCCATTTTTTAAAAAATTACCCGTTAGAATACCTAATAATCCGGTTGATATTGCTGGGATGGTAGACACTAATCCTTCTGGGTCATGAATTTTTAAATAGAGTCTGCCTGGCATTATGGAACGATCTAAATAGGAAACAAAATTGCCTTCCATAGTGAGGTCTCCTGGAGGAAAACCGGGCGCAGCGAAAAATGCGAGAAGCATCCAATAACCAATTAATATTGCAGCAAACCAAATTACTTGGGCTCTTTCTTTCGCAAAGAGGTAAATTATATTTGCAAACATATAGGCTAAACCAATACGGCCTAGTACACTGCCAAAACGAATATCTGCGATGGGTTGTATTTCAAGTCCATTATTGTAAAAGATACCTATCAACACTAAAATCAAACCTCTTTTTATAACTCTGAGTAATAAATCTTTTTTAGAAGAACCTTTTTCTATTTCTCTGCCTATTGAAAAAGGAGTAGCTACTCCAGCCATAAAAAGAAAGAGCGGAAAAATCAGGTCATACATAGCGAATCCATTCCATTCGGGATGGGTTAATTGATTAGAAACTGCTCCCCAGAATGGAGATCCAGTAGCTTTAGATAGTTGATGGAAAATTTCTTCGGCGCCTATAATCCAGAACATATCAAATCCGCGCAAGGCGTCTAATGAATAAAGTCGATCGGGCTGATTGTTGACGGAAGTGGACATAGTATATTTATTTAGATTTTATAAGTCGATCTTTTGAAATTTAAAAATTAAAATTTTAGAACTTTGAAGTTAAGCTGCAAACTGATAGGTAGTAATATTTTTTATCCACTTTTACAAATTGATGAAATTTCAGCATTTCTTGATTTTATTTTTTGTAAAAAAAGTTTTTTTATTTAATCATTTCTTTATTTAGATCTAATAAAATAAATTTTAATAAATATTTATTT
>CAMBTV010000057.1 GCA_945870835.1 Chitinophaga pinensis
ACTCCTCTAAAACATCTTGGATATAAAAGTGTAGTAGTTAATCTGAGTGATATATATGCCATGAATGCGGTGCCAACGCATATTACCTTAAGTATTGCATTTAGCAATCGCTTTAGTCTAGAGGCAATGGATGAGTTTTATGAAGGCGTTTATGCTGCCTGTGAAAAATATGAAGTTGATTTAGTAGGCGGAGATACCACTTCGTCTCAAAAAGGATTTGTCATTTCAATTACAGCCATAGGCGAAGTGGCTCCAGATAAATACGTAAAAAGAAGTACCGCTCAAAAAGGAGATCTTTTATGTGTGACTGGTTTTTTAGGAGGTGCATTTTTAGGACTTACTATTTTAGAAAGGGAAAAAAGAATTTTCGCAGAGACAGGCTCTCAGCCCGACTTAGAAGATCAAGCGTTTATAGTAGGTAAACTCTTGAAGCCTGAAGCAAGAAAAGATATCATCGAATTTTTTGCAACAAGTGAAATTACGCCTACTTCTATGATTGATGTAAGCGATGGACTTAGCAGTGAAACACTTCATATTTGTAAGCAAAGCAATCTTGGCTGTATTATTTATGAGGATAAAATACCCGTGCATGAAGAGGCTCGTCAATTTGCATACAAGCTTGAGTTAGATCCTACTGCATGTGCACTAAGTGGCGGAGAAGATTACGAGTTGCTGTTTACATTATCGCAAACGGATTATGATAAAATTTTATTGAACGAACAAATTAGTGTAATCGGATACATGACTGAGGCAGAGGAGGGAACTCATATATTAACTCGCGGAGGAAATAAACATGCACTAGTTGCTCAAGGATGGAATCATCTCAAGAGCTAATTAATTTTCATTCTCATTAATGCAAAAAGAAAATATCTTACTGAGTCTCATTTGTGTACTGCTATTCACTGGCTGTTTTACAACTAAAAATTTTGATCCAACTAAAAAATTCTCGAAAGAACAATTACAACAGGACTACACACAACTAAGAAATATTTTAGAAAAAAAACACCCTGCACTTTATTGGTACACCACTAAAGACAGTATGAATTATTATTTCGACAGCATCTATCATGTCATTTCTGATTCTATGACTGAACTTCAGTTTGGTTGGAAAGTGTTGGCTCCGCTAACAAATAAAATTCATTGTGGCCATACGAGTTTTGGAATGAGTAAAAGTTGGAATAAAAATAGGATAGGAAAAAGAGTGCCTTCCTTTCCTTTATTTTTGAAAATTTGGGAGGACACAATGGTGGTAACGGGAAATCTTAATCGAAAAGACAGTCTGTTAAAAAGAGGCACTTTAATAACTTCAGTAAACGGGGTTAGTAATAAAGAGTTGATTTCTCAAATGCTGCAATACCTTCCACTGGATGGATATTCAGAAAATGTAAATTATATCCGCCTTAGCAGTAATTTCCCATTGTATCACCGAAATATTTTTGGAATTTATAAAAATTATTCTGTAGGGTATATTGATGCTTATGGAATTAAAAAAACAGCCATCCTGCCGATGTACAACCCTCTTTCAGATACTGCATGGAGACTACAGAGATTGGTTAAAGAACAGAGGCCACCTAGAAAAAAAATAAAAATTGAAAAAAGAGAATCCGAACGGTCACTGACAATAGATACCACTTTAAATACCGCAACTTTGCTATTGAATACTTTTTCGAATGGAGAATCAAGACACTTGCGTTCTTTTATTAATGAATCTTTTAAAAAGATTAGTAAAAAAAATATTGCTCATTTGATTATTGATTTGAGGAGCAATGGCGGTGGCGATGTGCCAATTTATGTAAAGCTTTTACAATATATTCGTCACAATAAATTTAAAGTGGCAGACACTGCTTATGCAGTTACAAAAAACCTTTCTCCTTTTTCTACTAAAATCAAGCAAGGTTTTTTTAATAACCTTACTCTTTATTTTCTAACTAAAAAACACGCTGATGGCAATTATCATTTTGGATATTGGGAAAGACATTGGTATCATCCTAAATTCAAGCATCACTTTAATGGCCAGGTGTATGTGCTTACGAGCGGACCTACATTTTCAGCATCGACTCTTTTTTGTAATGCAGTAAAAGGACAGCAAAATGTTAGGTTGATAGGAGAAGAAGCAGGAGGTGGATGGCATGGTAACAGCGGCATACTGATTCCTGATATCACTTTGCCAATCACTAAATTACGGGTTCGCCTACCGCTGTTTAAAATAGTTCAATTTAATCATGTTCCAAAAAATGGCAGAGGGGTTATGCCAGATATTTATATTCCACCTACGCTGGATGGAGTAAGAAAAAATATAGACAGAAAAATGCAAACAGTAAAAGAAATGATTAGGGTTTCCAATAATGCAGATCGAATAAAATTATCTAACGAAAATTAAAATCATCCGCATCTTTCCAAAAAGGAAATTTATTTCTAACTTCAATCAGCCACTCTTTTTGAAGAGTGATAGTAAAAATATCCTCCTCGTCAACCATGTGATAGAGTACTTCACCTAAAGGATCAATCACTAAACTATTACCACTGTGACTAATATTATTTCCATCAATGCCTACTCGGTTTAAGCCAATCACATAACATTGGTTTTCGATAGCCCTTGCACAGAGTAAGGTTTTCCATGCATGGCTTCTTCGTTCTGGCCAGTTGGCTACATAAATTAAAACATCAAATTCAGGTCTTATATCATCAGCAGAATGAATTTCTTCCCCTACGGATTTTTCAATTGGTGTAATTCTATTTCTTGCCCAAACTGGAAACCGAAGATCATAGCAAATTTGTAAATTAATTTTCCAACCTTTAACGGATGCGATTAAACGCTTACTTCCAGCAGTATAATGTTTGTCCTCTTCCGCGAATCCAAACAAATGCCTTTTGTCATAGTAACCATATTCACCATTGGGCAGCATCCATATGAGCCGGTTATAATATTTGCCTTCTTCTTCAATTATCAAACTTCCTGTTAGAATAATTTTATTAGCGGATGAAACCTCTTTCATCCATTGTACCGTTTCACCTTCCATGGTTTCTGCAAACAATTTAGGTTGCATGCTAAAGCCGGTAGTAAACATTTCTGGCAGTACAATAATTTCAGTTTTTTCTTGAAGGCTATTTATTTTTTTTGACAGCAACTGAAGGTTAGCGTTTTTATTTTCCCAAATAAGATTGGTTTGTAAAGTGGTAATAGTAAGGGGCGCCATGAAAAGGTATTTGATAACAAATGTACAATATAGGGATTAACAAATCTTTCGTTTTATTTTATCAAATTATTCATTATCTCTTGGATCAAGTTACTCTCAAAGCCTTTCAAACTTAAATGGCTATGTAGCTTTTTCTTTTTGATAAATATATTTTTTTCGCTTTTTAAGGATTTAAATTTTAATTCTGCTAATTTAGACAAGGTGGCAAAGTATTCGGAGTTATTAATGGTGGAAATCGCTTTTTTGATACAGTATTCACTCACATTTTTTTTCTTTAATTCATATTTAATTTTAATTCGCCCCCATTGTTTTATTCTAAACTTACCTCCGGCAAAATGAATTGCAAATCGCTCTTCATTTAAAAAATTTTCTTCAATCAGTTTACTGATTATTTCTTCAGCGTCTTTTGCCGAAAGTCCAAATCCATATAATTTTTCTTTTATTTCGCTGTGGCAGCGCTCTTGGTAGGCACAAAAATGTTTTATTTTGGGAAGCGCTTGTTGAGGAGTGAAATTTTGAAATTGCATAAGCTACAAAATTAGCCGCAGGCAGATATAATCCAATGTTTATTTCCGATCGATAACCGATTCACCCCTGAAATCTACCAGTGTTAAATTCTTTAGTGAAACAGGGATGATATTTTAACTTGTATGAAAGATAACCACCAAACGAATAAGTATTTTTTTATATATTTACTCGTTTATATTAGAGTTAGTCACATTGCGACGGAATGTTGATATTATCTTGTTTGATTAGCCACAAAGATTTTATCTTTGATAATATATAAATCAATATTATGAAGTTTATCGTTTCTTCTTCTGCCTTACTTAAACAATTACAGCTGATTAATGGCGTAATTAATGCCAATACCGTGTTACCTATCTTAGAAGATTTTCTATTTGAGATTGAAAGAAATAAGTTAACCGTGGTGGCAACTGACTTAGAAACTGTGATGAAGGTTCATCTAGAAGTGGAAGCTAAGGACAATGGTAAAGTTTGTATTCCTGCTAAAATATTAATGGATTCACTAAAGAACATCGCAGAGCAACCATTAACTTTTACAATAGATAAAAATTTTGGAATTGAAATAACTAGTGATAATGGAAAATATAAGGTGATGGGTGAAAATCCAGATAATTTTCCAAAAGAACCAGTAGCGGATGACGCAAATTCTTTTAAAATGACTTCTTCTGCTTTGGTCTCTGCAATTAACAAAAGTCTGTTTGCGGTAAGCAATGATGATCTTCGTCCAGCGATGACAGGTGTATTTTTTGAATTAGATAAAAAAGGACTTACCTGTGTTGCTACCGATGCGCATCGTTTGGTTAAGTACAAAAGAAAAGATGTTAGTTGCCCAAAGTCGGATACATTCATCGTGCCTAAAAAGCCACTAAATCTTTTAAAAAGCGCGATGCCTGACAATGATGATGAACTAACGTTGTCGTATAATAGCAATCATTTGTTTGTAAAGCATGGAGGAACTGAATTGGTTTGTAGACTGATTGACGCACGTTTCCCTGATTATAAAGTGGTAATACCGGCAGACAATCCATATAAATTGGTTTTAAATAAAAATGATTTTCAAAGTGCGCTTCGCCGAGTGAGCATATTTAGTAATAAAAGTACTAATCAGGTTGCGCTTACTATTAGCGGAAGCGAATTGCAGCTTGCTGCTCAGGATATTGACTTTAGTTTTGAAGGAAACGAGAGAATGAGTTGCCAATATGATGGAGAAGATTTACAAATTGCATTCAATGCAAAGTTTTTGATAGAGATGCTCAATGCTGCCGAAACTCAAGATATTATCATTGAACTAAGCACTTCCACCAAAGCGGGTATTATTAAACCAACAGAAATGGATGAGAATGAAGATTTACTGATGTTGGTAATGCCACTGATGTTGAACAGTTAATTTTTCTTCTCAATCAGTTAATATTTTTGATACTGCAGGATTTGTTAAAAGCAAATCCTGTTTTGTTTAAAGAAAAATACACCCCCTCGAATTTCCAAAGACTTCTTCGCAGATTTTTTGGATTGAAAAATTTCCCTAAAAACTATATTCGTCTATTCATGCTAGTGAGTGGATTGTATTTAAGTGAAAGAGAGAAAAAATCTACTTGCAGGTTTTAAATAGCTATTCTCATTAATTTTTGTGACCTTGTGGTCTAAATTATATTGTTATGGTACTAATCATTCTGGGAATCATTCTTTTTATTGTTGCTACGATTGTAGTAAAAAACAATTCCGCCTTGTCTAAATTTGAAAGGGGAGGCAAGACGATATCAATTGTGTTAATTGCGCTTGGTATTATGAACTCTTGCGTTAAACAAATTGATGCGGGAGAGATAGGGGTAAAAATATTATTTGGGAGTATTCAAAAAGAGGTGATGTTAAGCGGCCTTCATTTTATAAATCCTTTATTGGATGTAAAAAAGTTGGATGTAAAAACGCAAAACTATACGATGAGTGGAGTGCACGATGAAGGGGATAAGGCAGGAGATGATGCAATTAAAGTGTTAACGAGTGATGGCTTGGAAGTAACTATCGACCTTACTGTTTTGTTTAGGGTAGTATCAATTGATGCCCCGAGATTACTAGGTGAAACAGGTGCTGATTATCGCGATAAAATTGTTCGTCCAATTACTCGTACAAAAATTAGAGACAATGCGGTGTATTACCAAGCGGTGGATTTATTTGGTGCAAAGAGAGATGAATTTCAGCAAAGAATTTATAAAACTATTGAAGACGATTTTAAGAAGCGGGGCTTAATGTTGGAACAGCTGCTTGTGAGAAATATCACATTGCCTAACTCAGTTAAAGCTTCGATAGAATCAAAAATTAATGCTGAGCAAGATGCAAAGAAAATGGAATTCGTATTGCAGAAAGAAAAGCAGGAGGCAGAAAGGAAAAGAGTAGAAGCGCAGGGAATTGCCGATTATCAAAAAATTATTAATACTGGCCTTACCGATCAACAATTGCAATACGAACAAATAAAAGCGATGCAGGCCTTGGCACTTAGCCCTAATGCTAAAGTAATTGTCATGGGAAAAGGAAACACTCCATTGATTATTGACGGAAAATAATAAGTTTATTTATTTAGTTTATAAAAATCTAATTTTTAAGGCACACCTTAAAATCCAATTGGCATGGATCTCGTAACAGTAAAAACATTTGATAGTTATTTTTCCGCTAATATTATTTTAACCAAATTACACGCTGAAGGAATTGAGTGTTATTTAAAAGATGAATATACAGTAACCTTGGATCCAATTTTATCGAATGCTATAGGAGGAATTAAATTGGTGGTAAAAATGGCTGACGAGTCTTTGGTAAAGGAATTGTTAGAGCGCTACGAATTAGATTATATAAATGCCGCTACTTGTCCAAAGTGTAGTAATAGTAATTTTACTTATATCACAAAACCAGGAGCAACCAATTATTTAACCGCAATGTTTACATGGATATTTTCTAGTTATGCGGTAGCACCTTATTATGTGTATCACTGTGAAAACTGTAGTTATGAATGTGATCGACTCCCCGAAAAAATTGAGGAGGAGCGGATAGACTAGATGGATGTTTAACTGACATTTTCAATTAAAAAGAAATACGTAATTCCTAACTTTGAGCATATTAATTTTTAGTAATGAATAAAATTGCACTTATACCTGCTCGTTATGCAGCTACTCGTTTTCATGCTAAGTTGATGCAATTGCTTGGTGACAAAACAGTTATTCGGCATACCTATGACAATACGATTGCTACAGGCTTATTTGATTCAGTGATAGTGATAACGGATAGCGATATAATTTATAATGAAATTGTTGACAATGGAGGTAAGGCAATAAAAAGTATTCGTGAACATGAGAGTGGAACTGATAGGATTGCTGAATCGGTAGCTGGAATGAATGTTGATATTGTAGTAAATGTTCAGGGAGATGAACCATTTGTAAAAAAAGAGCCGCTAGAAAAGCTATTGAATTTATTTGAAGGGGCGTCAGGAAAAAATGTACAGGTGGCCTCTTTAATGCAGATCATGACGGATGCTAAATTGATTGAAGACTCTAATTATGTGAAAGTGGCTGTTAATAAAAATATGGAGGCATTAATGTTCAGCAGGAGTGTTATTCCATATCACCGGGATAAACAAGCTGTTGCAGTTTATTATGAACATATTGGTGTTTATGCTTTTCGTAAGCAAGCCCTTATGGAATTTACAAGCTGGCCAATTACCCCACTAGAAGCAGTTGAAAAAATTGAATGTCTCCGCTATTTAGAAAATGGGATCTCTATCAAAATGGCAGTGACAGATTATATGGGAATAGAAATAGATACACCAGAGGATTTAGTTAAAGCGTCCAAACTTTTATAATTAGAAAAATTAAATCTCTTACACCAATAATTTTTTTATTCAAAACAATACCGTTGTAATTATACTTTAAACCATTTGTTTATTTTTTTTTAGTCATCTAAAGTTAAACAATAGTGGAAAAAAGAAACCCACAATAATGGTCCATAAAATGTAAAAAGGAATAAAAGAAGCAATTGCATTTTCAACACTACTGATATCAGATTTTTTCAAAACAGTTTTAAACAGCTGGAAGGATATCCAAAATAGATTGGTCAACATCAATAGGTTTGCTCCTACAACGGCAAGCCTATTGGGAGTGATTCCCAAAGTAGAAATTCTAAATAAAATGGCAGAAAGGGCCATGCAACTTACAATTACTGTTACTACTGATAAGGCAAAGAGAATGATACCGCTAACTTGACTGATATTTTGATTTGTTGTAGTTGAAACTGAAAATAGAATAATCGCTATCACCCCTATTAGCAGACCATTAAAAAGCATTAAAAAATCTCTGTCATTATATAGGTTTTTACCGGAAAACAAAATTGCTATCAAATAAACGACCACAGTAATTAAAACTAATGGACTGAATATTTTAGCAATTACGGGTGAAACTTTATTGACTAATTGAGGATTTGTCTGTGTTAGGAAAGTACCAAGTATTGGAATGATGGGAAGGCAAAAAATTACAACGTGTTTGAAATAAAATTCATTTATATCAAATCCAATGACAGTGAAGAGCCCGATTGTAATTGCAGTAAGCACTGCCCCGGTAATTAAAATGAGACCAGACATGATTAATAATTCACCATTATATCTTAGAAATTCAATTCGTTTACGATTGTCATTTAAGGAATTTCCAACGTAAGTAAATCCTACCACAGTCCATAAAAAAATAGGTATGTGAAAGAGGGATAATATTAAAGTATTGCTGTTATTGTTTGCCGGTAAAAGATTAATAAAAATTAAAGTAATTAGAAAAATAACTCCAGTAATAATAATTTTCTTTTTTGGAAGTCGGTTCTTCCAGCAAAAGTAGGTTGCTAAAATTGAAAAAATAATTAGCGAAATATTTCTTGTGTAAAAAAATTCCGAATCAATTTTAAAAAAAGAAGGAATGGAAGCTAAGCAACCAGCTATTAAAGAAAGAACTAATACAAAAATAAATTCTTTCTTGCTACCCCAAGATATTTCTGAACCTTGGTAATTTAGTCTTTCATCCCAATACTGTAAAAGTTTATTTTCGTTGTGTTCTGGGAAAATCAAATTGAACTCAGCCTTGAAAGATGTTTTATTATCTTGATAAAGCTTTTCAAGTTGTTTTGGATCATCAAGGTGATTTAATATTTCATTTCTCATTACTATTCTACTTTTAAAGATGATAAAATGTTGAATTGATTAGGAATGTAGCAATATTTAAAATCATCAATTCGTAATTGGTAGCTTTTGAAGTTACAGCTTTTGAGGTAAAGAATTACGGCTAGTCTAAATCCGACTTTTAAAATAGGAAAGGTTTAACAATGTAATTGAATTAAAATACAATAACTATTTCCATTTTTCTAGTAAAAATCCTTCACTACCACCAAGAGGGTCTGTTAAGGGAATGGCTACTTTAGATATATTATTTATGATTGTATTTCTTTCTCCTTCCTCTAGTCCAGTTTTTAAGTCCCAACTATTTCCATTAGGATAACCTCCTACAAACTGATAATTTGAATGCTCAGTAATACTATAATGACCCACTCCAGCAGGTATTACTATAACATCGCCTGTGGAAAGAGTAAAAACTTCTCCATTTGATCCACCAATTTTTAATTTGACTTCACCAAATCCTAAACCAAGCACTTCATGCGTATTACTATGAAAATGGTCATAGGGTAAAATTGTAGCCCGCCAATTATTTAGCCAATTGTTTTTGATAAATTGAGCCTCCAGCCATTCAGAAGAGTCTGGTAAGTTGATAACACTTTTGTAAAGAATTACTGGCAATGAACTATTGGGTATGATTCCATCGTCTTTAAAATAAAATGTATTGGCTACTTGCATGGACAATTGTTAATTAGGATGAAATTTTATTTACCCGAATTCATTTTAAATAATTTCAAATAAAAAAACGTTATTCAATCGCACTAATAAATTTTTTCATTTCTTCCATTGTACCGACTGTAATTCTAGTCCACTTTCCTTGTTCTTCATAAATTTTAGTTCCAATGATGTTGTTGTTATTCAGTTGCTCAAAAAAATCTTTTTTATAATTTGTTAGTGAGAAGTAAATAAAGTTTGTATTAGAAGGAATGCACACAAGATTTAATTTTTTAAGATTTTCAATTGTAAATTGTCTTGCATTTTTATTCAAAGACAAAGCGTCTAATACAAATTTTTCGTCATTCAATGCTGCTAGTGCTGCGGCTGTAGATGCTACACTTATACTACCACTTGCCCAAGACTTTAATTCGCTAAGTTGTTCAATAGTCTTATTATTTGCAATTGCATAGCCAATTCTTGCACCTGCTAATCCATAAATTTTTGAAAATGTTTTTGCAATGATTAGATTTTTATTTTCAATTGCTAGAGCGCTTAGAGATTCTTGACTAGTATAGTCAATATAAGCTTCGTCAATTAAAACAATTGACTTTTTACAAGCCTCATTAATAAATCTAACTAGTTCAGCTCTATCAGCAATTGATCCAGTGGGATTGTTAGGATTACAAATATAAATTAACCTTGTATCTGATTGAATAGCTGTAAGCATTGCACCTAAATCAAGCTGTTTGCTTTTTGTTAGGGGGACAGTAATTTTTTTAAGTCCCAACTTTTCGGCAGCTTCTGTCCAATAAGAATAACTTGGATCTGCAATTAGAAAACTACCTTTTTTTGAAGATGACAATCTTGTTACTAAATCTAAAATCTCAGTAGAACCAGCTCCCAATAAAATATTACTAGTAATAATATTGTTTTTTTTAGCAACCGCCTTAATAAGTTCAGTAGACAGTTCCCAATTATAACGATTACTAATATTTATATTTTCAATCATTGCAGCTCTTGCTAAAGGAGAAGGCCCATATGGATTTTCATTTGAGCTTAACCTAATTGGCAAATTATTGGCACTATCCTTTGCTAATAAATCTGTAGGGGCTGATATAGCATCAAGATTTGACAGTCCAATCCCTGCAACACTGAGTCCAATTTGCTTTAGCCAATGCCTTCTATTTGATTCTAACATTTTATAGAGTTTAATTTGTTACTACTTGCAAGTACTGATTATTATAATAAATAATTTTAAAAAGCTCCAGTGTCTACGTCTTTAATAAATTTAATAACGCCAGTCATAAATACCTTTTGGTCATCCCACATTGAAAGATGGCTTCCATTAGGGCAATAAAGGAATTGTCCTTTTTTCACCATCTTGCTTTGTTCTTCCATTGCTTTAGGATCCATTGTATCATGTTTAGCACCTACCATTAATGTAGGAACAGTTATTTCCTTTAATCTGTTTTTAATATCCCAATTGGCTAAGCGACCACTAATTCCAAATTCGCTCGGACCTTGCATCATTGTATATATTTCGCCGTTTGCATGTTTCATAGAACGGTTAAAAGCATCAGGAAAATCTGCCAAACGGCATAAATGTTCTCTATAAAAATTTGGCATAAGTAATTCCATGTAGCGAGGGTTAGCAAAATCTTTTTTTGCTTCTAACTCTTTAACTTCAGCAAGAACTTCTGGCTTCATTTGTTTAGCAAGAACTTCTTCTGCATACTTTGCATATTCTGGAGCACTTGCTACCATGTTAGCTACTAACAAGCTCTTTAAGTTCTTTTGGTATTTTAATGCATACTCCATAGCTAAAATGCCACCCCATGAATTTCCAAGTAGGTAGAAATTAGAACTGTCTGCTCCTATAGCTTGTCTAACTTGTTCTACTTCCTCAACAAAACGGTCAACTGTCCAAAGGCTGCTATCTTTTGGCTGGTCGCTGTAGTAAGAACCTAGTTGATCGTATTCGTAAAATTCAAATCCTTGTCTTTGAAAAAAAGTTTCAAAGCATTCCATATATTCATGGGTCATTGCTGGACCACCATGAAGTAGAAGAATTTTAATTTTAGGATTACTACCAAAACGTTTTGTCCAAACTTTAAAATCACCAACAGGTGTTTTAATTGGAATCATTTTTACACCAGCAGATTCAACAGAATCTCCATAGTTAAAATAGTCATTTACCAACGGACCATTTGAAGGAGCATTTTGCTTACAGGAAGCAATCGTTAAAGCGATTGCAATAATAAATAGTAAACGCATAGTTTAAGGGGTTTAAATGTTAACATGAATTTTCAGGCACCTTGTTAAATAAATTTTATTTTAATAGACTAGAAAGATATATTGAATTAAATTACCAGCTACCAATCGCATGAAAAAAGCTTATTTTTTCTTAATAATAATAAAAGTGATATCATCAGGATTGTTATTGCCTCCTAACCATTTATCGGCCTCCAATATAAAAGAATTTTTAATTGCCTCGGCAGATTTAGTCCCCACTGATTCTAAATGATTTTGTACTCGATGATAATCATACATCTCATTTTTGGGATTGGGGGCTTCTGGCAATCCGTCTGTTAATTGCATGAATACATCCCCGGATTCAAAATTTTTCTCAATCGTGTCATACATTTCTTTTTTAAGTCCTCCAAGAGGCAGATTTGATTGTTTAATTTCTTCTACTTTTCCAGTTGCCGCCTTAAATAAATAGATGGGTGGCATTGCTGCCGAAGACATAGAAATTTTATTTTCATTGATTTCTACAATGTTCAAACTCATTCTTAAAGTACCCAAATCAATTTTTTTGACTACTTCATTTAATTTTTTCAAAATCAAATCAGTTTTAGACTCTGTTATAGTATACAAACTTGCTTTTGTAACTGAGACCATTATACCAGAGGCCACCCCATGTCCAGTTGCATCACCACATATTGATAATAGGGCATTTTTGGAAGTAGTAATAAAATCATAATAATCTCCTCCTACTTCGGTAGAAGTCTGAATATGTGTAGCAATGTCAATGTCTTCTCTTTGCGGTAGATTTTTAGGCAAAAAACCCAATTGTAAATTTTTGGCTGCTAGTAATTCATTGTTTTTCCTTGCTTCTTCTATTTTACTGAATTTACGTTTTTGGACAGATTTCTGAATAAGTACTATAATTACAATGGACAGTATGAATAAACATCCAATGATAGCCAATAGTTCCTTTGATTTCTTTTTCTGCTCATCTAGCGCATCATTTTTTTCTTGTTCATTCAACGCAAAATTTTGAGCTTCATAAATATTATTTCTACTATATAAACTGTCATTAATATTTTTTGCAGCTTCTAAAAAATGATAGGCCAATTTATCATCTCCTTTGGAGTTATATATTTTTGCTAAAATGTAATAGGTATTTAGGACGCCTTTAGCATTATTATAGTTTTTTGAAAACTCAATTACCAGATTACAATATTTCAAACTTGAATCAGGCATATTTAATTTTTGATACGCATCAGCCATCCCAAAAGCGCATTCAATCGCTCCTTTTATTCTTTTAGTATATAGTTGAATAGGCAAAGCTTTTTTATAGTCGTTGATGGCTATTTCATAATTTTTTAATTTAAGATTTAGATTACCGTCAATAATATAAGGATATCCCCACTGTTTTAAATAGGGATATTGTGAATTTATCTTCATACTAACAGGCATCAATTTTTTTGCCCCCTCCAAATTATCATTAAGAATATATACATTAGCGAATTCTGTAAGTCTATATCGCGTTCCATCATCCAAAACTTTATTTATAGAAGAATTTGGGTCTAGTAATTCAGTATCAATTCTTTTTAAATATTCTTCAGATTTAGCTTTGTTTCCAAGGTTGGCGTAAATAGACGCAATCAAAAAGTAGTTGCCATTAAATGGATTTTGACCACTATTATTGGTTGGTTTGAATCCATTTTTTTGAATGTTAATTTTTCTATATTTTAAAAGATCAAATGCATGATATAGTGCAGACGTATAATTAGCTGTATAGGTATTTTCAGCTCTTGCTAAACCCCCATATATACTTTCTAATAGATTAGGGTCATTTATTTCCTTTGCTAAAACTTCTGCCTTTTTTAAAAACAACAAGGATGAGTCTGAACTCCAGTTAACAAGTTTAAAACTAATATTAATGTAAACCTTCGTTTTTAATGTTTTATCTTTTGTGTTTTCTATTTTTATAAGAGAATCCTTAATGCTAAAATCTGATTGTGCCTCCGTTTGTAATTGAGTCAGCAAAGCAAAAATTAATAGTACTCTTTTTAAAAAATTGAAATTTTTTTTCATAAAATATATTTTTATGTAGTATTTGTCTAGTGGTTTTGCAATCTAATTTTAAGTATTGACCGATTCTTTAATAATTTTCCTACAATTTTTACCTACTCTTTAGATACAATACTAAGTTCAGTCTTTTAAGGGAAAATCATTTTAAATTAGGAAACTTTATTTTTCTTAATAGACTGGCCAATATAAAATATAATAGGAATCAATACTATTCCTAAAGTAAAGGGTAAAAAACCCACCCCTAATCCATTTGACACGCCACTGCTTGTGAGATAAGTAAATAGAATGATATGAGAAAAAATTATCAACAAGGCTATTT
>CAMBTV010000058.1 GCA_945870835.1 Chitinophaga pinensis
TGATAAGTTGAAGAGACTATACCTGACAACTTATCAACGGATCATTTTATTAAGCTTTCTTTTTTGCCACCTTTTTCTTAGGCGCTTCTTCTTCTTTATTTACTGCTGCTACTACTACTGCTTTTTTAGCAGGTTTTGCAGGTCTAGATTTTCCAAAAGAACCTTTTGCAATTTTACCTTTTTTTGTTTTGATATCTCCGCGTCCCATGATAGTTTTTTTTAGTGAAATGAAATAAGATAAAAAAGCAAGACATAAAATACGTCTTGCTTTTTTAATGTAGTTGACTGATCATTAGATTTTAGAAGACAATTCTTTTCCAGCTTTAAATTTAGCTACTTTTTTAGCTTTAATTTTAATAACTGCTCCTGTCTGAGGATTACGACCATTACGAGCTGCTCTCTTAGATACAGAGAAAGTACCAAAACCAACCAAAGTAACTTTACCGTTACCTTTTAATGTTTTTGTAACTGCTGCAACAAATGAATCTAAAGTTGCGTTTGCTTGTGTTTTAGTGATGCCAGCATCATCAGAAATTTTTGCGATTAATTCTGCTTTGTTCATAATTGAGTTTTTAAAAGTTTACTTCAACAAATATAGATGGTTTTTTATTCCAATACTTTTTTTTTCTTTTTTTTAAAAGAAAAAAAATCGCTGTAAGTCGCAAGTGCAGAGGATTTAAGATAAATCGAAAGTATTTATTCGTAACCAATAGCAGGCAGTAAAGGTGGTGAAAGTCAATGCTGTAAAGGGTTTCATTACTTATTGAGGTAAAATTCAGTCTCTGCGCGGATTTGCTGACAATATAAGGAGGAATTTGATTGAACAAAAGTGTTTTTTTAATTTTACACATTTAGTTAACAACCTGCATCACGGAGCTAAAAGCGATGAATTGATCTCCCCATTTTTTATATGATTTTATTCTTAATTCATTAGAAAAAAGCTCTAGGTATCGGTTATATTGGGCTTTACTTTCTGAATGAAATTGTAGTGCATAAGTAGGACCTTCAGATTCATCCGTTTCCAATAATTGTAAAATATTAGAGTGAGTAAAACAGCCTGTATTTAAAATAGCAGGAATATGATCTGTTTTTAGCCAGATAAGCCATTCTTGATGAATGGAAGCTTGTACTTTAATAGTAACATTATAAATAATCATTTGTGAAATTTTTAAAATTCTACTTTTTGATACTATTAATAAGTTAGGAAACTACGATGGTGTGATTAAGATTTGAGTTCTAAAAAAACAGGGCAGTGGTCACTGTATTTAACATCCGGATAAATGTCTGCATCTACTAAATGTTCTTTTAAGGGAGCAGTTACTGAGATGTAATCTATACGCCAACCTTTATTGTTTAAGCGAACGGATGGGAAACGCTGGCTCCACCAACTATAACGGTGTGGTTCTTTGTGAAATTCCCTAAAAGTATCAATCCAACCACTGGCTAAAAATTGAGTCATCCATTCTCTTTCTTGGGGCAAAAATCCACTACTGTTTTTATTTCCCTTAGGGTCATGAATGTCAATGGGTTCATGCGCTATATTATAATCTCCACACAATATTATTTTCGGGTGCGTTTTTTTTAATTTGTCTAAATAGATTTTCAGCTCATCCAACCAAATGTATTTAAATTGCTGTCTAAGATCACCGCTGGTGCCTGATGGGAAATAGGCATTGATAAGTCGTAGGTCTCCAAAATCGAGTTGAATAACCCTCCCTTCATCGTCACTTTCCTTGTGTCCGTTTCCAGTAATTACTAAATCTGGTTTTATTTTTGAAAAAACAGCTACTCCGCTGTATCCTTTTTTTTGTGCACTAAACCAATGATGGTGGAAACCTAGGGCATCCAATAGCTTGGTGTCTATATCATCCTTGGTAGCCTTGGTTTCTTGCAGGCAGATAATATCAGCAGGATTTGTTTTTAACCAATCAATAAATCCTTTCTTTAGCACTGCCCTTAAGCCATTAACATTGTAGGATATGATTCGCATGATGAAAATAATTTATTTTGGATTTAATTGTTTTAACGCGACCCTACTGGAAAAGTAGCACCCAAACTTGCGATCATTTCATAAGTGCCAAAAGCATGTTTGGCAGTGCCTTGAAATACTTTCAAATTGGAATATCGAGCATAGTCCAATTTATTGGAATATTCTAGAAATACATATTTAAAGAAGGTAGTACGAATAACTGTCTCTACTCCGATATTCCATCCGCCCAATTGAAAGCCGGGTTGGTTTGACTGACCAAAGAAACTATTCTCCACATGGGGAATTACTGGTCCAATACCCGCTTTGCCTAAAAAGTCTATTTTAATATTTCCATTTTTGGAACCATACCATTGCCATCTTTTTACAATATTAAAAAGTAGAAAATTAGCTCCATTATTAAGATAATAGTGAAATCCATTGGCTGCAGAAAAATTGACGGTACTATCAATTGGTCGATTATTTAAAGTACCTTTTATTTTTGCCTCTTGATCTGCAAAAATATATTTAGTATGGTCAAAATTAATTTCGAAGGCAATTCCTTTCTTCTTGTTTACAAAAAGTCCTATACGATAGTTATATTGAGGAACTGAGATTGGTTTTTTAAAAAGATTTTCATCCCATCCAGGACGGTCATGTCCTTTAATATTTACAAAGTTGTATTTATTTCCTAATAAGGGCTGGCTAATTTTTACAGTACTTGGAGTGTACCACTCTTTATTATAGCCCCAAGAAAAATAAAATTCTCTGGTTCTTTCTTTTTTCTTGTTTTGAGCTTCAGTGCTATGATTACTTAAAAGTATAAAGAGTAGAATGGGTAGGATTTTCACTTTATAATGCATTTGTTTTTATACCGTAAAATTAGGTAAAAAAGAAGGGGTCTTAAAATAATTATTTACCAATAAATGATCCGGTATAAGTCAATGAAGTAAGCTCGTTTTAAATAAAGCGTAATTGATTAATCCAAAATTGGACTTAGCCATTTTTTAGCTAGCTCTAACGGCATACCTTTTCTCTGGGCATAATCATTTAATTGGTCTTCATTTATTTTACCTACACCAAAATATTTACTCGCAGGGTTGGCTAAATACCATCCGCAAACAGAGGAAGCTGGATACATTGCCAATGATTCGGTTAAATGAATTCCGGTTGCTTTTTCACCGCCCAGGAGTTCGAATAACTTATATTTTTCTGTATGATCAGGGCAAGCTGGGTAACCAGGAGCAGGGCGAATTCCCAAATATTCTTCTTTGATTAACTGCTCATTGGTAAGATGTTCATCGGTAGCATATCCCCAATAGTCGAGCCTAGTTTTTTTATGTAATAATTCTGCAAACGCTTCTGCTAGCCTATCCGCAAGCGCTTGTAAGATAATTTTATTATAGTCGTCTAATTGGTCCTCTAATCTTTTTATATGCGGTTCAATTCCTTCAATGGTCACTGAAAATGCTCCGATATAATCAATTCCAGTGCCTTCTTTTTTTATGAAGTCAGCCAAAGATATATTCGGTTGTCCAGGAGCCTTTTTAATTTGTTGACGCAAAAATTCTAGTTTAATTTTTTCCTCCTTATTATTTATTGTGACAGTATCAGGGGCAGTTCTTTCTGCAGGCCAAAAGCCAACGGCCCCTCTAGCGGTAAGCCATTTTTCATCAATGATTTGCTTCAAAAGTTTTTGCGCGTCTTTATATAAAAGGGTTGCAGCAGAACCAATCACCTCATCGGTAAGTAATTGAGGAAATTTGCCATGCATTTCCCAAGCAATAAAAAAAGGTTGCCAATCTATGAAATCAGCTATTTCTGCTATTGAGTATTTTTCTAAAATTTTGGCACCCGTAAAGGAAGGTTTTACTGGTGTAAAATTATTCCATTCAATGCTTGCTGGATTTTGCTGAGCTTCTTTAAATGGTAAATAATTTTTGATGGTTTTCTTATTTATAAAATCTTCCTTCAGTTGATCGTATTCTTTTTTAATACCGTTGAGGAAATCAGGTTTTTGTTCTTTGCTTAACAAACTACCGGCAACGGTTACACTTCTACTGGCATCCAATACATGAATTACGCCATGGTCATATTGTTGAGCAATTTTAACAGCAGTATGCATTCTAGAAGTGGTGGCACCTCCAATCAAAAGTGGTTGAGTCATACCTCTTCTTTTCATTTCATGGGCCACATGTACCATTTCATCAAGTGATGGAGTGATTAGGCCGCTTAGTCCAATGATATCTACATTGTTTTTTACGGCGGCATCTAAAATTTTATCCGTTGATACCATTACCCCAAGGTCTATGATATCATATCCATTACAACCTAGTACTACTCCTACAATATTTTTACCAATATCATGTACATCACCCTTTACCGTAGCTAGCAGAATCTTTGCAGCACCTGCAGTTTCTTCATTGATTGTTCCAGCAGCAAGATGCGCTTGCTTTCTATCTTCTTTTTCTTGTTCAATAAAAGGGGTAAGTACCGCTACCGCTTTTTTCATTACTCGAGCACTTTTTACTACCTGAGGTAAAAACATTTTACCCGCGCCAAATAGATCTCCCACAATGTTCATACCATCCATTAACGGACCTTCAATTACATCCAATGGTTTTGGATAAGCAAGTCTAGCTTCTTCTGTATCTGCATCAATGAATTCAGTGATTCCGTTTACCAATGAGTGTGAAAGTCTATTTTGAACAGATTCATTTCTCCATTTTTCATCTTTAATTTCTACCTTACCCTTTGCTTTCACTTTTTCTGCATGTAGAATTAATTTTTCAGTCGCTTCATTGTTTTCATTGTTTCTATTAAGGATAACATCTTCACAAAGTTCCCGAAGGGTTGATTCAATTTCATCGTACACCACTAATTGCCCCGCATTTACAATCCCCATGTCCATACCTGCTTTGATTGCATAGAATAAGAAAACGCTATGGATCGCTTCTCTTACATGGTCATTGCCTCTGAAAGAAAAAGATACATTGCTTACACCCCCGCTCACTTTTGTTAGCGGCATCAATTTTTTAATTTCCTTGGTAGCATCTATAAAATCTACGGCATAGTTGCTGTGCTCTTCAATTCCAGTTGCAATGGCAAAAATATTGGGATCAAAAATAATATCCTGTGGATCAAAGCCTACCTGTTCGGTTAATATTTTATAAGCACGATGGCAAATCTCTATTTTTCTTTCTTTGGTATCAGCCTGTCCTATTTCATCAAATGCCATCACAATCACAGATGCTCCGTAGCTTTTACAAATAAATGCTTGCTCAATAAACTTAGCTTCCCCTTCTTTCATTGAAATAGAGTTCACAATGCATTTACCTTGAACACATTTTAATCCCGCCTCAATAATCTCAAATTTTGAGGAGTCAATCATGATCGGGATTTTTGCTATATCTGGTTCTGCTTGTACTAAATTTAAAAAGGTGGTCATTGCCTGCACTCCTTCTAGCAAGGCATCATCCATATTGATATCAATAATTTGTGCACCGCTTTCTACCTGCTGACGAGCAACACTTAAAGCTTGTTCATAAGACCCTTCTCTAATTAATCGGGCAAACATTTTGCTACCAGTAACATTGGTTCGCTCCCCGACATTTACAAAATTCGTTTCGGGTCTTACTACCAATGGTTCTAATCCACTTAGTCGGAGGTAAGGCTTGATATTTTTATTTTCACTCATGATTTTTACAATCTTTTTAATAATCTGCTCTTCGATTTGATATGAATATTTTTTGTATGGTCTATTTCTTTTTCGGATAAGGAAATCCAATTGGGTTTCGTTTAACCGTTTCGGGTAATGGTATTAATTTTTTTAAAATAGTAAAGATGTTTTGAAGATCTTTACTATGATTGGTTAGTTGCGTTTCCACCTTTTCAATTTTTAAAAACAACTCTTTGTTTTCAAGTAGCAGTTGTTTCATTTTTGTAAATACCCGGATGATTTGGATATTTACTTGAATGGCTGTCTCAGAATTTAATACGCTCGACAACATAGCTACTCCCTGTTCTGTGAATACAAATGGCAACTTTCGATTTCCTCCCCAACTTGAAGTCGCATTTTGCGACTTCAAATCAAGCCATTCATCACTTGATAACTGAAACATAAAGTCGGCAGGAAAACGAGTATGATTTCTTTTTACCCGTTCATTTAACCTTTTTACCTCTACCCCGTACATCTCTGCAAGATCTTTATCAAGCATTATTTTAATACCTCGAATTAGTAATACCCGGTCTACAATTAGCTGTTCATTTATTTCCATATAAGATTGTTTTATTGAATGATAGTGGCAAACTTTCGCCACCTTTTTTAATAAAGGGTCTCTTAGAAAGATATTGAATTTATCAGCTTATTTTATTTCTAATTCTCACTATTTATTTTATATATTTTTTTCTACAAAAGGCAATGCCCTTGGTTTAAACTTAGCCACTTCGTCAGCAATATGTTTGATATGGTCAGGAGTGGTACCGCAGCAGCCACCTACAATATTGAGCCAACCATTGGCAGCCCATTCTTCGATAATATGAGCGGTTTCATGTGGCTGTTCATCATATTCTCCAAATGCATTGGGTAATCCTGCGTTGGGATAAGCTGAGGTGAAGCAGCTACAAATTTGTGCCAGTTCCTCTATATGAGGCCTCATTTCTGCAGCTCCTAATGCACAGTTTAGTCCAACGCTCAAAGGATTGGCATGCATAACGGATACATAAAAGGCTTCCAATGTTTGTCCGCTAAGGGTACGTCCACTTGCATCGGTTATAGTGCCACTAATCATGATAGGTAATTCTGGTTTTCCAGTGTCCCTGAAAAATTTTTTTGCTGCGTAGATGGCAGCTTTTGCATTGAGCGTATCAAAGATGGTTTCTATTAATAGAATATCTACACCGCCTTCTATCAAACCTTTTATTTGCTCTGTGTAGGCTGCAGCTACTTCGTCAAAGGTGACAGCGCGAAAGCCCGGATTGTTAACATCAGGAGACAAACTCAATGTTTTATTAAGTGGCCCAATAGCACCCGCTACAAATCTTTGTTTGGAAGGATTTTTTGCAGTGTATTCATCTGCAGCCAATCTTGCACATCTTGCAGACTCCACATTCAATTCGTAAGCCAGCGTTTGCATGTCATAATCCGCTTGCGCTATCACAGTACTACTGAAAGTATTGGTTTCAATGATATCAGCACCAGCCTCTAAGTATAATTTATGAATGCCTATGATAATATCAGGTTGGGTAATACTCAACAAGTCG
This sequence comes from Chitinophaga pinensis, assembly GCA_945870835.1. GTDB lineage: Bacteria > Bacteroidota > Bacteroidia > Chitinophagales > Chitinophagaceae > Ferruginibacter > Ferruginibacter pinensis_A. The sequence continues at coordinate 7,229 of CAMBTV010000058.1, forward strand.
TTGTTGCCTTTCACATCGGTATGCCAATCTTTAAAACGTTCACCGCGGTAATCTGCTTCTTCAAGTTTGTGGCGTTGTATCATGGTACCCATCGCGCCATCGATAATTAATATTCTTTCTGCAAGAATTTCCTGAATACTTTTTTTCATACTATTTATCCGTCGGGTAGGCGGAGACTTTTTTAAATTGAATAAATCATCGAGTCTAGTTTTCTAAAACTTCCAGAAAAACGGTACTAAATGTTTCGAATAAACGAAGCGCTTTAGCAACTTGCTAGTGTCTGTAAGTAACTAATCAAAAAAAGTGTAAAAAAATAAACGAGAATCAATCCGGGAGAGAGAAGTGGAGTTGTTTTCGTTTATTAGTTCACTTTTAAATACTATCAGGCTGAACAATAAACAAATCTGAATGATAGCAGATGCAAAAATAAAGCAACTAAGCCAAAGTGCAAAATAGGATGGAGGTGAATTCGGGCAATAGATTCTAAATGTTTGCTTAATTTCCCGAAACAATATAGTTTTCTACGGGTATTCGGTTAGAGATGCTTTTGGCGAGGGTCATTTCATCAGCATATTCTAATTCGCCTCCAAAGGCAATACCCCTTGCTATGGTGGTGATTTTGACGGGTAGACCTTTTAGTTTTTTGCTGATGTAATAAATGGTCGTGTCACCCTGAATATTGGCGTTTAAGGCAAAGATGATTTCTGTTATTCCTTCATTTGCTACCCTATGAATTAGAGAATCAATCGTTAATTGTTCTGGCCCTACGCCATCTAAAGGAGAAATAATACCTCCTAATACATGGTAAACACCATTAAATTGTTGAGTGCTTTCAATGGCAATTACATCCCGTATATTTTCTACTACACAAAGTAATCCTTGTTTGCGCGAATGATTGGTACAAATATTACAAAGTTCAGTATCGGAAATATTATGGCACCTACTGCAAAATTTAATTTCTTCTCTTAATTTGGATATAGCCTCGCTAAATTGAATCACTGAATGGGCTTCTTGTTTGATTAAATGAAGTACCAATCTTAACGCAGTTTTTTTTCCGATGCCTGGTAGTTTGGCAAATTCTGCAACTGCATTTTCTAAAAGTGAGGAAGAAAAAATCATGAAACGAAGTTAAAGGATAATTGGGAAGTTGAAAATTGAATCGAATTGAAATTATTTATAACTCACCATTTCGCGTATTAAAAATATTTTAAAATTTGATATCTCTTTCATTGTCCCAATTGGCCTTAATAGCCAATTTACTATCGAGTGTGATCGTTTTTTCAGGTTGTAATTTTTTTGAATAACTTCCTGGATCCCATTTACCATTGTTGTTGGTGTCAAATAATATTCTAAGTTCATATTCACCTGGAGCAAATAATTTATCAGCCCATTGTGGAGAAGTGATGGGAACAGATTTATAAATTTCTCCTTCTTTAATAAATTGTAAGATGGGATGCACTACTGATGAAAGATTACTAAAACGCAGTAGTAGATTTCCGTATTCAATGCGCTGCTTTGTGCTGAAGCGAATTGTATCCTGTTTGGTTAATTGAGTGTCACTTGAATCGCTGAATGCATCTTTAAATACCAGCAGCCGGTAATCAGTGCTTTCGGTCCATTTTGCTTGGATAGATATAATCTTCTGAGTACTATCTATGTTTACTTTTGTAGGAATAGTTTTATAATTAGTATCTGTTAAGATCAACTTTTTTGGATCTAAATTTTTTAAAGGGTGATTAACGGTTAACAATAAATCGGAAAGTAAATCCTGCTTATTATTTGCTAAGCTAGAAGCATACCTTAATTTTTTATCAAGTGGATCAGCTTTTTTTGTTGAGGTAGCTGAAGACCTTGGGATTTTTTTAGCTTCTTTTTCTTCTTCGTAGGCGTATAACTTAATGGGTGAAAAACTTTCAGCAGCTGTTACCAATGAATCTCCAAAAGCAAACATTTCTATTTTTGAATTATAGTATTTTCCGCCATCGCCATCTTTCAATGCATAAATTTTATAGGAGCCTGCAGCAAGGTATTTAAAAGTAAAATTTCCTGAGCTGTCTAGTTTAGCAATATAATTCGGCTTTATTTTTTGCACTGCAGAGTCATCTGCATTTCGATACAGTAGGGCAATAATGGTGCTGTCTGCTTTACCTGTTTGAGCAATAATTACGTTTCCACTAATTTGCAAAGAATCAATCGTTTTTCCTGTAGAGAATACGTAAGTAAAATTTCTAAAAGGGTTCCCTTCATTGTTATCTTTAATCGCGTTTCCGAAGTTGATGGTGTAAGTAGTATTGTCAATCAGACTGTCTTTTAATTTTACAGTTACCGTTTTTAATTTGTAATCTACTGTAGGGTTGGTTTTTGGAAAGGGTGATACCAACAGGTTGGTTGATACATCTTGCACATCAATATATTCATTAAAATTAAGTGTGATCTTATTTCCTTTGAAGTTGGTAGTCATTAATTTAGGGAGCGCATTTACTAATTCAGGTGGTAAACTATCTCTCGGTCCGCCAGTGGGGGCACCTATTTGTGCGCAACCAGTGCCAGTAATGGAAATAAAATAAATGACAATAATGCTAGCAGTAAAATAAAGTAATACTTTAATTTTCATTGAATCTTATTATACTGCAAACTTAGTCTGTTTCTTTTGTTTGCAGTATTTTGAAATTGATAAAATTACTTAAATTGGAGATCTCGGGGATAGCGTATACCGTTGAGAAGGCAGGATATCTATATTTATGGTAAAAAAGGTATCGCCAATTGCAGTTGACTGAACTAGGCTTTTATTTATTTTTTTAAAATTTCCAACATTCACTATCATTATTTGTTAAGTAAATAAAAGTCAAAAATGAGTAAGGTATATAGTATTAAAACAGTGCAAAATTTGCCTATCAGCCTGGATCAGGCCTGGGATTTTTTTAGTAGCCCTGCCAATTTAAAAGAGATTACTCCAGATGAATTGGGGTTTAATATTATTTCAAAGCATCATGGTGAAAAGATGTATGCAGGACAAATTATTGAATACAAGGTGAGTCCCGTTCTAAATATTCCTATTTATTGGATGACAGAAATTACTCATGTCGAGGACAAAAAATTCTTTGTAGACGAGCAGCGATTTGGTCCTTATGTAATGTGGCACCATCAGCATCATTTTAAACAGGTTGCAAATGGAGTAGAGATGACAGACATTGTACACTATAAATTACCCTTCTGGTTTCTGGGAGATATAGCTCATTTTCTTTTTGTAAAAAAGCAGCTAGAAGGAATTTTTGATTATCGATTTACCAAGACAGAAAAGCTTTTTAGTAATAAGGCTTCTTAAAATAATTTTAAGATATTGTAATATTTCAGACAAGTGATTTTAAAATAATTGCTTGCCTGATTATTTTTAGATTAGTCCTATCCCGGCATGCGAGATATATATTTTTCCATTTGCTTAATCTGATCAGCAATTTGAGGGGTAGTAGGTTTAAGTCCCTTGGCCTTTTTAAAGTAATCTTTACCAGCTCTAAATTCTCTTTTATTAATCATGATGGAAGAAAGCTGAAGATAAGCGGCAGCCTCGTTTTCTTTGTCGGGCAAGCCTGATCTAATGGCTCCACGAATATAACTTTCCGCCTGTTTCATATCACCTTTTTGCATGGCGAGCATACCTAGTTGTAATTTGTTAGCACCTTCGGCTTGCTTCATCTGTCCACCCATCAAGCCACTGCCATCGCCCATTAATTCCTGGCTTATTTTTAAGTTTTTTTCGGCACCTACAAAATCTTGGTCCGCCATATCTAAGTTGCCTTTTACGGTGTAGTAAACTGAGCGGATGGGTTTTATCAATAAAGCGGGGAACCAGATTGCGTCTAGTACTTTTTTTGCACCTTCCATATCACCGGTTTCCATACACTCTTGAATAAGGCGCATGGGACCGAAAACGAAATGGCCTACAATTAAAATAACTGCTACTAAATAGAGCACAAAAGATGGCCAAAAGCCTGCTTGTACATTGGTGAAAATGGCAAGTGCCAATATTACAATTCCAATCCAAAGTCTATATTTAATAACTACATTTAACCACTTCATATGCTTACTATATTAGGAGCGCAAAGATAAGGGTAACAAATTTACGAAAGCGAATGCAGGGGCTTTGGGCGGATAAAAAAGTAAATTGACCTATATGTCAATGAATGTTGGATGCTATTGGGTTGTTTGTTACTTTTGCACTCCCTATTTAGCGCCTGTAGACCTGAGTAGTTCAATTGGTCCCGTAGTTCAGTGGATAGAATAGATGTTTCCTAAACATTAGACACAAGTTCGATTCTTGTCGGGACCACCGCCTTTTTTTAGAATTCATACCTAGTAAGGGTTTTGTTGTTTTATAACCGCATGGGTAGCAAATGGGGTAGCAGTATCATTGAATTAGACTGTTTTTTGAGTTTGTTTTATGCCTGTCTTACATGATACTGAGCACTTAGAATTTCTCATGTTTCACTTATTTTAACCCGATTTACTTGAAAACCTGGCTCGGAACCTGGACCTAAAATAATAGGGTAATCACATCAATCTTGTTTAATTTTGTAAAATGAAGCCAAGACTATACCTTGATACATCAGTTTTTGGTGGCTATTTTGATGGTGAATTTTCAGAACACACTATTCCATTATTTGAGCGTTTAAGAACAAATGAATTTATTTTGTTATTTTCTACGGTCACACAAGATGAACTTGAAAATGCACCAGAAAAAGTAAAAAATTTAGTAAAAGGAATTAAAGAGGAGTATACTGAATTTATAGAGGTAACGGAGGAGGCTGTTGAATTAGCTTCAGCCTATATTGATGAAAAGGTAGTAGGTCAAACAAGTTTTGCTGATTGTTTACATATTGCAATCGCAACAATCAACAAAGCAGATTATTTAATTAGTTGGAATTTTAAGCATATTGTTAATGTTGAACGAATAGAAGGTTATAATTCAGTTAATTTAAAAAAAGGGTATAAACAATTAGAGATTAGATCACCAAGAGAATTTGAAAAGTATGAAGACAATTGAAAAACAATTTGACGCTGTAAAATACATGCGTTCACAAAGGGAAAGATTAAGTGAAAAGTTATCCAAAATGACAAAAGCTGAAATTTTATTTTTTTTCAAGAATAAGAAGACGGAGAATTCAATAAAGCCTTCAGCTAGATAATACAATATTTCTCATAATTCACCTTTTTTTAGAGACAGCCTAGCGCGGAACCTTGGTCAGGATTTTGTGAATCAGTAATATTCTCTTACGACTAATAGTGATCATTTATTATTAAATCATTTATTATTAAATAATTTAAAGTATTCAACCTTTTTTATTAGCCTACTAACAATAACAGCCTATTAAAAATATCCTTTTCTTTTTTTGCAACCATTTTCATTTATAGCTTTTGAAATTTCAGAAAGATTACTGTAGTGATATTAATAATGGTTATTGCAATATCTTTATTTATTGAAAGCATTTTGGGTTTAACTGTACAGCTATAAAGTAAATCTAAAATCAATTTCAAGAAGGATTTTCTATTAAGCGAAAAGTATTTTTAACTAAATTCATCCACTAAAATAAATTGCATGTTTGCTAAAATAATTTGCTCATTTATCTTTTGTACTTTATTGATAAGTAATATCAATGCACAAAAACTTACATCAAGATTAAATGACATTCAATTAGATAATCTGGAAGGATTCAAATCCGCTTCAGAAAATTGGGAAATAGTGGGTGATATTCAAGGTAAATATGACAGCGAATCATTGAATCCATCAAAAGGCAGTGGCATTTTATACAACAACTTCAAAAAAGAGATTCAATTTAAAGAAGGCCGAAACCTCTTTACAAAATTTAATCATGGAGATATATATTTAGAATTAGACATTATGGTAGCCGAAGGGTCTAACGCAGGAATATACTTCCAATCTAGATATGAAGTACAAATCCTAGATAGCTGGAATTCGAAAGCACCCACCTCAAGTGATATGGGTGGAATATATGAAAGATGGAGCGGTGATAAAGGCTTTGAAGGCAATGCCCCATTAAAAAATGCAAGTCTAGCCCCAGGTCTTTGGCAACATATGGAAATTTCTTTTCAAGCACCAAAATTTGATGCAGCTGGAAAAAAAATAATGAATGCGAAATTTAATTTCATAAAACTTAACGGAGCAATCCTGCATGAAAATATTTTTGTAACTGGACCAACTCGTTCATCAGCTGCAGAAGATGAAAAATTGTTAGCTCCAATTATGTTTCAAGGAGATCATGGAGTTGTTGCTTTTAAAAATATACACTATGCTTTTTTAGAAAATTTAAATGTAACTACATCCGAGATTAATTACAAGTACCATGAACGTAACATCAAAACGCCAGCAGAAGCCATCAAAATTAAACCAACAGCAGAAGGGAAAACAAAATCAATAAATGCTAGACTAGCAGCAGTAGAAGATGGCTTCTTACTTCAATTTGAAGGTTTAATGACTATACCCTCTTCGGATACCTACCTATTCACTTCTTCATATTCTGGAGATGGAAGTTTAGAAATAGATGGAAAGAGTGTTATAAAACCTACATGGACTTGGATAGGTGGAGAAACTGTTTCTGGGTCAATCCATCTTGAAAAAGGAGAACATCATTTTAATTTATGGGTAAATAAAAATGACGGATGGGCACAAAATGGATTATCCTTATTTATTGAAAAAGCAAATAGTAAAGCTATACCACTTCACAGCCCATCTTCCATGCCTGAAGTAACTCCGGCACTTATTACTGTCAAAACAGAAAAAGAACCTGAGATTATCAGGTCATTTATGATTCATAAAAATAAAAAACTAACCCATGTTATTTCTGTAGGAGACCCAGCCCAAGTGAACTATTCATATAATCTACTTCAAGGTGCATTGTTACAAGTATGGAAAACTGATTTTCTTAACGTAA